>NZ_JABEBY010000004.1:0-185937 GCF_046719765.1 Halonotius sp. F2-221B
CCTCTCGTATCGGCATCCTCACCATGTCAGACTGCGATCTTGCTGCTACCGTTATCAGGAGAACGGACAACTAGCGATATTATCAAAATAATACTCCTGGCTATAGATATTTCACCGCTACAGGAACCACCGTATTTTATGTATCGGGTAAATTATGAAGAGATATGATCGTCATTCATTCTGAAGTGCCAATACATAACGATTCAAAAGCAGAAGCTAGCAAAATTCTAAAAGATATGGCTTCTACTTCCAGAAAGGAACCAGGGGTTATTGATTATAGGGTAACATTCGATATTGAGGCACCAGCAACGGCCAGAATTATTGAACAGTATGAAGACTGGGACGCAGTCGAAGCACACGAATCGAGTAGTCACCTCGAATGGTTTCAAGATGCAATTGAGCCACACATGCGTGCTGAACCAACGTTATACCAGTATGAGGTAACAGAAAAAATTGAAGCTAAGGGGCCATAAGGTGGTTATCTACGCTCAAAACTTGTATGCGATTTATACCCAAGATCAATAGTACCCCTAGTTGAGGTAGTTTTTCACTGGAAGGGCTGTAAGAGGGGAGGCAGCCCAAGCGTATGCCACAGTGAATCTGGATTAGCACGCGAGTGACTGTCGATCAGTTGCAAGCCGGTGCGTTGGTCTAAACGACCAATTGTATTGAAAATCTCTTTTTACTAAAAAGCATTGGAGATAATATTCCCAATATGAAAATAGTATTAATATAATAAGCGTATATATTGAACCAACAAACAATATTGAATCGGAAGCAGGATACAGGTCAAAAGCGTGGCTAGTTGGAAGTACTCTGTTGAGTAGCAGTCATTGAGTCGAAATTAAGCAACATCAATTTTGAAATCACGAGTCTGGGTCGCTCACACACCGATTCAATATCTACCACTCTCCACATGTATCACTATTTATCAGAGCACTTTGACACGTTCTCCAGCTATCATTCAAGCAGTCCACCCTTCGACTACCTGTTCATTGACCACAACCAGAACACAGGCCGGCGGCTACGCCACAGGTCTACAGTTTTGGTCGTCAAAAGCAGCGATCAGACTGCTCTACTCGTCGTTGCCGAGCAACTGATCGACCAGTTCCTCCGGCTCGAAGGGCTCGATATGCTCGTAGCCCTGCCCGGTTCCAAGGAACAGGATCGGTTTGCCGGTAACGTAGGCGATCGAGATCGCCGCGCCGCCGGAGGCATCGACATCCGCTTTCGTCAGGATCGTCCCGTCGATGGCGGCGGCGTCGTTGAACTCCTGGGCGCGCATCACGGCATCCTGGCCGGCGACGGCCTCGTCGACGAACAGCGTCATATCGGGGTCGACGACGCGGTCGATCTTTTCGAGCTGTGACATCAGGTCGTCGCTCGTATGGAGTCGCCCCGCTGTGTCGCCGAGGACGACATCCACGTCGTTGGCCTCGGCGTACTCGACGCCGTCGTAGATGACCGCGGCGGGATCGCCACCCTGCTCGTGGGTGATGATCTTGCGGTCGAGGTTCTCGGCGTGTTGTTGGAGCTGTTCGTTCGCGCCGGCGCGGTAGGTGTCGCCGTTGGCCATGACCGACGAGTAGCCACGGTCAGCCAGATACTCCGAGAGCTTGGCGATCGAGGTCGTCTTGCCGACGCCGTTGACGCCGGTAAAGACGATCGTGATCGGTTTGTCAGCCTCGGCAATGCGCTCGTCGAAGTCGAACTGGCCGACGCTGATCACGTCGACGAGGGCGTCGTGGAGCGCGCGCTCGACGAGTTCGCCGGTCGTCTCGACCTGCTTGCGTGTCTCGCCGATCATCGTCTCCTCGACGGTGTCGAGGATCTCCTCGGCGACGCTCATCTCCACGTCGCTCTCCAGGAGTGCCATTTCGAGCTCCCACAGCGGGTCTTCGAGGTCGTCTTCCTCGATGATGACCTTGCCCGTAGCGAAGGCCGCGGCGCGTTTCAGCGTGCCCGGCCCCGACGACGAGTCGTCGCTGTCGTCGTCATCGGCATCGGCCGCGTCATCGCTCTCGACAGCGTCGCTACCGGGTGTCTCAGCGTCGGTCTCGGCAGCAGCCGCGGCCGCGCTGTCGTCGGCATCAGCGTCGTCGACAGCGACACTTTCGGCGTCAGCACTCGCGGCGGCGTCGGCACTCGCGGTCGATTCATCGACGTCGTCGGCTGGCTCGTCCGCGTCGTCGGCCGCCTCCTCGGCGGTTTCCTCGACGTCCTCGCGGAACGAGTTCAGCTTGTCTTTGAGTCCATCAAACACGGCTTGTCCTCAGTAGGTCAGTTGCAGGTCGGTCGTTACTCGTCGCCGTCCTGCATCTGCTCCATCTTCGACATCTGCTGTTGCTGCTGTTGCTGCATCCGCTGTTGGATCGCCTGGGCCTGTTTTTCGAGATCCTCGGTCTCGTCTTCGAGCTCCTCGATCTCGGCTTCGGTCTCCTCGATGGTCTCCTCGATGCTCTCCTGTTTGGTGCGGAGGGCGTCGACGGCGTTGTCCTGTTCCTGTTCGGCCGCGTAGCCGCCGCCGAGGCTGACGATGACCTCGTCGATGTCCTGGATCTCCGCGCGCAGGTAGGCGTCGCCGCCGATCGGCACCTGCACCGTTGAGCCGCTGTCGAGGGTGTCGAGGGCGTCGACCGCCTCGTCGATCTCGGCGTGTTCGGTCTCCAGCTCGTCGACCTCGGCCTCCAAGGCTTCGACCTCGGCGTCGATGGCTTCAAGCTGTTTCTGGAGCTGCTGGAGCTGTTGGCCGCCGCCACCGCTTCCCATCATTGTGCGGACACCTCCTGGATCGTGATCTGCGTTCGTTTGAGCCCGTGCTCGCTCCCGAACTGCGAGAGGATGTGCTCGCGGGCGACGTTCTCGTTTTCGGCGTCGATCTCCTTTGTGAAGGTTCGCGGCCCGGTTCGGCCGTCAAACTCGCCGCGGATCGTGAACTGACTCATGCCTCGTTGCTCCGGCAGCAACGCGGAAGTATCTTCCTACTCAGGACGAGCCATAGCCGTTACGTGTGGCTTCTCAGGAACCAAGATACGAGAAAAGCTTCGTCGAACCGACGACGCACCGACAGGGTTACAGCGGTAGCGAGGCGAAAGCCCATCGGCTTTAGCCGTGGGATGAAGCCGACAACTGTGAATATATCTACGTTCGCCGCTCTACCCGGATATTCCACGCCGAACACAACGTTAATGAAATTGAGACTATGCTGCTTACATATGGCGGATCGGGTCGTCACGCGAACACTCACAGCGAGTCTCACTAACCACTCGCAAGTGCACGACGATCTCGATTCCCATGGCTTCGCCGCCAGCAAACTTTGGAACGTCGGTCGGTGGACGATCCAACGGGTTTGGGATGCTATCGATCATATCCCCGATGCTGACGATCTCTGTTCATACCTCAAAACTCACGACCGCTATGCAGACCTGCACTCACAGTCTAGTCAGCGAGTTCTCCAACAACTCGCTGAGGCGTTCGTGGGCTGGTACGAACAGGACGATCCCGATGCGAACCCACCCGGCTACCGCAAACACGGCGACGACCACCCACGCTCAACGGTGACGTGGAAAAATCAGGGCTTCAAACTTGACACCGAGTACAATCGTATCCGACTCTCGAAAGGCACGAACATGAAAGAGTCGCGGTACGCCGCCGACTACATCCTCTGCGAATACACGCTCCACACAGCCGACCGGACGCTCGAAGACGTTGAATCTGTCCAGACAGTGCGTGCGGTCTGGACTGGCGACGAGTGGGAGCTACACTTCGTTTGTAAAATGCGTGTTGAGACACCCGACGCTCCGGGTGAGAAAACAGCAGGAGTCGATCTTGGCATCTGTAACACGGCAGCTGTTTCTGTCGGTGATGAAACGCTGCTGTACCCCGGCAATGCGCTGAAAGAGGATGCTCACTACTTCCGCCAGCAAGAATACGCCACGGAAGGTGAGAACGGGCCGTCACAGACTGCCCAGTGGGCACGCCGCAAGAAGGCCCGGCGACAGCATCACTTCCTGCACGCTTTGTCGAAAGATATAGTTGAACAGTGTACTGCTCGTGGTGTTGGGACGATAGCGGTCGGCCACCCCAAACACATCCGCGAGGACGAGGACTGGGGGAGACACGGGAACAAACGCCTCCACGACTGGGCGTTCACCACGCTGCTCGACTACATCGAGTACAAGGCCAAAGACCGTGGCATCGACGTGGAACGTGTTGCTGAAGGTAAGCTGAAAACGTCGAAAACCTGCTGTGCGTGCGGTGTCGAAGCCGACGCCCACCGCGTCGAGCGTGGGTTGTACGTGTGCGACGAGTGTGAGTTGGTAGCGAACGCTGACTGCAATGCGGCTGAGAACATGCGAGCGACGGTAACTCCGAATCCGTCACAGGATAGGAGTAACGGCTGTTTGGCACAGCCAACGGTGCGGTTGTTCGACACATCAACGGGGCGAGTAGTCCCACAAGAACAGGTTGCGCCGTGAACCCTAATATCCCAACGTGGGAATCCCACGGCTTTAGCCGTGTGGAGGATGTCAATCGATGAAGCCGAGGGTGTCCTCGATCCGCCCGATCTCCGGGCCGGTCGTCTTCTCGCCGACGACAAACCCCTCGTCGGTGGCGACAAGCCCCGAGCCCAACAGCGGCGCGCCGTAGTTGATCGTCCCAACGTCGACGTAGGCATCGAGGTGCTCTTCGATCGTTGTCAACTCGGCCTCCCGCGATTGGGGATGGCACAGCACGCCGGTGTTGGTGGCGACGGCGGCGGTGCCGACGGTCTGTCGATCGCCGAGCGCGCCGCGGACGACCGGCACATCGAGGGTCTCCTCGACGACCGATACCGCCTCGTCGTCGAGCTCAGGATGGACGTACGCGCCGGTGTTGTTGGCGAGCACGACGTTGCCGGCGGCGTTGATGCGGCCGGGGAGTTCGGCGACAACGCCGTCGGCAGCCTCACTGATCGTCTCGCGTTCCCGCTCGGTGAGCTGGCTGGAGACCACCAATCCGTTGTCGTTGCCGGCGGCCAATGCACCGACGGTGCCGGAGCCGCCGATCGTCGTCGACACCGGCTCAACACCGAGTTCGTCGGCGATCGCTGTGGCTGTCTCGTCGTCGATATCACGCCGGACGAGCAGACAGCCGGTGCTCGCATGCGCGAAGACACCGACGTACGGCGAGCCGGCAACAGTCGTGCGTAACACGGTGGGTTAGGCGAGTTCCGCTTCGACGATCGCCTCGCCGTCTTCGACGAACCGGGCCGCACGAACCCGGAGCTTCGACGGCGGGTTCTGGCGACCGTTCTCCCACACTGCCTCGTTGATCGAGGGATCGAGCCGGATCTCGTCTTCGGCGACGTTGAAATGCTGTGCGAGGTGCTCGCGGATGATCGTCATCGCCCGGTCGGCACGCTTCTGGGTCGGAACCGCTTTCACGCCGCGGAGCGGTACCGTCTCGACGCGCTCCTCGAATTCACTCGTACTCATCGTTACTCGTCAGTGTTGCTTCGCCGCCAGTTGCGGCGTTTCGCGTTGCGCGAAACTTCCATATCGGTTTTCATCATCACCCACGTCGGCACCCGCCGGTTCTGCCGTTCGAGCTTCGCCAGCCGCTTTTTCTGCGCCTTCGATTTCTTTCCCATAGTACCAGCCTCTCGGACAGCACCGCTTAAAATCCTGTTCATCCGGGCGGATCGACGCGGCCACACAGCGCGGGCGACGGTCGCCAACGCGGCACGCCGCCTGCCAACCACACAGGGTTTTAGGCCTCCGGTGCCGAGACGACGACAATGGCTTCGCATGCGGATGTCTGTGTTCTGTTGCCGGCGCTCAACGAGGCTGCGACGATCACCGATGTGATCACCAGCTATCAGGCCGCTGGCTTCACCGAGATCCTCGTCATCGACGGCGGCTCCAGCGACGGGACACGGGAGCTTGCTGAGGAGGCCGGCGCGACGGTCATCACCCAGACCGGCAGCGGGAAGGGCCAAGCTGTCCGGCAGGCGGTCGGCTACATCGACGCGCCGTACGTCCTCATGGTCGACGCCGACATGACCTATCGGGCCGCCGACGCCGAGGCGATGTTGGAGCCGCTGCTCGACGGCGAGGCCGACCACGTCATCGGCAACCGGTTTGCCGATATGGAGGCCGGCGCGATGACGACGCTCAACAAGATCGGCAACCGGCTGTTTAACGCGATCTTTCGGATGATCTACGGCGCAAACTACGTCGACATCCTCTCCGGGTATCGTGCGTTCACAACCGACTCCTTCGAGCGGCTGACGCTGACGGCCGACGGCTTCGGTATCGAGACCGAGATGGCGATCCAGTGTGCGAAACACGAGATCGACACCGCGGTCGTCCCGATCACCTACCGCCCGCGGCCCGATGGCTCGGCGACGAACCTCCATCCGATCAAGGATGGCAGCATCATCCTGCTGGAGTTGTACCGAAACGCGAAAACCAACAACCCGCTGTTTTACTTCGGCAGTGTCGGCCTCGGCTCGACGGTCGTCGGCGTCGCCATGCTGGTGTTTGTCATCTGGCGGTGGCTCACCGTCGATATCAGCCACCAGCTCATCGCCATCGGCGGGGTTGCGATGCTGCTGCTCGGTGTGCAACTCCTGATCTTCGGCTTCCTTGCGGATATGATCCAATCGTTGCACCGCGAACAGCGCGACCGGATCGACCGCCTCGACAGCAGTCTGACCGACGATCGATCGGCATCGACGACAGACCGACGGGAGCCGACGCCGACCGACGGCGAGGCTGACCAGCCGGTCGCTAAGTCAGATCGGTAACCGGTTTCAGGCGGCGCGACGCGCTTAGATCGGCAACAGGGCCCGGAGGCGACCGACAACGCTTGTGGTGGCCTGTTTGCGCTGTTCTTCGAACACCGGATGTAACATATCAAGCAGCTCCGACTGTTTGGCGAACTCATCTTGGGGCAGCCGGTCGAGTGCGGTCGCCAACGCAACGGTGTTGCCGGCGCTGTCAACCGGAATCTCGGTGTCGGAAACGGCCGCACAGATCTCGCGGCTCGTCGCCGGATAGCTGATATCGGCCCTCTCAAGCCGGGCGGCGAGCGCGGCGATGCCGAACGCGATCACTTCGGGCTCCGACGTTTCGTTTTGGGGCGGCCTCGCTGCCATTAGTGACACGTTGGGCTCAGGTGGTAAAAACCCAGCCACACCAGCCGCGTCGTGGCTGAAACGGAACAAATCGCGTCAGGTTCTGAAACTTTCACCGCAGCCGCACTCGGAGACAACATTGGGGTTTTCCACGTGGAACCCTTCGGCCTGCAGCCCGTCCTCGTACTGGAGACTGCTGCCACCGATGTAGTTCAGGCTTGCGGGGTCGACAAAGACGCGGAGTCCGTGGTGAACCGTGATGGTGTCGTCGTCCTCTGGCTTGTCGTCGAAGCGCATCCCGTAGGAGAGGCCGGCACAGCCGCCCTGCTGGACGAACAGCCGCAGCCCGCCGACATCGGTGTCCATCCCTTCGCTTTCCATCAACGCGAGGGCCTTTTCGGCAGCCTGCTCCGTGACTTCGACGGCCTCCTCGGTTCCGCCGTCGACGGTGCTCGTGCTCATACCCAGCTATCGTCAGCCGAGCCTGTTAACAGTGACGGCGAAACGTAACCAGGAGTCATTACTCGAATCGGCGGCGAACACTTTCGGCGTGGGCCTCCAGCCCTTCGGCCTCCGCGAGCGTCGTAATCGCCCCTGAAAGCGCGTCAAGGCCGTCCGAATCGAGTCGCTGAACCGTCGTCGACCGCAGGAAGGCGTCGACCGAGAGCCCGCCAAACCGTTTTGCGCCGCCGTTGGTCGGCAGGACGTGGTTCGTGCCGGAGGCGTAGTCACCGGCAGCCACCGGCGTGTTCGGGCCGAGGAAAACGCTGCCCGCCGAGTCGATGCGGTCGAGGATCGCCTCGTCGTCGTCGGCCTGAATCGAGAGATGTTCGGCGGCGTACTCCTCGGCAAAGAGGACGGCTTCCGACATCGATCGCGCCAGGAGGACGCCGCTGGCGTCGTGAGCGAGGGCGTCGCTGATGATGTCGGCCCGGTCGCGCCCGTCGACCTGTTCATCGATCGCGGCGTCGATCGCTTCGGCGGTGGCCTCATCAGCGGTAACGGCGACCACGGAGGCGTTGGGGTCGTGTTCGGCTTGGGCGATCAGGTCGCTGGCGACAAGCTCGGGGTCGGCTGTCTCGTCGCAGACGACAAGGATCTCACTCGGCCCGGCGAGGAAGTCGATCTCCACGTCGCCGCGAACCTCGGCCTTCGCGGCGGTCACCCACTTGTTGCCCGGGCCAACGATCTTCTGTACCGGCGTGACCGTTTCGGTGCCGTAGGCGAGCGCGGCGATCGCTTGCGCGCCGCCGGCGGCGTAGATCGCATCCGCCCCGGCTTCGTGGGCCGCCGCGAGCGTAACCGGGTTCATCGGGTCGGCCGGCGGCGTGGCGACGGCGACGTGGTCGACGCCAGCAATTTTGGCTGGGATGACACCCATTAGGACGCTTGAGGGGTAGGCGGCGGTGCCGCCCGGCGCATAGACGCCGACCGCTGAAAGCGGCCGGAACCGCCGGCCGAGTTCGCGGCCGTCGAAGTGCTCGCGCCAGTCGTCGGGCACCTGTCGCTCGTGGAACTCACGGATGTTGGCGGCGGCGGTCTCGATGGCCTCGAGAATCTCGTCGTCAACGTCTTGATGGGCGCGCTCGGCGAGGTCGGTCACATCGAGATTGCCGACCTCAACATCGTCGTGCTTTGAGGCGAGGTCACGCAGCGCGACATCGCCCTCCGTGCTGACGCGGTCGATGATGTCGGCGGCGTCGCTCCGAACCGCGTCGATGCCGGCGTCACGCTCGAAGAAGGCCGCACGTTCGGCCGGCGAGAGATCCGCGATGACTCGGTAGCTCATAGGCCGGCTTCGGGTGGCCGGCGAAAAACCGTTTCCATCCCCTAACCGATCAGCAGGATCGCCACGGCGAGACTCACCACGGCGAGCAACACGAAGACGCTCCGGCCGATCCCCGAGCGGAGTATCGGCGGCTGCTCGTCGCTGCCGACGCCGAGCCGGCGGGCGGTCGCCTGCGGATCGCTGCCGACGGCTTTCGCGCGGGCGATGGTGCCCATCACGGCGCGGTCGACGGCGGCGTAGCCTTCGGTGACGCCGACGATGATGCCGCGGCCGCCGTAGAAGACAGCCCGATTGTAGATCGCGTCGATATCGGGCACGCGACCGAGTTTTGAGAGCGGTTTCTTCGTAAGCCGGAAGCCGATCAGCCCTGCGGCCGCAAGGACGACCCCCTCGACGATGTGACCGACGGTATAGGTTTTGTACACATGTGCGACGACAGCGTCGCTTGTCACGTCGAACGGCAGGAGACCGAACAGGCCAGTGTTGGCTGGCAGGAGAGCCGCCAGCGGCGATGTGGGGACGGCAATCCCATAGAAGACGCATAGTCCTGCCACCGCCAGCATGGCGACGCTTTGGCCGGGATTCGCGTCGGCGACGCTGCCGTCGTGAGTGCCATGGAAGAAGGCGTAGTAGCCGAATTTGATGAACGACATGAAGGTGCCAATCCCACCGAGCAACAGCAGCCATTCGAGGGTGTGGAACTCACCGATCGGGAACGGCCCCGCACTGAAGGCGTAGTGACTCGCCGAGATGATAATGCCCTTGCTGACGAAGCCGTTGAATCCGGGGAAGCCGGCGATCGAGAGGGCAGCGACGGTGAACGCGCCGGCGGTGATCGGCATCTCTCGTGCCAGCCCACCGAGTTTCTTCAGATCCTCCTCGCCCGTCCGGTAGACGACGACGCCGGCAGTCATGAACAGCAATCCCTTGTAGAGGATATGGTTGAACACGTGGGCGAACGCACCAGACTGGGCCAACGCGCCGCCGATGCCGACGCCGGCGATCATGTAGCCGACCTGCGACTGAATGTGATACGAGAGCAGCCGGCGCATATCGTTTTGGAACAGCGCGAACGTCGCCCCGAAGACGGCCATCCCGCCGCCCATGTAGGCGATAGCGAGGTGGCCCTCGGGGAACGCGCGGTACATCCCGTAGACGCCGGTCTTCGTGGTGAACACACAGAGGAAGACGCTGGCGGCGATATGCGGTCGGGGGTAGGTGTCGGGGAGCCACGTGTGCAGGCCGATGAAGCCGACGTTGACACCGATCCCGATGGCCGCGAGCGCGGCAGGGAGACCAGCGGCGATGCCCGCCACCTCGGGGCCGCCGGGCACCGACGCGAAGAGGAAGGTGCCCTTCGTCACGTAGGTCTGCAAAATGGCGGCCATCAGTAGCGTGCCGCCGATCCCGTGGAAGATCGCGTAGCGGTAGCCCGCTCGGACTGCCTTGCCGCGGTAGTGCCAGACCAGCAGCGTGCTGGTGACGGCCATCAGCTCCCAGAAGAAGATGAGCGTGAGCCAGTCGCCGGCGAACACCGCACCAAAGCTGGTGGCGACGTACGAGAGCGCGAACGCAGTTTGCAGGCTCTCGGCCTCGCTAGCGTAGGAGTACAGCACGGCGACGACGCCGATCAGCGCGAAGATCAGCCCCATCAGTCGGGAGAACTGATCGACGTTGAACAATACGGTCTCGAACCCAAGGAACTCGGTCTGGAGGTACGCGCCGGCCGGAACTGTCCACACCCACGCGAGCGTCACGGCGGAGGCAGCGATGCCGAGCGCGTGGCCGGCGCGGCGCGGCAGGAGTGCGACCAGGACGGCGACCGCCAGCAGGACGACCCCAGGCGGGACGGCCGTGAGCGCGGTCGCCATCAGCCCATCACCCCCGGCAGATTACCGACGATGGTCTTGACGATCCGCAGGAAGACGACAGTATGCGGAATAACCCCCAGCAGCAGCGACAGCGCGGCCGCGGTCAGAATCGGC
Source organism: Halonotius sp. F2-221B (assembly GCF_046719765.1). Taxonomy (NCBI): domain Archaea; kingdom Methanobacteriati; phylum Methanobacteriota; class Halobacteria; order Halobacteriales; family Haloferacaceae; genus Halonotius; species Halonotius sp. F2-221B. Next base: position 10,895 of record NZ_JABEBY010000004.1, read on the forward strand.
CCGAGCATGAACCACGTACTCTCACCGCCGCGCCAGTTGCTGGCCGGCCAGCCGCCGGCCGGCGGGCCGCCGTGATGGTGATCGCCGTGGTCGGAATTGTGATCGTCGCTGTGGTGATCGTCGCCAGCGTGGTCGGTGGCGTCGCCGCCGTCGGCGACCACCCGATCCCGACCGCCGTATGGGCCTTCGGCGATGGGTTTCTCGTCGTGGTCGTCGGGCGTCTCGAAGAACGCCTGGTAGACGATTGGCCAGAAGTACGCGATGTTGAGAATCCCCGAGAGCAACAGCACGCCCGCGAAGATCCCATTGCCGCCCTCAAAGGCCCCAATGACGATGTACCACTTGCTGACGAAGCCGGCGACGAGCGGAATGCCGGCCATCCCCGCAGCGGCGACGCCGAAGGCGACCATGGTAAGGGGCATCCGCTTGCCGATGCCGGCCATCTCGCTGATGTAGTCGGTGTGGGTTTCGACGTGGATGATCCCCGCACAGAAGAACAGGGTGAGCTTCATGAACGCGTGGGCCGGGATATGCAGCAGTCCGCCTATCAGGGCATCGCCCTCCAGCAATGCGAGCCCGAGGACGATGTACGAGAGCTGGCTTATCGTCGAATAGGCCAGTCGGCGTTTGAGATGATCCTTCCGCAGGGCGATGATGCTGGCGACGGTGAGCGTGATCGCCGCGAGCGCGGCCAGCGGCAGCGCGATCCCGAGGTCGCCGAAGCGGTCAGGGCCGAGGGCGGCCAGCGTGTCAGGCCCGAACACGTCGAGGACGACGCGGGCGATCCCGAAGACGCCGCTTTTGACGACGGCGACGGCGTGCAGCAGCCCCGAAACGGGTGTCGGCGCGACCATCGCCTCAGGCAGCCACTGGTGCAGCGGCATCAACCCGGCTTTGACGCCGAAGCCGACCGCGAGGATCATGAACGCCAGCGTCGCAGCCGTCGGGTCGGCATTGGCGAGGGCGGCGATTCCGCCGGGCGTGAAGTCGACGGTGCCAGTCAGCCAGTAGACGAGCGTCGTCCCGGCCAGCACCAATACGCCGCCGCCAAAGAAGGTGTAGGCGAGGTATTTGCGGCCGGCCGCCCGCGCTTCCTCAGTTTCGTCGTGAGCGACGAGCGGGTACGTTGCGACTGAGAGCACCTCGTAGAAGACGAAGATCGTCAGGAGATTGCCCGAGAAGGCGATGCCGACGGCGGCGGCGACCGAGACGGCGAAGGAGGCGAAATACCGGGTCTGATTATCCTCGTCGAGCCCGCGCATGTAGCCGATGCTGTAGAAGCTGGTGACGATCCACAGCAAGCTAGCCAGCGAGGCGAACAGGACGCCCAGCGGGTCGGCCCGGAGGACGAAATCGATACCGGGGACGATAGTGCCGAGGTTGGTGACGAGGATATCGCCGTCGAGGGCGGCCGGCACCATGCTGGCGACGAGGCCGAACATCGACACCGAGGCGAGGATTGTCCACGCCTCTCGAAGGTTCGGCCGGCGGCCGGAAACGAGGATCAGCCCGGCGGCGACGAACGATACAAGGACGGCAGCCAACGGTCGAACGGCGGCGATTTCACTCATTGGAAGAACCTCCCGAAGACAGGGTCAAGCAGCTCCGCAAACATCCCGGCCGCACCAAACAGCGCGACCGTCGACAGCGCGAGGACGACGACAACGACGATCCGTTCGGTGGCGACGCGATTGCTTCCGCCGTCGGCGACGACCGAGCCGTCGTCAGCGACATCGACCGCGTCGGTCGCGTCGGCGGCGACATCGCCGTCGTCGTCAGTCGCGGCGGGCTGATTGAAGTACAGCGTTTCGAGCAGCCGGCCGATGTAGGTCAGCGTCAACAGCGTGCTGATGAAGATCACGGCAGCGACGCCCCACGAGCCCTCCTCGACCGCGCCGAGAGCGATGAACCACTTGCCGAGCGTGCCGACCGAGGGCGGAATCCCGACGAGCGCGAGGCCGGCGACCGCCATCATCCCCGCGGTGATCGGGGCGCGCTTGGCGAGGCCGGCGTAGTCGGCGACGGTACGCGCGCCGTAGGCCGAGGCGAGCACGCCCCCGCCCATGAATAGCGTGGCCTTCATCAGCCCGTGGCCGACGAGGTGGATGACCGCGCCGAACAGCGCGGTTTCGCTCTGGAGACCGATTGCCGCGAGGATCATCCCGAACTGGGCGACCGAGGAGTACGCGAAAACGCGTTTGAGTTCGGTCTGGAGCGCGGCCAGCAAACTGCCGACGACGATGCTGATCGAGGCGACCAACAGGACGGCGTCGGTGATCAGCGGGTTCGCCGCGAAGAAGTCGACGGTGAACACGTCGTAAGCGATCCGGATGAGCGCGTAGGCCGCCGTCGTCGAGACGAGCGCGGAGATGTAGGCTGAGATGGTATCCGGCGCGTAGGTGTAGGCGTCGGGCTGCCAGGTGTGCAGCGGGAAGATAGCGATCTTCAGCATGAAGCCGATGAGGATGAAGCCGAAGGCCGCCTGCACGAGCGGGTCGGTGTAGCCGAGGGCAGCGAGTTCAGCCGCCATATCGCGCATGTTGAGCGTGCCGGTGGCGACGAAGGCGTAGCCGACGCCGATCAGGTACAGTGATGCGCCCGCCGTCCCGAGGAACAGGTATTTGAGCGCGCCGTAGGCCGCCCGGGGGTCGTCGTTGCTGGCGATCAGCGCGTAGCTCACCAGCCCGACGATTTCGAGGAAGACGAAGAGGTTGAACAGGTCGCCGGTGAGTGCCATCCCGAGCAAGCCACCGGTCAACAACAGAAAACCGCTGTAGAAGGCGTTGCTGTCGGGGCCGGTCGTCCGCGCGTAGACGAGGACGGCGACGGCGACGACGCTGATGAGGAGTGCGAGGATCGCCGACAGCCCGTCGCCGACGAGTTCGATCCCGTAGGGCGCGGGATAGCCCGCAAGGTCGTGGACGAATCGCTGGGGGCCGCCGCTCCACGGCGAGACGGCCCACGCGAGGCCCGCCGCGAGGCCGGCAACCGACAGCGACGTTGCCATCGCTATCGGCCAGCCGACGCGCTCGAATCGGAGGCCGAACAGCAGCGGGAAGATCGCCGCCAGCAGCGGGATGGCGATCAACAGCGGCAGGAGCGCGTCACTCATCGCCGATCACCTCCCGGAGCGCGTCGGCCCGCAGGGTGCCGTACTCGCTGTACAGCCGGATGGTGAGCGCGAGGCCGACCGCCGTGAGGCTGATACCGACGACAATCGCCGTCAGCACGATTACCTGCGGCAGCGGGCTGACGTAGGGGCCGCCGCCCTCGACAACGACCGGTGCCGCGCCGCCGATCCGGTAGGCCGAGGTGACGAAAAACAGGAAGACACCGGTTTGGAACATGTTCAATCCGATGATTTTCTTGACGAGGTTCTCGTTTGCGATCATCATGTAGAGGCCGATGGCGGACAGCAGGACGAACAGCGCGTAGGCGTGTCTGGTCGTCACCACGCCGAGGAGGTCGGTCATTCGTTCTCACCCGCCTCGGCGGTGGTGTCGCCGTCGATTTCGGCGTCATCGCCAGCGACATCGTCGCGCGACTCCGACGCCGTGTCGGCACCGGTGTCTGTCGCCGCGTCGGCATCGTTGCCGGTGCCACTGGGCGGCGTCATGCCGGCCGCAAGCGCGAAGAATAGCCCCATCAAGACACCTGAAACGATGAAGGCGATGCCGCCGATCTCGACGGCCTCCATCCCGTATTTGACGAACTCGTACTCCTTGAGGCCGAGCGTGTCGCCGAGAACGGGGTAGTAAGCGGTGTAATCGAGAAAGTTCTCGCCGAGGGCCATCGGGACGAGTGCGATGCCCGCGAAGATCGCCACGCCGACCGTGGCGAGGCCGACAACGAGCGTATTCGAGAGCCACTCGCGGGTCGACTCGATGCCGAAGGCGAAGGCGATCATCAACACGACCGACGCGATGAGCGCGCCACCCTGGAAGCCGCCGCCGGGCGAACTCGTCCCGTGGAACGTGATGAACAGCCCGTAGGTCAACACAAAGGGGATGACGGCCTTGACAGTCGTCATGATGACCTGACTCTCGGTGTAGAGCGGCCGTTGGCGGGCAACACGGGTGTCCGAAGACGTTTCGCCGTTGAGCCGGTCGCTGCTCATGTGGTGAACACCTCCCGCCCGAGGACGAGCAGGCTGGCGACCCCAGCCGCGAAGACGACGATCGCCTCGCCGAAGGTATCGAACCCGCGGTAGGCCGCCAAGACGGCGGTCACGGCGTTTTCCGCGCCGGTCTCGTCGTAAGCGTTGGCGAGGTAGTAGCCGGTCACGTCGGCGTTGGCGAGGATCGGCGAGCCGGGATCGCCGACCGCCGGGAACGCCGGCAGCGTCGCGGCGACGACGAGGACGAACAGCCCACAGACGCCAACGGCGGGCCAGTTGATCGCCTCGAAGCGGGCGTCGGTCGCCGGCCGCGTCGTCTTGGCGATGGTTAACAGCAGGAAGACGGTGGTGACGCCGGCCCCGATTGCGGCCTCGGTCAGCCCCACGTCGGGTGCGCGGTAGAACGTGTAGATGACCGCCAGCCCGAGGCTGTAGGCCGCAAAGATGACGATAGAGGCGAGTACGTCGCGGAACAGGGCGGTGAGGACGGCCGTGATGAGGACGAACGCGAACAGCGACGCCTCGATGGGCGTGATGCCGACGCTCTGGAGCGGGAGCCCAGCAGCGACGCTCATCGTCGCTCATCCCCCTTCGTCCACGGCTCGACGCCCTCCTCGTAGGCCGCCCGCGCGATGGCGTGGGCCGCCGTCGGGTTGGTGACGAAGATGAAAAACAGCAGTAACACCGTTTTGACCGCTGTTGGGCCCCAGCCAATCGTCAGCGCGACCGCCGCGAGCGCGAAGCCCGCGCCCAGCGTGTCGGCTTGGGAGGCGGTGTGAGCACGGGAAAACACGTCCGGCAGCCGGATCACACCGGTCGTCGAGACGAACGTGAAAAACAGGCCCAGTGCGACGAAGACCGCGATGAGCCCGATCCGGGCGGTGGTGATCATATGACACCACCCCGCTCGACGGTGAACTTCGAGATGGCAATCGACATCAGGAAGTTCAACAGGGCGTAGACGAGGGCGATATCGAGGAACCACGGCTCGCCGAGGGCCGCCCCAAGGAGGGCAAGAATGACGACCGTGTTGGTGCCGAGGACGTTGACCGCGAGCACGCGATCCTGATTCGTCGGGCCCAAAATTGCCCGATAGAGCATAGCGACCGCGAGCGTGACGAACAGCGCGGCCGCGATCAGCAGGCCGTCGCCGACGGTGTAGCCGGCGACGACGGTGGTGTCGGCGACGCTCATCGCTTCTCCTCCAGCGTGTCGTCACCACTGAGATCGACACCGTCGTCAGCGATGCCACCATCAGCGACGGCTTCGGTTCCGTCGGTCGGCGGTTCGCCTGCCTTTGGGTTCTGTAACACCTCGGTGTCACCACGCTCACGCGGCGACGGGAAGCGGGCGGCGTCACGCCCATAGAAGACAAACCGAACCCACCGCTCCAGCGAGCCGTCGAACAGCCCCTCGCGGGCGAACGGCACTAGCGAGTGGACGTACAGCTCCTGATCGTCGGCTTTGACCGTCAGCGTCCCCGGCGTCAGCGTGATGCTGTTTGCCAGTGTCGTCAGCGGGAACCCCGAGCCGACAAACACCTTGATCTTCGTGAGTCGGGGGTCGATATCGAGGCGCGGATCGAGGATCACGCGAGCGACGACGAGGTTCGAGACGATGATCTCATAGAGGAGATACGGGACGTAGATGACGCCGCGTGCGAGGCGTTTCGGTGAGTTGATCACCGTCGGATCGCGGTAGAAGCTTACACCCGACAGCGTCGTGGCGACGATCAGCGCGGTCGCAACGCCGGTCACGAGATCGAACAGCCCGCTGAACCCGCCGAGCACCTGATAGAACAGCATCGAGGTGCCGAACAGCGCGAGAAAGCGGGCCGGTGTGGTGCGGCCGACCACTCGGTCCCGGCGTGTCGGGCGGTCGACCGGGGCCTCCTCGATAGCGAGGTCGCCTTGGGCGAGTTCAAACTCCAGGGGCTCTACCAGCGTCGTGTGGCCGACAAGCGAGTACTCGGGATCGACGACGACGCGACCGAGGCCGTGTTGCTCGGCGTACTCGGTGAGCAGGTCGGCGTAGTCGCCCGGGCTGAACAGGTAGTCGTCGCCGCCGATCACCGCGGTTTCGATGGTAATCGCGTCGCTGGCGGCGTCGGCCTCGTCGAGTTCGAAGCCGGCCCACGTTTCGACCTGACTGAGGAGATCAGCCGCGCGCTGTCGCTCGCGGTCGGAGCCGGGGTCTTCGGCGCGCCACGAGGCGACCGAGACGAAGTGGACGACGGGCGCGTCACCGGCGGCGGCCCGGTCGAGGGCCTCGCCGATGACGTAGCCGACGGTCTGGCGGAGGGTCGCCGAGCGTTTGACGGGGACGACGATCCCCGACTCGGGGGCCGTCATCGGCCGGTCACTCCGTCCGGCGCACGCGAGGGTTGTCCGAACGTCATACTGGTCTTAGTCGGGGAAAGTCGGGGACGCCTCAAAACAATTCTTATCTTGGCTGTCGGATGAGTTGGAGTTTCGAAAAGCGGGTGTGTCATCTGTTGGTTTGTGCGTAATCTGTCGGGATACTAGTTGTCTGTTCAATAACTCGCGGAGCGGTGCCCGATCAGTTACTCCCCGAGCAGCCCCGCGAGCCGGCGGGCGATCCGGTCGCCGAGCAGGGGTTTCGGCCCTTCGACGACCTCGCAGTCGGCGACCGTTTCGGCCCCACGGTCGACCAACAGCGCGCGAGTATCGGTTTCGCCCATCACAGTCGCGTCGTTGGCGACGACGAAGGCGAGGTCGATCCGGTCGCGTAGCGCGGTTGCCTGTTCGAGCAGGGCCTCGTCGTCGCCGGTCGTTTCGGCCTTGAAGCCGATCAGCGGGAGGTCGGGGTGGCCCTGTCGAATCGAATCCAGCACCTTCGGCGTCGGTTCGAGATCGATGGTTCGGGCCTCGCCCGACCGGAGTTTCGCCGACGCCTCCTGGACGGTGTAGTCGCCGATGGCCGCCGCCGAGACCATCGCGTCGGCGTCCTCGCAGGCGGCGTCGGCCGCGGCCAGCATCTCCGCGGCGCTCTCGATTTCGACCACGTCGGCGTAATGCACGTCGGGGCCGTCGTGGATCAGCGTCACATCGGCCCCCCGGATCGCACAAGCACGGGCGACCGCACGACCGGTGCGGCCCGACGCCCGGTTGGTCAGCACGCGGATCGGGTCGATGGCCTCGCTGGTCGCGCCGCCGGTGACGACGATATGGCGACCGGCGAGGTCTTGGGTCGTCGTCGCCCGCGCGAGCGCGGTGACGATGGCGGCCTCGGTGGCGATCTTAGCCTTGCCCTCCTCGATGCGTGGATCGACGAACTCGACGCCCCACGATTCGACGCGGTCGATCGCGTCGAGCACGCCGGGGTGGTCGTACATCGGTTCGTGCATCGCAGGGGCGACGACGACCGGCACGTCCGCGCCGAGGGCGGTCGTCGCCGCCGTGGTGACAGGGGTGTCGTCGACCGCGCCAGCGATCTTGCCGACCGTGTTGGCGGTGGCCGGTGCGATGAGGAGTACGTCAGCCCAGCCCTCACGGCCACAGAGGTCGACGTGTTCGACCCGGCCGGTGATCTCGGTGACAACGTCGCGCTCGGTGGCAAATTCCAGTGCCCACGGGTGGATGATCCCGCGCGCGCTGTCGCTCATCAGCGCGCGGACTGACGCGCCCTGCCGGCGGAGTTCGTGGGCGAGTTCGACGGTTTTCACCGCGGCGATGCTGCCGGTGACGCCCAAGGCGACGTTGACGCCGTCAAGCATACCCCGAACGTGGGGTCGGTAGATAAATAGGCGTTCGGGGTTCGCTACCGCTCCCAATCGAGACGATTGCGCTCGTCGTCGACGAGCGAAGGAAAGGTTCGCTGCTGTTGGTCGTGGGGCGCGGCGAAGTACTCCTGCATCGCCGCCATCGCGGCTTCCTGTCTGGCGCGCTGCTCGGTCGGATCGATCTCCTCACAGCCCGGCGGCACCTCCCGGCCGCGATCCGTCCAGTAGCCCTCAGGGGCGACCCAGTCGTTGTAGAAGGGGATGTCGGTGTCGTGGATCAGCGTGATCGCGGCTTCGGCCCCGTCGCCGGCGGCGATCACGGCTTGGTGGTAGCGTTCGGCCAGCCGCCCCGCGACGTAGAGCCCCTCAACACCGGTGCGGCCCAACTCGCCGGCCTCGGCGTACTGTTTGCTGTCGGCCGTTCGGGTCTCGATATCGAACCCATCAAGAAAGTCGGCATCCGGGAACGAGGCGGCCAACACCCGATCAGCGGTGAGCTCCCGCGTTGGTTCGGTCTCCTCGCCGTCGTCGCCAGCATCTCTCTCGGTGTCGTCGCTGGCCTGTCCGCCGGTAATCGTGGCCGTGAATCCGTCGTCGATATCGCCGGTCAACTCGGTGACGGTGCCCGTCTGGTACTCGGCACCGTTTCGGGTTGCCTGCGCGCGCAACATATCCGCGAACCGGCGGGGGTTGACGCCGGCCGGAAAGCCCGGGATGTTTTCCAGATGGGCGTTGCGCCGGAGCACCGTCTCGCCGTCGTTGATGACCATCGTCTCGATGCCGGCGCGGGCGGTAAACGTCGCCGCGGTGAGGCCGGCGACGCCGCCACCAATGATCAAAAGCTCGTGTCGCCCATGTGTGGTTCCTGCTGTCGTCGACTGCGATGACGCCATACCGTTCGTACCGGCGGGAGTATTTTTGCAGTAATGGTACATGACTCGAATACTCTCCGGATCGGTGGGAACCGGACTTTCATAACCGATGCCGACGTACGCCTCTCGTAATGGCGCAGGCCTCCAATCAGGAACTCACCGATCGGTTCATCCAGTTTTATCGCAACTATTACCGGGATGAGATCGGACAGCTCGCCCAGCAGTATCCCAACGAAAAGCGGTCGCTGTACATCGATTACGACGACCTCTACCAGTTCGATGCGGATCTCGCCGAGGATTATCGCTCCCAGCCCGACCAGCTCCAGGAGTACGCCGAGGAAGCCCTCCGGCTCTACGACCTGCCGGCGGATGTCAAACTCGGCAACGCCCACGTTCGGCTGCGAAACCTCCCGGAGTCGGTCGACATCCGCGACATCCGCGTCCACGACAACCATATCGGCAAGCTCGTCTCCGTGCAGGGGATCGTCCGCAAAGCGACCGACGTGCGCCCGAAGATCACCGATTCCGCCTTCGAGTGCCAGCGATGCGGAACGATGAATTACATCCCCCAGCAGGACGGCGAGTTTCAGGAACCCCACGAGTGTCAGGGCTGTGAGCGACAGGGGCCGTTCCGCATCAACTTCGACCAATCTGAGTTTATCGATGCGCAGAAGATCCGTGTCCAGGAGAGCCCCGAAGGCCTGCGCGGCGGCGAGACGCCCCAGAGCATCGATATGAACGTCGAAGACGACATTACCGGGAAGGTCACCCCCGGCGATCACGTCACCGCCGTCGGCGTCCTCCACATCGAGCAGATGTCCGACGGCAACGAGAAATCCTCGCTGTTCGATCTCTACATGGATGGTGTCTCGATCACCGTCGAAGACGAGGAGTTCGAGGACATGGACATCGAGCAGGAAGACATCGAGACGATCATCACGCTCTCCAACGAGGACGATATCTACGATCAGATGGTTGGCTCGGTCGCGCCAGCGATCTACGGCTACGAGGAGGAGAAGCTGGCGATGATTCTCCAGTTGTTCTCCGGGGTGACGAAGAATCTTCCCGACGGGTCGCGGATTCGTGGCGACCTGCATATGCTGCTTATCGGTGACCCCGGGACCGGCAAATCTCAGATGCTGTCATATATCGAAAACATCGCCCCGCGATCGGTGTACACCTCCGGGAAGGGCAGCAGTTCGGCCGGGCTGTGTGTCACAGGGGACACGCTCGTACACACGAACGAGGGCTTCAGGCAAATACGAGACCTCGTGGCGAGCGACCTACCCGAACCGGTTGACGACGAGACGGCCGTCGAGAAGGAGGTTGACATCCAGACCTTCGACCGCGAGACGGGTGAGATGAAGAGCGACACGTCGTCGCACGCGTGGCGAATGCCCGAGAAGGAGTGTCGCCGCCTTGAGACGGCCCATGGAAAAGAACTCGAAGCATCCCGCAGTACGCCCGTCCTGACGTGTGGCTCCGACGGGATGGAGTGGACCGAAATCTCCGCGGTCGAACCCGGCGAGTACGTGGCAGTACCGCGGTACGAAGACCTCGACCGATCGGAGATCGGTGTTCGGGAGTTCTTGGAGTTAACGACCGAGAAGGTACGCCTCGCCGACGAGACGGTTGCGTTCCTCCGCGAGGAGCTGACAGCGGAGTTCGGCTCGTTGCGGGACGCCGCGGCGGCACTCGATCTCTCGGAGAACTTCATCTACCTCCACCTCAAGAACCGCCACGTTCCGCTGGATAAACTCGACCGGATGCTGGAGGCCGTCGGTGCGACCCGCGAGGACGCCAGTATCGAGCGGGCGATGCTCAGACACGGCGACAGCATCACCATTCCGGAGACGTTCGACGAGGATCTCATGTACCTGCTCGGGCTCGTCTTCGGGGATGGGGATATCTCCCTGAACCGCCGCGATGGCAACCGCGGGATGGTTCGGATCTCGAACAGCGACACACAGCTACTCGAACGCGCCGCCGACATCTTCGACGCACAGTTCGACAAACACCCTGATATCGAACGGCAGGCGGACAAAGTGCCCTGCATTCGGGTCAACAGTGCGACGATTGCCCGGCTGTTCGCCAATGCCGGGATGCAGACGCCGAAAGACGGGTTGGCACTCGATCCACGGTTGACCACGGCGGCGCACGCGGATGCGTTCCTCCGCGGCCTCATGGACGCGGATGGCTCCGTCTCGGCACGCAACGATGGCGGATCGAGCGTTCTCATGTCGACAATCAGTGACGATCTCGCCGAACAGGTGCAGTTGATGTTGGAGACCTACGGCGTCCGGGCACAAACCAGGGAACGCGATCGGCGTGGCACGTACGAACTCGCCAGCGGGGGGACAATCGAATCCAAGCACATCCAGCATCACCTCGAAATCTATGGCGCGGACATCGACCGCTACGCCGACGCCATTGGGTTTGCATCGGCGGCAAAAACCGAGGCACTGCAGGAGATCGTCAGCACCGAACGACGCCAGCGCGAAACGATGCCGGTCGGGTCGACACTTGCCACCGCTGAGGGGTCGGCTGGAGAATACTACATGAACGTCCACCGCGGCGACAACCCCGGACGGGCGCGGGCGCGCTCGATGCTGCAGGACATCGATCTCGGCCCCGCCGAACCGCTCGTCCGTGAAGTGGTGGACGCGGAGTTGCGGTGGGATGAGGTCGTTGCCGTCGAAAACACCGATGAGAAGGAGGTGTTCGACCTGACCGTCCCGGATACACACAACTTCGTTGGCAACGGTCTCGTCACACACAACACCGCCGCGGCCGTTCAGGACGATTTCGGCGACGGCCAACAGTGGACGCTTGAGGCCGGCGCGCTCGTCTTAGCCGACAAAGGGATCGCGGCCGTCGACGAACTCGACAAGATGGCCAGCGACGACCGCTCGGCGATGCACGAGGCCCTCGAACAACAGAAGATCAGCATCTCGAAGGCCGGCATCAACGCCACCCTGAAATCCCGCTGCTCGCTCTTGGGCGCGGCCAACCCGAAGTATGGCCGGTTCGACCAGTACGAACCCATCGGCGAGCAGATCGATCTTGAACCCGCTTTGATCTCCAGATTTGATCTCATTTTCACCGTCACCGACCAGCCCGACCCCGAACACGACGGCAAACTCGCCGACCACATCCTCAAAACGAACTACGCCGGGGAGTTGAACACCCAGCGCGACCGGATCGCTACCTCCGAGTTCACCCAACAGCAGGTCGACGACGTGACCGAGGAGGTCGCCCCCGAGATCGACGCCGAGCTCCTGCGGAAATACGTCGCCCACGCCAAACGCTCCTGTTTCCCGACGATGACCGACGAGGCGAAGGCGACGATCCGGGAATTCTACGTTGACCTCCGCTCGAAAGGGGCCGACGAGGATGCCCCGATCCCGGTCACCGCCCGAAAGCTCGAAGCTCTTGTCCGACTGGCGGAGGCGAGTGCGCGCGTACGGCTCTCCGATACGGTCGAGCCCGAAGACGCCGAGCGGTCGGTCGAGATCGTTCGCTCCTGTCTGCAGGATATCGGCGTCGACCCCGAAACCGGCCAGTTCGATGCTGACGTGGTCGAAACTGGCACCTCGAAAACCCAGCGCGACCGGATCAAGAACATCAAGGGCCTGATCAGCGAGATCGAGGAGGAGTTCGAGGAGGGCGCGCCGATCGAGGAAGTGTTGGATCGGGCCGATGAGATCGGGATGGATGCCGCGAAGGCCGAAGATGAGATCGAAAAACTACGGCGGAAAGGCGAGGTCTACGAACCAAAACAGGATCATCTGCGAACGACCTGACAGGGATCGACCGCTGACTCGTTTTCGGCGTTACTGCACGCAGCGTTCGCGCTGTGTTTCAGCCGCGTCGATGACCGCCCGCAGCGCGGAGTGATCCCGCGTTGGTGCCGCCGACGCCGACAGCCGGTCACGACACAGCTCACAGAGCAGTGACAGCTCATCCGTTGTGAATACCCCGTCGGCTTCGAGTCGGTCAAGAATCCGAGAGACGCGTTCGATACGCACATCGTCGACAGTGGTGCGGTCGACGGCGTCACGAAGCCAGTGCTCGACGGTTGCGTGGGCGGCCCATGCCTCGGCGTGTGGGAGTTCGAGCCGGCCACAGGGGTCGGTTACGGATGCTGTCATACGCGTGCCTCCGTTCGTGAGGGGGAGTGCCACGCACAAAAAATCCGGCCTCCAATTATCTATACTGATATCTTTGGTGTGTCTGCTGTCGAACGCCTGTGTGGAGAGCCGACGTTGCCGATCAGCTCGGTGTTGGATCTGCGAATGGCGGCGTGTTTGGCTGTTCCGGACGGGACGGCACACCGAAGCGATCCAGGATGCGGGCAAAGGCTTCGGGTGACTTGCCCGCACGGGTTGCAGCCTGGTTGAAGGTGAGTGTTCCACAGCGATACAGTGTGAGCGCGATCATCAGGCTGTCTGTGGCCATACACTTCTTACAGAGTGGTTGAATATAAGTCTACTGTGGGAATTACTACCGTAGTTAGGCTAATAAAATCAGATTAATTTTGTTTTGTTTTCTTTATTCGAATAAATTTGGTTGAATGGCCTTTCTATTTTCTTCGATCGAACCGGGGCCGACAGTGTGGGTTCCTGTCGGACGCAAAGTCAATGGAGCTAAATCACTCGATGAAAAACCTACAGCTATGAACAGACAGCAGATCATCGCCGTCCTCTTTGCGGTCTTGATGGTTGGCTCGATGGTCGCGTGGGGCGCGACACTGATCTAGCCGTCGCCCCAGACATCCGACAGCGGGTGGTCATCCCGTTGGGCAGCGTCGGCGTCGGTGCGGGATCGGCCCCCTGACGCCGTGGCGTCGGTCTGTCCACGCGTGACGGCGGACTGACGGCCCCGGTCGTCGGCTGTGGCATCGATCCCGGCGAGCGCGGCGTCGGGATCGAACGCCGGCAGTGTCGGCTCCGAGCAGCGATCGACCTGCTGGCGGAACCACGGCGGCATGTCGGCGGCCGCCCGATCAAAGAGATCCAGCAGACTCGAATCGGCGAGATACGTCGCCCCGTAATCGTCAGGGGCTCGAACCACCCGCCCGCAGGCCTGGATCACCGTTCGCAACGCCGCCCGGTGGTACCACGCCCACTGACCGTCTTCGAGTCGGCGCGCGACCCGTGAGTCGTTGGTGTTGAGATAGGGTACCTTACAGAGCACCTGCCAGCGGGCGAGGTCGCCCTCCAGATCGAGGGCCTCCTCCATCTTGACCGCGATGAAGACCTCGGGGTCGTCGCTGGCCTTCCACACGCCAAGCTCATCGTCACGGCTGTCGGCTGTGTGGGTGCGAATCCGCGACCCAACACCAAACTCAGCCAGCCGGTCGGCAAGATCCTTGGCGATGGCGTACGAATGGGCGTGGATCAACCCCTTTTCGTCGGGGTGTTCGGCCATCAGCCGAACGAGCAGGCGGGCGAGCTTCGGGAGCGTCTCATCGCGGTACTCGTAGGTCATCTTCCCCTGTGTCACATCGTACAGTGGACGGTTCTCGACCGGAAACGTGTGGTCAACATCGACGAGTGCGACACGATCGGGATCGAGACCGACCCCCCGACAGAATGCCTCCTTGTTGAGGATCGTCGCCGACAACAGCGCGAAGTTATCGCCGCGATCCCAGACGGTGTGCTGAAGATACCGGGCGGGATCGAGCGGTTTGATCGTGATCGCCGTTCCCTCACCGCCGGGTTGGTCGACGACCCATGTCGTCGGGCTCTCGGGATCGCGGTAGTCATCAACGAACCAGTTGAGGTCGCTGATGAGCTCGCCAAGTCGATCCCGCCGGGCGACTTCCTCGGCTGAGAGTTCGGGCTGGGCGGTAAGCTCATCTTTCGCCCGCGAGCAAACGCCGGCCAGCGTCTCCGCGAAGCGAACGGTGCGGTCGAGGGGATCGTCGGCAGCGGCGACAGCTGGCACGCCGACCTCGTCCCAGACGGGTACACGATCGGGCGAGAGTTCGATCGTCGCGTACATCTCGGCCCACTCGGCGAGCCCGTGGGCCTCGTCGATGACGACGACATCGCGTTTGCCGAACACGTCCGAGCCCGCGGTCTGCATGAAGTACGCCAGCGTCATCGCCGCATGCGGCTGTGCAGAGGCGATCGACCGATCGGAAAAGTACGGACACCGGTGTTTGATCGAACAGTCGAACCCCGACTCGCGGGCACAGGGGGCCTGATCGACCGGCGTGTCGTGTTCGCCCGGGAGCAAACAGGAATAATTGTTCTTGCCGCGGATGATGTTGAGGTCGTCGAGCAGGGGGTCGGCGGCTACGTCATCGAGTTGGGAAACCTGCGGCGTCGTGTAGTAGGCACCCGTCGCTTGGGCCGGCTTGGCGGTCTGTTTCGAGCGGGCACAGCCCATGATCGACCGCGCCAGGAGGGATTTCCCGCTGCCGGTCGGCGCGCGCACCAGCACCACGTCGTTGTCGGCCTCGAAGGCCGACTGGATGTCCCGGAGGGCCTGTTTCTGTTGGGCCCGAAACTCGGGGGCGGGGAACTCCTCGACGATGCGGGCGGGCTTCACGGCCGTCGGTCGGATTGCCGGGGAGAAAAGCGTAGGGATTGCGGTGGGGTGGTCGTCGGTGTCGACAACGAGTCACTGAGATAGCCAAAAAAGTATCGTTCAACAAACTCACAAGTAGTTGCGTGTTGTTACAGCCACTATGGAGCGGCTGTACATATACACCGGCTCGTTCGTCGTAATCGGGGTTTCAGTGGGCGGGCCAGCAGCACGCTCACTCGCTGCTGGAGACCATAGTATCCCGATACTCCTTATGGCGATCGGTGGAGCCGGGATGATCGTCACTGCTGTTTACGAGGCACTGGAAACTGACCCCGAGGAGTTTACTGCCTCGGCTCTTTCGATCTTCGCGTTAGTTGGTACCGCTTGTTTAACGCTTCTCGGAACAGTTCTCTCTGCCGTTTCTGGTGCTTGAGTAAGCTGTACTGAGCGATTGAGGCTGACCACTAGCTATCTACTCATCGTCAGCCGACGATTCGTCCGCCTCGTCAGCCGTCGGCAATGCGGCCACGTCGTCGGCGGTCGGCTCCCGATCATCTGGCAGGCGGTCGACACAGTCCAAACAAAGAAAGTGCTCGCTGCCGTCGGCGAGTTCGAGGATCATCCCGTCGGTCGGGCCGAAATCAAAGCTCCAGAGGTCGCCGATCCCGCCGGCGATCTTGACTTTCGTGTCACAGCCATCACACCGCCGTGTCGTCATTGGTCACAGGAGGGCGGCCGTCGGTTTCAGTCCACCGTTCGGTTGTCATCGGCGACGGCAGCGGCGCGATCGGCGGCTCGTGTGAGGGCAACTCTTAATTCCGGGGCGGGGAAAAGGCCAGTACCAATGGGCTTATTGCTTGTAGGGACGCCTCTCGCAGCCGAGTTACTCCAGCTGCCGGCCCTCAGTACGGAAGCGATTACCGCCCTCGGCGTTGTCGCTATCGTCGTCCTGATCGGCCTCTCGGCGTTCTTTTCGTCCTCGGAGATCGCCTTCTTCTCGCTGCCCCAACACCGCATCGAGTCAATGGTTGAGGAGGGCATCCCCAACGCTGAGACGGTCAAAGCCCTCAAGGGCGACCCCCACCGGCTGTTGGTGACGATCCTCGTCGGCAACAACATCGTCAACATCGCGATGTCGTCGATCGCCACCGCGCTGTTCGGTATCTACATGTCGCAGGGCCAGGCCGTGGTGGCGGCGACGTTCGGCATCACCGCCGTCGTCCTGCTGTTTGGCGAGAGCGCGCCGAAGTCCTACGCGGTCGAAAACACCGAGTCGTGGGCGCTGCGGATCGCGAGCTCGCTGAAGCTCTCGGAGTACGTGCTGTTTCCGCTGATCATCGTCTTCGATAAGTTAACCCGGATCATCAACACGGCGGTGGGAAGCTCCTCGGCGATCGAATCCCCGTATGTCACCCGCGATGAGATCAAAGACATCATCGAAACCGGCGAACGCGAGGGGGTCATCGACGAGGAGGAACGCGAGATGCTCGAACGCATCTTCACGTTCAACAACACCATCGCCAAGGAGGTGATGACGCCGCGGCTGGATATCACCGCTGTCTCACAGGACGCCACCATCGAGGAGGCCATCGAGGCCTGTATCGGCCACGACCACGTCCGCGTCCCCGTCTACGACGGCAACCTCGACAACATCATCGGCGTTGTCAACGTCCGTGATCTGGTGCGTGAACACCAGTACAGCGAGGGTGAAAGCGATCTCAGGGATATCGTTCAGCCGACCTTACACGTCCCCGAATCGAAAAACGTCGACGACCTGCTGGCGGAGATGCAGGAAAACCGCCTCCAGATGGTCGTCGTCCTTGATGAGTTCGGGACGACCGAGGGGATCATCACCCTCGAAGATATGGTCGAGGAGATCGTCGGCGACATTCTCGAAAGCGACGAAAGTGAGCCGTTTACGCGGATCGACGAGCAGACCACTGTCGTCCGCGGTGAGGTCAACATCCACGAGGTCAACGAGGTGCTCGACATCGACCTCCCAGAAGGCCAAGAGTTCGAAACGCTGGCTGGCTTTGTGTTCAACCGCGCCGGTCGGCTCGTCGAGGAGGGTGAGACCTTCGAGTACGACGGCGTCGTCATCGAGATCGAGGAGGTCGACAGCACGCGCATCCTGAAGGCCCGACTCACCGTCACAGAGGAGTATCCCAAAACTGAGGACGAGGCCGAACCCGAGCTGACGGAGTAGCTGTCGGCGGCGGAACCACCGGCATGCCGGTCAGAAGAGGAGCTGGACAGCAGTGTACACCACGTAGCCGATAACGAACGCCGAGACCAGCGAGCCGACCCACGCCAACACCGTGTATAGCATCTTATCGCGGCTCACCCCGGCGTTGCCGGCGGCCAGCCCGCTGCCGACGATCGCGCTGACGATGATCTCGTTGAACGATACCGGGATGCCGAAGTAGACCGCTGTTTGGGCGATCGCAAACGATGGGATCAACGCCGCGATCGATCGCCGCGGCCCAAGCGAGGAGTAATCCTGAGAGATGGCCTTGATCATTCGTGGCGCGCCAGTCCAGGAGCCAATCAAGAGCCCAAACCCACCGCCGACAAGCACGGCCCACAGCGGGATGTTGATTCCATCCCCGAGCAGCGGTACCAGCGGCCCGATCGCCAGGCCGACCTGACTGCCGCCCGCCGAGAAGGCGACCAGCCCACCCAAAAACAGCAGGAAGCGTCGCTGGCCGGCCGCCCGATCCCGATTCAGTGCGAGCCACAGGGCGGCCATCCCCGCAAGGGCGACCCCACCGGTGGCAACGACGACACCGGCGGCTGTGGGGAGTCCGGTCGCCGGGCCAAGGGTGCCGGCGATCGACCCCTGTTCGCCGGGCGGGCCGAGAAAGGTAAAACCGATGTTGGCGATCAGCGCGCCGACGAGCCCGCCAAGGGCGGCGATCAGCCGATCCTCATCGAAGCGATCCCCGCGGATGAGCCGGGCGATCCCGTAGGCGATCCCGCCGCCGACAAACGGCGTCAGCGTCCACAGCGTGAGGATCTCGGCGTACTTCGCCCAGGCAGGCCCACCGCCCATCGCCAGCCCGACGCCGACGACCGCGCCGGTGACGGTAAAGGCGGTGGCGATCGGGTAGCCGGCGAAGACGCCGAGAGCGACGAGAACCGCCGCGGTCAGCAGGCCGACGATCGCGGCCCCGGCGGTCAGCGGTTCGCCGATGATGAGCTCACCCCCGACGGCCTCGGTGACGTTGGCACCCTGCAGTACCGCCCCGGAGAAGCCGAGGACGCCGACGATCAGGCCCGCCCGGAGCACGGAGATGGCGTTCGCGCCGACCGCGGGGGCAAACGGCGTCGACCCGGAGGAGCCCGCGCCGATCGCCCAGGCCATAAAGAGGCTGGCCGCCGCGGCGATCCCGAAGGTGACCAGCGTTTCGACACCGATCATGGCGTGGTTTGTTGCTGGGTGTCGGCCACGTTACTCCCGCCGTTGGCCGTCACGATACCCTTCTCGGAGCCCGAGGACGGTACGCCGCATGAGGAGATACCCAAAGAAAACGAACAGCAGCAGCACCACAAGAATCCCGATGAGGACAGGATCCGCGAAGATCTCGACAACGGTCATAGTTTTCTCACCGCCGGCGCGCCGCAAAGACGTTTCGATCAGTGGGAGAGGCTGAACGCCTCGATCACGTAGTTGTTGGGTGTGACGAGCCGGCCTGTAAGCCCCGCCTCGCTCGGCTCCAGTTCGGCGTGGGCTTTCCGATAGCCGCGGGGTTGGGCGTGGCTACCCGGGTTGATGAGGGGGAGTTCGCCGCTCGTGTCGACATCTGGCTTGTGGCTGTGGCCGTAGATCACGGCGTCGGCGTCCCGTTCCCGCCCGAACAGCGTCAGCTCGGTTGGGCCGCCGCTGACGCGGTGGGTGACCGCAAACCGGAACCCCTCGTAGTCGACCGTCCGGGCCTCCGGAAGCCGCTCGCGGATCTCGCTGTCGTCGTTGTTGCCGTAGACGCCGCGGACTGTCCGGGCTTCGTCCTCAAAGGCATCGAGCACCGGTGCGCGCATGAAGTCGCCGGCGTGAATGACAAGATCGGCCTCCCGGACAGCCTGCAGCGTCCGGCCCTCAAGCTCGTGACCCCGGACGCTGTGGGTATCAGAAACGACGGTAAGCATAGCTATCAGTCCGCTACGCAGTGGGGAAAAACTACCGCTGTCGGTGAATCCGTCCTCCCGGAGCGACAGGGTATCGCTGCTATCAGCCTATCGGAGCGATGGGATATCGCTGCTATCAACCTACCGGAGCGATGGCATCTCACCGCTTGTCTGGTCGCCGATCAGCGTCGCCGACCCTCCGCGGCTCTGGATAATGTTGAACGCGGTCATCAGATCGGTTTTCGAAACGATGCCGATGAGCGTCTCCGACTCGTCGACGACAGGAAGCCGGCCGACGCCGTGTTCCTGCATCGCCTGCAACGCGGTGAAGGCGTCGGCGGTCGGTGCGATGGCCGTGATATCGCGTTCCATCACGTCGTCGACGGTGTAGGCGTCGCGTTCGACATCTTTCACCGAGCGGGCGTGATCCAGCGTGACCATCCCGATCAGCTCCCCGCGGCTGTCGACAACCGGGTAGCCGGTGTGGCGTTCGGTTAGCATCCGATTGAGGAGGTCGGTGATCGTTGTTTCGGGGTCGACAACGAGCAGCTCCTCACCGGGTGTCATGATGTCGCCGACAGTGACGCCCTCGAAGGCGGCTTTCAGCGTCGACTGCTGGGCCTCGCCGGAGGCGGCAATGTAGATAAAGAAGGCCAGCAGGATCAACAGCGGGCTAAACGCAAACAGCCCCAGCAGGCCGAGGGCGAAGGCGAAGGTTTTGCCGACCTCGGAGGCGAGCTGGGTCGCCCGTGCGTGGGGTCGATTGCGGGCTAACAGTGCGCGCAACACCCGGCCGCCGTCCATCGGGAACCCCGGCAGCATGTTGAACAACGCGAGTCCGACGTTCATCACGGCGAGATAGCCGAGGACGAACCGAACCGGATCGAGACCGCCCGGCACAACCAGAAAGGCGAGATACGAGAGGCCGCCGACGACGACGCTGACAAGCGGGCCGGCGATGGCGATGTTGAACTCCTGCTGCCAGGCTTCGGGGATCTGCTTGAAGCTGGCGACGCCGCCGAGCAGCCACAGCGTGATCGATTCGATCTCCACGTCGTAGCGCATCGCCACCAGCGAGTGGCCGAACTCGTGGAGCAACACGCCACCAAACAGGCCGATCGCGGCGGCGATCCCGAGCAGCCATGGGGTTATCCCGGCTGTGAGCGTCTCGACAGCCAGGTTCCCCCCAAGAACGGTGTTGATGAGATCGGCTAGTCGGTCGATATCCGAGCCGATGATCCACGCAAAGATCGGGAGGATCAGCAGAAACGTCCAGTTGAGTTGCACCGGGATACCAAATACCCGTCCGAGACGAAGCCCTCGCATACCCCTGTTTTGCCGCGAGCAGGTATTAAGTTGGCTCTCCGGCTGATGGCGGTCGGTGCGGCCGCGGCGACGCCCTCCCGACAGCACGCCATCGCCGAAAGCCGAACCCCTGATATACTCCGATGGTCTACCCGTGGGCGTGTCCACGCAGGCCTCGGCTGTCGAGACGCTGTTCCTGCATGAGCGCGGCGATAGCTACCGCGTCGTCGCCATCCGGGACGGCCAGCGCGTCTTCCATGGGACGCTCGATACGAAGGAGACGAGTGCCGGCCCACGACCCGGGCGGTTCCGCACCAAGGACGGCACCAGCGAGGAGCCACGAAACCCAGATGAGTTCGTCGAACTCGCCCGCCAGGCGGGTCGCATCCGCATCTCCCAACAGACCTCGGCGGCTGGACGCGAGGAGCTGCAGGCGCTGCTCGATGGCTACCAGCTGTCGGCAAAGACGGTGCGAACCTGCCGGTACTGCGCCAACGACGGCGCGTACTCGCCGATCACCGAGGAGACGGCGATCAAAACCGACCGCGAGCATATCTGTCCGGACTGTGCCCGCGAGGAGCTAGAGCGCGAGCTCGCCTACAAGGGGCAGTTTACCGGCCAGGCCCAACAGCGGCTTGAGGATCTCCTGCTTGAGGTGCAGGATCTCGACCGGATCGTCAACCTCCTGTCGGGTGATCTCGACCCCGATCTAACCAAATTCGATACGATCAGCGCGACCGTCGACGATGTCGATCCCGTGGCGACCGACTCGCTTGGCCTGCATCCGCAACTGCAGTCGATGATCGAATCCCGGTTCGACGAGTTGCTCCCCGTCCAGAGCCTCTCAGTGCGCAACGGGCTATTTGACGGCGACGACCAGCTCGTCGTCAGCGCGACCGCAACCGGCAAAACGCTGATCGGCGAGCTGGCGGGTGTCAACCGCACATTGGAAGGCAAGGGCACGATGCTGTTTCTCGTCCCGCTTGTTGCCCTCGCAAATCAGAAACACGAGGATTTCCGGGATCGCTACGGCGACCTCGGCCTGGATGTGACGATCCGGGTTGGCGCGAGCCGGATCAACGACGACGGGACGCGGTTCGACCCCGGTGCGGACGTGATCGTCGGTACCTACGAGGGGATCGACCACGCCCTCCGGACGGGCAAAGATCTCGGCGATATCGGCACCGTCGTTATCGACGAGGTACACACCCTCAAAGAGCCGGAACGCGGCCACCGCCTCGACGGCCTCATCTCTCGGCTGAAATACTACTGTGAGGAACGCGCCGACGAGAGAAGCGAATACGGCGGCGCGCAGTGGCTTTACCTTTCGGCGACCGTCGGCAACCCCGAGTGGCTGGCCGGACAGCTCGGCGCGACACTGATCGAGTTCGAGGAGCGACCCGTCCCCATCGAGCGACACGTCACCTTCGCCGACGAACGCGAGAAGTTGCGGCTGGAAGACAAACTCGTCAAACGCGCCTTCGACCAGAAATCCTCGAAGGGCTACCGCGGCCAGACGATCATCTTCACCAACTCCCGGCGACGCTGTCACTCGATCAGCCGGAAGCTGGGATACGACTCCGCGCCGTATCACGCCGGCCTCGACTACAAGAAACGCAAACAGGTCGAAAGCAAGTTCCTCGACCAAGAGCTGTCGGCGGTCGTCACCACCGCCGCCCTCGCCGCAGGCGTCGACTTCCCGGCCTCGCAGGTCATCTTTGACTCGTTGGCGATGGGGATCGAGTGGCTCTCAGTGCAGGAGTTCAGCCAGATGCTCGGGCGGGCGGGCCGCCCCGACTACCACGATACGGGGACGGTCTACATGCTGATCGAACCCGACTGCACCTACCACAACTCCATGGAGATGACCGAAGACGAGGTCGCCTTCAAACTCCTGAAAGGCGAGATGGAGGACGTGCGCAACGTCTACGATCAGGCTGCTGCCGTCGAGGAAACCCTGGCCAACATCACCGTCGCTGGCGGGTCGGCAAAGCGGCTCAACGACCGGATGCTCGGCGAGATCGACACCCAGCGGGCGGTCGGTAAGCTACTCGAATGGAACTTTATCGACGGCCTCGAACCGACGCAGATGGGCCGAGCGGTCACCCGGCATTTCCTCTCGCCGGACGACGCCTTCCGGCTACTGGATGGGATCCGCAACGGGCTGTCGCCCTCCGAGATCGTCGCCGAACAGGAGCTGGCCGACGAGGAGTTGTAGGTGTGTGATCGCGTCTCAGTAAAACGCGCGTCGAACCGATAGCCGGCTTTTTGTGTCTCACAACCGATCCGAGAGCTATGTTACACAATCCGATCTTCCGCTGGGGCGTCGGGCTCTCGGGTGCTCTTGTCGTCGTTGCTGTCGCGCACCTGTTCCTGAGTGGCACTGTCCAACTCGTTGCCTACGGGATCGCCGTCTTCGATGGGCTCATGACGCCGCTGGTTCTGAAACGGGCTGCTAGGGAGTAACGCACAGCGACCGAACGGCTTTCCGACTGGCCGGCAAGCCACCGATATGGCTGCCGATCTTGCCGAAAAGACGGATCGCTACGAGCAGATGTTGGCCGACGCCTTAGCCGCGGCGACGACACAACCGCCAGCCGACACACCACTCGGCGAGGCTGCCGCCGAGTGTCGGGAGATGGCTGAATCGTATCTGGCAGACGGCCGCCACTTCCGGGCTGACGGCGATCCAGTAAACGCGCTGGCCGCGTTTTCCTACGGCTACGGCTGGCTGGACTGTGGGGTTCGGATGGGGCTGTTTTCGGTGCCCGACGACACCGAGCTATTCACGATGTAGTGGTGCCGGCAGGCTGCTACTCGTTGACCGACTCCAGCTGTTCGGTGACGACGATCTCGCCGCGGGAGGTGAGATAGAGCACGCCCTCCTCCTCGGTGACCAACTCTTTTTCCAAGAGGCTCTCGGCGACCGTCTCTGCGTCGGTGTCATCGTCGGTGACGATCCCCTCCAGCGACGCGCTACCGCCGGCACTGTACAGCGAAATGAGTGCCTGGGTTTCGGTGTCGTTGACCTCCGTCTGCCGCACGTCGTTGATAACCTTGCTGTAGTTGAGCCGGACGAACTGACTCAGGAAGGTGAGCTTCCGCCTGCTGAGCAGCGAGATGTAGGTTGTCAGCGTCGTGTTGCCGGCGGCGTGATCGAGGATCAGCGTCGGCCGGGCGCGATCCATCAGCTCCCGCTGTTCGTGTTCGAAGCCGATGACCGCTTCAACGTTGATCCGGGCGGTTTTGTCGTCTAAGGATAGCTCGATCGCCGATTCGGAGAGATCAAGCAACATCTTTCGTGGCGGCACATCGGTGACACGGCCGCCGCGTTTGGCGGGATGTTGGGCGATCACGGTCTGTTTGCCGATCAGGAGCTTGAACAACAGCGTCCGGAACTTGGCGATCGTCTCCGGGCTACCGCCGATGATCGCCCGCCGCCGGTTTCCCTTCCGTTCGTAGGCGATGGCGATCGCCTCCTCGAAAAACTGTGAGACGCTGTCGGCGACCGAACCGGGGTTTGTGCTGACGATCTTTGAGAGAAAGATCGTCTTCTTGCTGTCCCCTGTGACGAGCACTAACTGTTCGTGGTTAAGAAGTACACGACCTTTGACAGGTTTGAGCTGGTCAATATCTTCGGTGAGGAGCTTTCCGGTGAAGTCGGCGACGACCTCCTCACTCATGACCTACGTATTACGCAAACGGGGTATTGTATATTTCGGATCAGTTGGGAACACCGGTAGTGCGACGGCATACCACGTCATTCCTATCAGAATTTTGTGGTTCAAACTACCGGTTGTAGGCCGCCCGGAGGAAGGCGACGGCCGCGCCGAACATGGCGAGATTCCCGAAGAACGCCAGCCGTTCGCCGCTTTTGTCGTCGGGATCGGCGTTCCAGAAATCATGCATCGTCGGCGTTACGACCGCCAGAAACGTTGCCACCGCGCCGGTCGCCAGCCGCGGGAACCGCCAGAATGCTGTACCCAGTCCGCCGACAACCATCATGCCGGAGGCAAACGGGGCCGCGATCTCCGGTAGTGGCACGTCGGCGGAGTCGGCGTACTCGATCGTCTCGTCCATCTCTCGGAAATCTTCGGTCGCTTGCAGGGCGACGCCGAGGCCGAACAACACGCGCCCCATCGTCGAGAGGGTGTCAGTGGTATCGGATTTCATGCTGTTGTCTACCAATTCTGTAACCCCCACGGGAATATAAACGTCAAGGTCGCTCACACGCTACGTAATCGTCCATGGTTGATTAATACGGTCTCAAACGCGAAAAATAAGCTGTTTCGGTTGTGGATATTCAGAAAGTGATTCGGAATAAAACTAAAATCAAGCAAACGATTATGGGTGAAATAGATCGAAAAGACGTATATATGTGTCGAATCATCATACAAACGCCCATACGAAACTATGAGACACGATTACGACCTCCCGCCCGACTGGGCGGCCATGACCGACGAGGAGAAATCCCGATGGATGACCCAGGAACGCTGTCGGCGTCAGGCGAGACGACAGCAGACACCCGTGGCGGACGCCGTGGACGCCGAATCCGAACGAGTCGAGCGGAAACTGGCAGCCCGTGGCTACGCCCCGGTGAAAAAACAGCGATAGCCACTGACACCACCGACTCCGACGCCCCGTTTTTTTCAGTTCACGTGGGTATCAACACTGCTTGGGTGAGACGCTTGACGAGCCACGCTTGAGTGAGCCACTCGCCTGTCTTCGTTGCGCCACCACCCGATGGCCCCGGATGCTCACCCCGCGGCGACCGCCCTCGCAGCACCTGATTATTACAGCTGATACTCCGCGCCGAACGTATTTATATTCCCTCGCGCTATCCGTAGATGTCGCTACTCACAGAAGGCGACACCCCCTGAATAGGTGTGGAAGTCTCCCCCGACTTCCGAGTCTTTGAGAGCATGCGACATTGACCCCCCTCGAACCCTGCTCCACCACTGGTATGGTGGTAGCACTGCATTCCACTTTTCACGACGCGAACACAACCTCTAACAGCATCGTTGCAATCGACCGGTCGACAGCCTCCACCGAGAGGAAGACTACGGTCGAAGACACCGGCGCGATACTGACCGTCTGGGGGTGCGATCGTGTGTCACTGGATTCACCTGTCGCCTTCGCGACCGCGTCGTCAACGGCGACGAAACGCTCCGTCGCGCCGGGATGGAACTGGTCGTTGAACTGTGCGTCCGAGACGGATAGCGGAACATCGTGGTAACAGCCGCTTCTCGCGTGTGCTTCTTGCTTAACGCTCTCCTATGAGTCGTTCAGCGACAGTGGAGATGGCGTGGCGACAAGACGCCACTTCGTGGGTGACTGTCGCAGAAATATAGCGGGAAGTAGATTTGAACTACCGATCTCCGGGTTATGAGCCCGGCGGAATCTCCTGGCTATCCCATCCCGCTATCAGAACGGATGCCACAGTTACGGTTAAGCGTTATGATCGACTCGCAGTATGGCACTTTTCGACGATGTGTGGTGGTGTCACGACCCGACCGACAGCCCGCTGTCGCACTCAGTTGTCTGCGGTACACACCGCAACTGCGATGCCCGACCGCACCCATGAGGATGTCAGTCGCTTTCCAGATCAACGCCGATATCGTCAACCGTCATGATGTGATCGAACAGCGGCTTGAGCGTGTTCACGTCCTGTGGGCTGCTGGCCGAGGGGTTAACAAAGAAGGAGCTTACCGCTCCGCCGGCACTCAGCTTGCCGAGGAAGATGTGGAGAAACCGGAAGGTGCCCTCAACGGATTTGTACCGGAACAACACGTCGAGCGGATCAAGCGAGACAGCGATCCCGCCGTCGAGAGCCTGCCAGTCATCCAGCGTCTTCGTTGAGAGAATCCCCAGGCGCGTCACATCGTTGGGATTGTTGATGTTGACGACCTCGACGGTATCGCTGACAGCGGTCGGAACGGTCTGCGAACAGCCGACGGTGATCACCTTGACCCGGCGGGCGGCCTCGGCGATCGCCGCCAGCCGGTCGGGGTTCATCGCCCGATACTGGATCAGGAGGATGTTGCGATCGTCGGCCTCGGTGACGCCAAGCAGATCACGACGGGCCTCGTGTTTGCGGCTATCCTGTGAGCTACACTGGACGAGGATCGTCGTCCCCGGCGAGAGATCCAGATTCCGGGGACGCTGGTAGCCCTCATTGGCTTCCCACACCGTGTCGTCGGCCTCCGGTTCGGCTCCCGGCGTATCGGCGGTCGGGGTGGGGTCGCTTGGCGTGCCATCGGTAGTTGACGCCGAGCGACTCGGCGTTTCTGCTGTCGCTCCACCGGCTGTGTCGGCGGCTGCAGCCTGTGTGGGTGGTTGGCTGTCGGCCTCGCCGTTATCGATGGTTTCGGCCATCGCCTCGGCCGACTGGGTCGCTGGTTCATCGTCGTCACCGATGATCTTCGCCAACAGCGCGATCAGCTCATCTTTTGGGAGCGCTTGGAGCTCATCGAGATCGAGATCAAGATCGGAGGCCGACAGTTCGTCGGCTGTGTCATCGCTCGCTGTTGTGTCGCCGTCGTCGGTGGCTGTCGAGCCGGTTGCAGCGGTGTCAGTCGTTTGCGACGATCCGGATGCTGACGCCTCGGTGCCGCCACCGTCCGTGCTTGCTGGCACCTCTTCGGTGGCTCGTGCTCCGGGCGTCTGTTCCGTATCGGCGGTCGCCGGTTCGGCGGTCGTTTCGGCCGATTCGGCCGTCAGCTCGTGGATCCGATCGACCAGCGGCTCATAGGAGAGCTCGATCATCGACCGGGGGAAGAGATCGGTCGCACCGGAGCTAAAGGCATCGCGGGCGATCTCTTCGGGCTCGTCGTCGATCAGGAGAATGACCGGCAGCGAGCTGTGTGCCGAGCGCACGTGCGACAGCAGATCGAGGCCGTCGTCGTCGCCGAGCCGGAACTCGCTGATGACGCAGTCGATATCGTCTGCGTCGAGCGTTGCTTTCGCGGTAGCCACGTCGCTGGCGGTTCGCACCTCGAACTCGTACTCCGACGAGAGCGTCTCCGCGCGGGACGCCGCCGTATCGGCATCAGCGTCTACGTACAGTAACTGTGGCACCGCACCCATAGCTTAAGAGTGGGGTTCCGGAAGTATAAACACCACCGATCGATCCTTGTATCTCAGTAAAACGACGGCTGTCACGGGGTGTCGTGGGGGCTACTCAACCGGTGCGGGGCAAGCTTCGCTGGCCCAACGAAGCTCAGGCCTCGTCGAACATGGCGGAGCAAGCTCCGCCGACTCGACTTCGCGCTGCTCAGTCGAACATCGCAAATCAGAGATTTGCTGGCCTGACGAAGCTACGCTTCGTCAAACAACGTCTCGCCGTCGACCATGTGCTCCTCGACGGCGTCCATATCGAGCGTGACGCCGAGTCCTGGCTCCTCAGGGATCTCGATGTAGCCATCGACGATCACGTCTTCCTCGACGAGTTCGTCCCACCAGCCGAGCTCGTAGCTGTGGTATTCGACGGCCAGGGAGTTCGGGATCGCCGCGCCGACGTGGGCACTCGCCATCGTCGCCACCGGCGAGGAGACGTTGTGCATCGCCACGGGGATGTAGTACTGATTCGCCACGTCGGCAATCTTTCTCGTCTCGCGCATCCCGCCGACCTTCGGGAGGTCGGGGGCGATGATATCGACCGCCTGGTTCTCGATGAGGCGTCGCTCCTCGGTGACCCGATAGCGGTTCTCGCCGACGGTGATCGGCGTGATCGTGGATTTCGTGACCTCCTCTTGAACTTCGAGGTTCTCCGGCGGGACGGGGTCTTCGAGCCACCACACGTCATACTCCTCAAGCTCGGCGGCGAGCCGTTTCGCGCTACCGCCCGAGAACGTCCAGTGGCAGTCGAACGCAACGTCGGCGCGATCCTTCACGCGCTCGGTGACGGCCTCGACGATCTCGGCTTTGTGGCGGATTTCGCCCGGCCGAAGATGGCGGTTTGCGCGATCCTTTTCGAGCCCCGAGGGCACATCGAGATCGAATTTGAGAGCGTCGTAGCCGAGTTCCTCGACGACGCGTTCGGCCTCGTCGGCGCAGGCCTGCGGGTCAGCCTCGTTGGCGGTGTGGCAGTCACAGTAAACGCGAACCTCGTCGCGGTATTTGCCGCCGAGGAGCTGGTAGGCCGGTACGTCGAGGATCTTCCCCGCCAGATCGTGCAGCGCGATCTCGATGCCGGCGATGGCGGTGACCGTGACGCCCTCAATGGTACCTTCGCCGGACATCTTCTGGATCAGATGCTCGTAGAGGCGATCGATATCGAGGGGGTTCTCGCCGACGACGAACGGTTTCATCCGCTCGATGAGTTCGGGGACGCCCGCACCCCAGTAGGCCTCGCCGGTGCCGACGACGCCGCTGTCGGTGTACACTCGGACGAGTGTCCACGGGAAGTTGCCGTCGACCATCGTCGTCTGCACGTCGGTGATCTCGACATCGCGGTCGCCGCCGCGGCTGGCGGTGACGCCCATCGTGTCGCCGGACAGCTCACGCATCGTGTACTCGGCGTTCGGGTCGTGTAAGGAGTCGTAATCGACCATGTGTCGGCGTTAGTGTCCACTCGTAAATAGTCTCCTCACCTGTGTGCGAATGGCAACATTCAGGCACGCGCCGCCCCCAGCGTGACTATGAGCGGTTCGAACCTCTCGCGGCGACAGGCGTGGGTCGCCGCTGCCCGCCCGCAGACGCTGCCAGCGGCAGCCGCACCCGTCATCGTCGGCGTTGGCCTCGCACTCCACGACGGCGTTGCTGCCGTCGCCCCCGCCGTCGCCGCCTTCGTCGGCGCGGCCCTGATCCAGATCGGCACCAACTTCGCTAACGACTACTACGACGCGATCCAGGGTGCCGACACCGACGACCGCGAAGGGTTCACGCGTGTCACGCAGTCCGGGCTAATCGAACCGGACCGCGTCAAGGCTGCGATGTATGCCACCTTCGCGGCCGCCATCGTCGTCGGCGGCTATCTTGTCTACGTTGGCGGCGTCCCGATCCTCGTGATCGGGCTGCTGTCGGTCATCTCCGGGATCGCCTACACCGGCGGCCCCTACCCGCTCGGCTACCACGGCCTCGGCGACCTCTTCGTCTTCGTCTTTTTCGGCGTCGTCGCCGTCACCGGTACCTACTATGTCCAGGCTGCGGCCGCGCTGGCCGCGCCGCTGACGACGACGATCCCGCCCGGGACGATCACGCTTGAAGCGGTCGTCGCCAGCCTCCCGATCGCGGCGATCTCGACGAACATCCTCGTCGTCAACAACATTCGGGACAAAGCGGAAGATGAAACGACCGGCAAGCGAACGCTGGCGGTGCGGTTCGGCTACGGCTTCAGCCGCGCGGAGTACATCGGCCTGCTCGGCGTCGCATACCTGGTACCCGTCTGGCTGTGGCTGGCGACGGATTTCTCACCGACTGTGTTGCTTCCGCTGTTGACGCTGCCGGTCGCCGTCCGGGTCGCCGAGACTGTTCGGACTGAAACGAGCGGCGCGGCCCTCAACCCAGCCCTGGAGACGACCGGGAAACTGCTGGCGGGCTACGCGCTGCTGTTCGGCGTGGGGTTGGCGGTCTGATGTGGATCGAGTCGTTTTCTCTCACGCTTGCATCGCCGCTGTCGACTGCTCGCGGCGAGATCACCGAGCGACGGGGGTTCCTCGTCGGCGTCGACGACACCGCGGCCCCACCCGGGATCGGCGAAGCAACCCCGCTGCCGGGCTGGACTGAGTCCATTGAGGACTGTCGAGATGCACTCGAAGCGACCGACCCTGCGACCCCTGAGACACATCCTGATCCG
The DNA here is from genome assembly GCF_046719765.1 of Halonotius sp. F2-221B. Classification (NCBI taxonomy): domain Archaea; kingdom Methanobacteriati; phylum Methanobacteriota; class Halobacteria; order Halobacteriales; family Haloferacaceae; genus Halonotius; species Halonotius sp. F2-221B. Next base: position 41,389 of record NZ_JABEBY010000004.1, read on the forward strand.
TCGACGACGCCAGCCGCGGCCCACGCCGTCGAACTCGCCGGGCTTGATGGGCGCGGTCGCAGCGAGACAACCTCGTTGGCGGCGATGCTCCGAAAAGACGTCTTCGATGATGCCGATGCTGCGGTACCCCAACAGGTGCCAGTAAACGCGACCATCGGCGACGACGATCTCGATGCGACCGTCGCGGCCGCCGAACGCGCGGTCACCTACGGCTACGACTGCCTGAAGCTCAAAGCCGGCAGCCAGTCCGTGGAGGCCGACCTCCAACGCGTCCGCGCCGTCCGCGAGGCCGTCGGCGACGACATCGCGCTCCGGATCGACGCCAACGGTGCGTGGGATGTTTCAACCGCCGAGGATGCGATCGACGAGCTCGCGGCTCTCGACGTTGCTTACATCGAACAGCCGCTACCGGCGGCCAACATCGCCGACCACCGCGAGCTTCGTGGTCGCGGTGTCGACATCGCGCTCGATGAATCGCTGGCGACAGCGTCGATATCGGCCGTCCTCGATGCCGACGCGGCCGACGTACTGATCCTCAAACCGATGGCCCTCGGCGGGCCGCTGCAGGCGACACAGGCGGCCGCCCGTGCCCGTGAGGCGGGCGTCGAGCCCGTTGTGACGACGACGATCGACGCTGTTGTCGCGCGGACGGCCGCCGTTCACGTCGCCGCGGCGATCCCCGACATCGCGCCGTGTGGGCTGGCGACAGGGTCGCTGCTTGCGGATGATCTCGCCGCCGATCCGGTGCGGATTAGCGAGGGGGCTGCGAGCGTGCCGACCGGCGGTGGGCTCTGTGGCGATGCGTTTGAGACGCTGCGCTGATCGATGGTTACTCCGCGATAACCTCCACGACACCGATCATTCCATAGCCACGGTGTGGGCTACAGTAGTAGGTGTAGACGCCGGGATCGGTGAACGTATGTTCAAACGTGTAACCGGCCTCGGCTCTGAGTTCGCTTACAAACGCGGGGTCTTCAGCGTCCGCAACAACGTTGTGGCCGCCCCCCTTGCCGGTCCACTCCCAGGTGACCGTCGTTCCCGGCGACACCTGCACGGCTGCTGGGTCAAAGGCAAACCCCTGTTCGCCGACGCCGACAGCGACGGTCACCGATTCGGCATCCGTTCTGTCTGTCACACTCTCGGCATCAACATTATTTGCTCGTCTAAGCACCCCGTCGTATGGGCCGCTCTCGGCCGTCTCAGCACCTTGGCTAGTGCATCCAGCAACGCCAACAACTGCCGTTGCCCCGATCCCTGACAGCAGCTGTCTACGGGTCGCAGTGTTCATACCGTTGTTACCCACTGAGGGCGCATTAGTCGTCCGTTCTAAACTGGTGGTAGCCATCACACCCGGTAGGCTGAAACCACCGGCAGGTGTAGTCACAGCCATGAGCGAGTGGCGAGACATGCTCGTCGGCGACCGCATGGCTGTCGATCAGGCGTTCACCGACCGGGTTCAGGCCTCGGAGTTCACGAACCAGGAGTGGGGGCTGATCATGACGGCGACCGAACTCGACATCGAGCACGCCGACGATCCCGAGGCCGCCCGGCTCGTTGCCGATACCGCGGCGATCGAATCGATCATGCCCGAACTGGCGGCGATCCGTTCACGGGGCGGCCCGATGGCCGGCGGGGACGACGAGGGTACCAACGACCCCGGGATCGTCGACTCGATCAAGGGCGCGCTTGGGTTCAGCGATGACGACGACGGCGTCGACGAGGAGAAGTTGGCGGCGGCCGAAGCACTCGCCCAGGAGTACGCCGACGAACTCCAACAGCATCTCGAAGCGAACGACGCCTTTGAGGCGATCAGGGAAGCCTACGTCGAATCGGCGGAGCGGTGAGCGGGTTTCGCGTTTTTTGGTGTCGCGGCATGGTTACATTCTTGTCGCGGAACTTTGTGCGAGTGGATTTGTGGTGAGGCCTATATTGAATGGGTTTGGCTGCCGATGAATAGCCTATACAGATAGCGCGTACGCATACGTGGTCGGCTTTCAATGTCTACCTATGGCCGAAACGCAGTCTGGCAACTCAATACGCGACAGCTACGCAACGAAGCTCACGCTCTCGTTGGCGGGGGTCGTCGCTCTCGCCACGGCGGCCGGTATCCTGGTGTATTTCCAGGCCCGGTCACTGTTCGGTGCGGAGGCCGGTGTCATCGGCTCAAGCATTCTGGGATTGATTCTCGTCACCGTCATCAGCCTCGCGCTGATCGGCGTGACGATCGGTAGCAACACGATCATCGCCCTCCGGCGGCTGACAACCAAGGCAGACCAGATGGCCGAGGGCGACCTCGATGTCGATCTCGACACCAAGCGAACCGATGAGATCGGGCAACTCCACCAGGCATTCGACTCGATGCGCCGCTCGCTGCGGGAGCAGATTTCGGCCGCCGAGGAAGCCCAAGAAGAGGCGCAGGCCGCCCGCGAGGAGATGGAACAGCGGGCCGAACGCATCGAACAGAAGGCCGCCGAGTACGAGCGCGTGATGCAGGCCGTCGCCGACGGCGACCTCACCCAGCGTGTCGATCCCGCCACCGACAGCGAGGCGATGCAGCAGGTCGGGGTCGCGTTCAACGAGACGCTCGACGAACTGGAGGGAACCGTCAGCGAGGTGATGACCTTTGCCGACCACGTTGAGGACGCCGCCGCCGGCGTCGACAGCACCGCCGACCAGCTCTACGCGGACAGCAGCGGCGTCGCCAACGCCGTCGAAGACATCTCCGACGGCGCGCACAGACAGACCGAGAACCTCCGCGAGGTGGCCGACGAGATGGACGGCCTCTCATCGGGCGCGGAGGAGGTCGCCGCAACCGTTGATACGGTCGCCGAGACGACCGAGCAGGCGACCGACGCCGGCACCGAGGGCGAGGCTGCCGCCGCCGATGCCATCGAGCAGATGGACGCCGTCGAATCGACGACCAACGAAACGCTGGAGGACATCGAGGTGCTCGACGAGGAGATGGACAAGATCGGCGAGATCGTCGATATGATCAGCGAGATCGCCGAGCAGACGAACCTGCTCGCGCTCAACGCGTCCATCGAGGCCGCCCGCGCCGGCCAGGAGGGCGAGGGCTTCGCCGTCGTCGCCGAGGAGGTCAAAAGTCTCGCCGAGGAGACCAAGGAGGCCGCCGGCCAGATCGAAGGGCGCATCCAGCGCGTCCAAGAGAAGACCAGCGAAGCCGTCGCCGGGATGGACGAGACCAGCGTCCGGATCAGTCAGGGCGTCGAGACGGTCGAGGGCGCCATCGACCAGCTCAACGACGTGATCGAGTACGTCGAGGAGATCGACAGCAGCATGAGCGAAATCAACCGGACGACCGAAGAACAGGCTCGTGCGGCCAACTCGGTGGTCGATATGATCGACGAGGTCGCGGAGATCAGCGAGACGACGACCGAGACGGCCGACGATGTGACCGAGACGGCGACCGACCAGCAGGAGACGCTGCAGACGGTCGAGTCGTCGGCGACGCAACTCCGGTCGCAGGCCGCGAAACTGCGAGAGGCTCTCGACCGCTTTGAGGTCGACAGCGACGCGGGCGGCGGCGAACTCGGCGCGTCGGCACCGACCTCACCGACGGCTGGCAGCGAGTTGTCGCCGGACGCGACGGCAGCGACGCCCGACGCGGCGGCGACCGACGGCGGCCAAGAGACGGACAGCGAGGCAACCGACGACGATCTCAACTTCGGTGATTCCTAATGTTGTTTTCAGCAAACGGCTGGGCGGCGGTCGGCGCGGTGGCACTGGGACTCGGCACGATCCCCTCGGCGTACTACGCGGTTCGTGACGAGAAAAACAGGAAATACTACAGCGTGCTCGCGGCGATCACGGGGATCGCCACGGTTGCCTACGCGTTGACCTCGCTGGGGATCGGCTCGATTCCGGTCGACGGCGCGACGTTCTACACGCCGCGGTACGTCGACTGGCTACTGACGACGCCGCTGTTGATTCTCTATCTGACGATGCTGTGTAAGCCGGGACGGCAGCTCTACGCGCTGTTGATCGGCCTCGACGTAGCGTTGATCGGCCTCGGCGTGGCAGCGATCTTCACGCAGGGTGTGTTGTCGCTGACGCTGTTCGGACTGGGCGGCGCGGCCTACGTCGCGTTGGCCTATCTGCTGGTCACTGAACTCCCGGATCGAGCGAGTTTCGCCAGCGAGCGGGTCGGGATCGTCTTCGCCAAACTGCGGAACGTGACGGTCGTGCTGTGGACGCTGTACCCCGTGGTCTGGCTGCTCGCGCCGGTCGGATTCGGACTCCTCCAGCCCGGTGTCGAGATGATGGTGATCGTCTATCTCGACATCATCACAAAGGTCGGCTTCGCCATGCTCGCGCTGATGGGCAAGGATGCCCTCGACGACATCACCGACCAGTCGCTGCAACTCGACACCGAGGAAGAACAGGGCTCGTCGACGGCGACCGAGTTCGTGAGCTAACGACTCGCGCGCTTTTCGCTGTTCGCAGGCCCGCTACAGTTCGTCGATGATCGCCTGCGTGACTTCGTCGGTGTCGGCGTCGCCGCCGAGGTCGGCGGTGCGCGGGCCCTCGGCGAGCACGGTTTCGACGGCGGTCTCGACGCGATCCGATTCTTCACTGTAGCCGAGATGATTGAGTAGCATCGCCGCCGACAGCACCGTTGCCATCGGGTTGGCGACGCCCTCGCCGGCGATGTCGGGCGCGGTGCCGTGAACCGGCTCGAACAGGGCGTTGTCGTCGCCGATGTTCGCGGAAGGCAGGAGGCCGAGCCCGCCGACGAGGCCGGCAGCGAGATCCGAGAGCACGTCACCCGCGAGGTTCGGACAGACGATGGTATCGAACTGTTCGGGATCGAGACAGACTCGCGTTGCGAAGGCGTCCATCAGGACTTCGTCGGTCTCGACGCCGTGCTCGTCGGCGACGCGAACGACTGCGTCGCGGAACCGGCCGTCGGTCTTCCGCATCACGTTGGCCTTGTGGACGACGCTGAACCCCTCGCCGTCGTCGACGTACTCGCAGGCGAATTCGGCGAGTTTCTCGGAGGCCGAGGTGGTGACGACGCGCGTCAGCGTCGAGAGGTCATCGGAGAGGTCGTCCTCGTGGCCCGAATAGACGCCCTCGGTGTTTTCGCGGAGGAAAACGAGGTCTGTTTCCGGTCGGACGGCGTCGACGCCCGGATACGCTTTCGCGGGGCGGATGTTGACGAACGAGTCGACGGCCTCCCGCAGCGGGAGGATCACGTCGGCAGCGGTCTCGCCGGCCGCGCCGAACAGCGTGGCGTCGGACTCGGCCGCGAGGTCGTAGGTCTCCTGTGGGAGTGCCTCGCCGGTTGCGTCTTTGACCGCGTCGCCGGCGTCGCCTGCGACGAATTCGAGATCGAGATCGAGCGATTCGAGTACGTCAACAGCGGCTGGGATCACTTCCTGTCCGATGCCGTCGCCTTCGATGACGGCGATTGTGTGGCTCATACGCGTCGTCTTGCCAGCACTGAAAAGAGCATGTCGATGTGTTGGAGTCGTAGTGACCTGTGTCGCCGAACGGAGCAACCCCAAACCGCTTCCCTGTTGTCGCCGTAGCAGGGGGCAGATGGTTGATTTGGCCCGGTTCAAACGTCCGCTGCTCTACGTGATGGGGCCGCTCTACGTCGTCGCGGGCGTGCTGCATTTCGTCGTCCCGGATTTGTACGCCCAAATCATCCCGCCGTTCCTGCCCGCGCCGCTCGCGCTGGTCTACCTCTCCGGTATCGCCGAAATCGCTGTCGGGATTGGGGTGTTGATTCCACGGACGCGACGGTACGCGGCGTGGGCGACGATTGCGCTGCTCGTTGCGATTTTCCCGGCGAACGTCTACATGGCGACCTCGATGGTCGTCGTCGAGGGAATCAGCGGGGGTGATCCATCACCGTTGATCCGCTGGGGACGGCTGCCGCTCCAGGGCGTGTTGATTCTGTGGGCCTACTGGTACACTGATTCGAATACTGTCGATACGTAGCGTGGATCGCTGTCGACTCGACTGATTTTAATTTGGCAACAGAGGTGTAGAAAGCCCTCGGCAGGCTCGGCTCCCGCGGCTCGTTGCGCTCCTCGTCACTCGCTCCGCTCGTTCCTGCGGTGCTTACGTCGCCGGGGTTCGCCGACCCTGCCTCGCCCTTTCAGTCCGCCAGGGCGGCGGCTGGTCGGCCGGTCGATCCACTCTGGTTGGCCGCTGCCGAACACTCATTACGAAATACTCCATATATTCGACGATGGCTACCCTCGAAATCGACGACGAAGTCTACGAGGCGTTACAGCTTCCCGAAGGAGAACGGGAAGACACGCTGAAAAAGGAGTTAGCTGTCTCTCTGTACGCTCGTGAATACCTCTCGTTCGGTAAGGCCCGTTCCTTGGCAGGGCTGTCGAAACGTGAGTTTCACAAACTCCTCGGCGACCGAGAAATCACCCGACACTACGACGAGACTGAGTTAGCCGAAGATATAGAATACAGCGAATCGCCGGCTTAGTCGTCGCCTTCGACGTACGGCAGCCCGGCGACAGTTTCCTCGACCTTGCTCCGATTCGAGTACATCAGCGCGGTCGTATCCCAGATACCCTCGACGAGGGCTTCCTTCATCGCGTCGTCGATCTCGACATCGATTGTCGTCTCGCCGTAGGTGACTGCCTCGTTTTCGACGTCGATGTTGATGTCGCCATCGGGGTTGGCTTCGATCCACTCCTGGAGGTCGGTGACGGTCTCGTGGTCGGTCGTCACGGCTGGAATCCCCAGGGACTTGCAGTTGTCGCGGAAGATTTCGGCGTAGGACTCGCCGACGATGCCGTCGACGCCCCAGCGCATCATCGCCTGCGGGGCGTGCTCACGCGAGGAGCCACAGCCGAAGTTGGAGTTGACGACTGCGATGGATGCGCCCTCGAAGCGGTTGAGCGGGTGGTCGTTGAACCCGTCGTCGTCTCGCCGGGCGTCGTAGAAGAGGTAGTCGGCCATGTTGTCGAAGGTGACCTCTTTCATAAAGCGCGCCGGCAGGATCTGGTCGGTGTCGATGTCGTCACCGGGGATCGGGACGCCGGTGCCACCGACCTCGGTGATGTGGTTTTCGGCGGTCATCAGTCAGCCGCCTCCCCAACACCGCTGGCACTGCCAGCCGGATCGTCGCTCAGATACTCGCGTGCGTCGGCGACTTCGCCTTCGACGGCCGCAGCGGCGACCATCGCGGGACTCATGAGGACGGTGCGGCCCTCCTTGCTGCCCTGGCGGCCGATGAAGTTCCGGTTCGACGAGGAGGCACAGACCTCGTCGCCCTCCAGGGAGTCGTCGTTCATGGCGAGACACATCGAACAGCCGGCGCGACGCCACTGGAAGCCGGCGTTGATGAACGTCTCGTCGATGCCGCGAGCCTCACACTCCTCGCGGACGGTCTCGGAGCCGGGGACGGCCAGCGCGCGCACCCCGTCGTCGACCGTGTTGCCCTCCAGGATCTTGGCGGCTTCCTCGAAGTCCGAGACGCGGCCGTTCGTACAGGTACCGAGGAACGCCACATCGACATCGTAGCCCAGCATCGACTGGCCGGGTTCGATATCCATGTGGTCGAGGGCCTGCTCGGCGGCCTCGCGGTCGGTGCGGGCCTCGAAGTCCTCGGGCTGGGGGACGCTGTCGGTGATCTCGATGACCTGGCCGGGGTTGATCCCCCACGTGATGAGCGGGTCGATATCGTCGGCATCAACGGTGACGACATCGTCGTACTCGGCGTCCTCGTCGGATGCCATCGACTCCCAGTACTCCTTGCGCTCCTCGAAGGCCTCGCCCTCAGGGACGTACTCGCGGCCCTGCAGGTACTTGTAGGTGGTCTCGTCGGGATTGATGTAGCCCGCGCGAGCACCGCCCTCGATGGACATGTTACAGACCGCCAGCCGGCCCTCCATGTCGAGGGCTTCGATGGCCGGGCCGCCGTACTCGTAGACGTGGCCGACACCGCCGTCGACGCCAAGATCCTGGATGATCTTCAGGATGATGTCCTTGGCGTAGACGCCCTCGCCGAGTTCGCCCTCGACGTTGATCCGGCGGACTTTCTGTTTGTCAGCCGCGATGCAGCCCGTCGCCAGCACGTCGCGGATCTGGCTGGTGCCGATGCCGACGCCGATAGAGCCGAACGCGCCGTGGGTCGCCGTGTGGCTGTCACCGCAGGCGACGGTCATCCCCGGCTGGCTGAGACCGAGTTCGGGGGCGACGACGTGGGTGATGCCCTGCTTGCCAGATTCGAAGCCGAAGAACGTGATGCCGTTCTCGCTGGTGTTGCGTTCGAGCGCGGACAGCATCTCCTCGCTTTGCTCGTCGGTCAGCGGTCGCTCCCGCTTTTCGGCCTCGGTCGGCGCGATGTGATCGGTCGTTGCGAAGGTCTGATTCGGGTAGGCGACGTTGAGATCGCGCTCCCGGAGCATGCCGAAGGCCTGCGGGCTCGTCACCTCGTGGACGAGATGGAGGCCGATGAACAGTTGATCCTGTCCGCTCGGCAACTCCGCTACTTTGTGCTTTTCCCATACCTTGTCGTACAGCGTTCCGTTGCTCATTTGATAGCTCCGTTAGTGTAGATTGTGTGTTCCATCCGTATTTACTCGTCGGCCCACGAGAAGAGGCCGCGCAGCTCCTCGCCGACGCCCTCGATCTCGTGGTTTTCCTCGGCGGTCTTCAGCTGGTCGTAGTTCGGTCTGCCGGCCTGGTTCTCGGTGATCCACTGCCGGGCGAAGGTGCCGTCCTGTACCTCTTCGAGGACTTCCTCCATCTGCTCGCGGGCGTGGTCGTCGACGACGCGGTCGCCGCGGGTCAGCCCGCCGTACTCGGCGGTGTCGGAGACAGATTCCCACATCTCGCCGAGGCCGCCCTCGTACATGAGGTCGACAATCAGTTTCAGCTCGTTCATACACTCGAAGTAGGCCATCTCCTCGCTGTAGCCGGCCTCGACGAGCGTTTCGTACCCCTGTTTGACGAGGCTGGTGACGCCGCCACAGAGGACGGCCTGCTCGCCGAACAGGTCGGTCTCGGTCTCCTCGCGGAACGTCGTCTCGATGGTGCCCGCCCGCGTACAGCCGATGCCTTTCGCGTACGCGAGGGCCTGCTCTTTCGCGTCGCCGGTCACGTCCTGATAGACGGCGACCAGCCCGGGCGTCCCCTCGTCGGCCTCGTAGTTCCGCCGAACGAGGTGGCCCGGCGATTTCGGCGCGACGAGCGTCACATCGATGTCGTCGCCCGGCTGGATCTGGTTGTAGTGGATGTTGAACCCGTGGGCGAACTGCAGCGTGTCGCCGGCGTCGAGTTCGTCTTTGATTTGGTCGTAGACCGCGGGCTGCACCGTATCGGGAACCAGAATCGAAACGACATCGGCCTGCGCGGCGGCTTCCGGCGGCGTCGCCACGTCGAGCCCGTCGCTTTCGGCGGCGTCCCGCGAGGAGGAACCCTCGCGGAGGCCGACGACAACGTCGATCCCGCTGTCGTTGAGGTTCTGGGCGTGGGCGTGGCCTTGGCTGCCGTAGCCGATGACCGCCACCGTGGCGTCGTCCAGATAGCCGGTGTCTGCGTCGTCGTCGTAGTAGATCGTGGCGTCGAGTTCGTCTGCCATTGTGTCTCGGGAAAGACGCCCCCCTTAGTTGGTGGTTTCGGCTTGGCTTTCAGCCGAATCGCCACCAGCGTCGCCGCCGTCGGCTTCGACGCCAACGGCGGTTGCCTCCGCAGCGGGCTTCTCGCCGGGTGTCGTGGGTGTACTCCCGCGGGCGAGGGCGGTCGGGCCGGTACGGGCGATCTCGATGATGCCGAACTGCCGGTAGGCGTCCAGCGCGTCTTCGATTTCGTCGTACTCGCCGGTGAGTTGGACGGTGATGGTTTCGGGGCCGGCATCCAGCGTTTCGCCGTCGTACATCTCAGTGACCGCTTGAACTTTATCGGGGTCGTCGCCGTTGACCTTCAGCAGGACAAGTTCGGAGCGAACCGGCCGGCCCTCAAGCTCGCCGACCGAGATGACCGGCTTGAGCTTGGCGAGCTGTTTTTTTGCCTGGTCGATGCCGGGTTCGGGCTCCTCGACGATGAGGGTGAGTCTGGCGTTGCCCTCGACGGTCGTCGGGCCGACCGTCAGGCTCTCGATGTTGAACTGTCGCCGCGAGAACAGCCCCGCGACCCGCGCGAGGACGCCGGGCTCGTGTTCGACGAGCGCGGAGATCATCGCCGTGCGGCTGTCGGGTTCGGCCTCGACCTCGGGATCGATCCGAATCCCTTGGCTGTTGCGCCGGCCGTCCGGGTGTGGGCGTTCCTCCGGCGGCGGCCCTTGCAGGCCCTGTTGGTTCTCACTCATAGCTGATCCTCCGAGAGGGCGAATTTGCCATTCGGTGCGCCGCTTGCGACCATCGGGTAGACGTTGGCGTCGGGATCGATGTGGAAGTCGATGACAGAGGGGCCGTCGTAGTCGAGTGCGGCTTCGACGGTGTCGGCAACCTCGTCGTAGTCGTTGACGCGCCAGCCCTTTGCGCCGAAGGCTTCGGCGAGCTTGTCGAATTCGGGCATCCAGTTGTATTCTGAGGCCATGTGACGGCCCTCGAAGAAGGCGTCCTGCCACTGGCGAACCATCCCGACGTACTCGTTGTTGAGGACGGCGACCGTGATATCCAGGTTCTCGCGGACGGCGACCGACAGCTCCTGGATCGTCATCAGGAAGGAGCCGTCGCCGTCGAAACAGACCACGTCCTGATCGTCGTCAGCGGCGAAGCGCGCGCCGATGGTCGCCGGCAGGCCATACCCCATCGTGCCGAGCCCGTGCGAAGAGACCCACGTGCGCGGCTCGGTGAACTCCCAGTACTGGGAGGCCCACATCTGATGTTGGCCGACGCCGCTGGTGACGATGGTGTCGTCATCGGTCGCCTCGTCGAAGGCCTCGACGATGAACTCCGGGCGCAGCGGGGCGTCCTTGTCAACCGAGTAGTCCATCGGATACTCCTCTTTCCACGTCTGGCACTGCTCGCGCCACTCGCGGGCGTCGGGCTCCCGATCCATTTCTTCCGTCAGCTGGTCGAGCACCGTCCCCGCGTCGCCGATACAGGGGTAGTCGGCGTGGATATTCTTGCTGATTTCGGCGGGATCGATATCGATGTGGACGACCTCCGCTTCAGGCGCAAAGGTGTCGATGCCGCCGGTCAGGCGGTCGTCGAAGCGGGTGCCGACGCCGATCAGGCAGTCGGTGTGGGTGATCGCCATGTTGGCGTAGCCCGTCCCGTGCATGCCCGCCCACGAGAGACAGAGATCGTCGTCCTCGGGGTAGGTGCCGATGCCGGGCATCGTCGTCACGACGGGGATGCCGTGTTCTCGCGCGAACGCGCGGGCTGTCTCGCTGGCTTCGGCCTTGATAACGCCGCCGCCGAGCAACAGCAGCGGTTTTTCGGCGCGCTCGATGGCGCGGGCAGCTTCCTCAACGTTCTCCTGATCGGCCGTGGTCGGTGGCTCTTGGCCGGCCGGGAGTTCGGGCTCGCCGGGTTCGGTGTCGGTCTCCTCGAAGCTCACGTCCTTCGGGAGATCGACCAGCGTCGGGCCGGGGCGGCCGGACTCCGAGAGCGCGAACGCCTCGCCGACGGTGTCGCCGATGCTGTCGGCGGAGCTGGCGAACCAGTTGTGCTTGGTGATCGGCATCGTCACGCCGGTGGTGTCGGTCTCCTGGAAGGCGTCGGAGCCGACCATATCGCTGGGAACCTGGCCCGTCAGGGCGAGCATGGCGTCGGAGTCCATGTTGGCGTCGGCGATGCCGGTGACGAGGTTGGTCGCGCCCGGCCCCGAGGTGGCTAAGGCGATGCCGGGTTCGTTGGCGACGACGCCGTAGGCGTCAGCCGCGTGGGCCGCGCCCTGCTCGTGGGCCATCGTGATGTGTTCGATATCGGAGTCCCACAGCGCGTCGTAGACGGGCATGATCGCCCCGCCCTGGACGCCGAAGGCGTGTTCGACGCCGCCGTTTTCGAGCGCGCGAACGATAGCCGTCGCGCCATCGGTGACGGGCGTCGCGTCGTCGGCGTCGGTCGTCGCTTCCGTGGTCGTTTCTTCGGTTGTCGATTCCTCGTCGGCGTCGGGATGTGATTTCGCTGTTTCGCTCATTGGCCTGCTCCTGTTGTCGGTTGGTCGCGTGCTGTCGGTCGTGAATGCATGGTCTGCTGTCGGGTTTGTGTGAGTTCGACACCTGCTGGGGGTGTGGATCGAACGCCGGATGTGGGGATAAAAGGTGGAGTCGGGGTTAGACCCCTACAATACCGCGTACGCCGACAGCACTGACTCGGGTGACCGCCGCGCCGAGAGGGAGTTGCTGTGGCATCGTACCCGAAGGAATGACACGGTTCATAATAATAGTTACGCGTTTGCCGTGATCGGTGTGCTACTGACCACCAAGCTCCCGACGGCCTGTCGGCTGGCTGCGGCTGTCGCTCACCGGGTGCAAACGAGCAGGGGACGGACATCAGACCCGTACCTCCTCTGAGTCGACCTCACTGACACCGACCTCCTCGGCGAAGCGTGCGATCACGCTGTCGGTGACCTGCTCCTTCTCGGCGCCGAACTCTTTGACGAGTTTGGTGACCGCCCGCACCTCGGAATCGCTCGGCTCGTAGTTGAGCTCTTCTAACCGCTTGCGAACCGAGTGGGTGCCGGTGTGTTTGCCGAGGACGAACTCCCGAGACGCGCCGACCATCTCGGGGGTCATCACGCCGGGTTCGAAGGTGTCGGTGTTCTCCATGACGCCCGCCGCGTGGATGCCACTTTCGTGGGCGAAGGCGTTGTCGCCGACGACGGCCTTGTTGACCGGGATCGGGATCGTCGACTTCTCCTCGACGAGCTTCGCCAACTCGGTGATCCGGGTCGTGTCGATACCGGTATCGACGTTATAGAGGCTTTCAGCAGACATCACGACCTCCTCAAAGGCCGCGTTGCCCGCGCGTTCGCCGATGCCGTTGACCGAGACCTGCGCCTGGTGGGCACCGGCCTCGAAGCCGGCCATCGCGTTGGCGGTTGCCAGCCCGAAGTCGTCGTGGGTGTGGACGTCGATCCGGGCGTCGGTGTGTTCGCCGACGAGCCTGATGAGCTTCGCAAACCGGGTTGGGGTTGCGACGCCACAGGTGTCGGGGATGTTGATCCAGTCGACGCCGGCCTCGCTGACGGCCTCGACGACCTCGACGAGGAACGCCTCGTTGGTGCGGGTGGCGTCCATCGGCGAGAACATGACCTCCAGGCCCGCATCGCGAACCTGCTCGACGCTTTTGACCGCGCGGGTGACTGCCTCCTCGCGGCTTGCGTGCATCGAGTCTTGGAGCTGCACGTCGCTCGTGGAAACGAAGACGTGCACCATGTCGACGCCAGCGTCGATCGCCGCTTGGACGTCCTTCTCGACGACGCGGGCGAGCCCGCAGGTCGTCGCTGAGGTCGCCGCCGCGATATCCGAGACGGCCTCGAACTCGGGGTCGGAGTTGACGGGGAACCCGGCCTCGATGACGTGGGTGCCCATCTCGTCGAGCAGCTCGGCGATGGCGCGTTTGTCGTTGTAATCAAACGAGGTGCGTGGTGACTGTTCGCCATCACGCAGCGTCGTGTCGAAAAGTCGTACTGACTCTATTTCGTCAGTGTTAGTCAATGTGCCCTCGAAGAACTCGATCCGCCGGGGAATCCGACGTGTCCTCCGTGTCGTGGTGAGACATGTACCTACACTAAGTAGCTACCTGAGTAATAAAGCCATCGCTCTGGCTGGGATTGAATCGGTCAACTGTCCAGTTTGCTTTCGGGAAACTGGGTTGACATCTTTACTCAACACCAAACAGCACGTCTTCGAACGCGCCATCGGAGTCACGCAGGCGTCGATCCCTGCCATCGTGATTCTGTAGGTCTTCCGGCGATAGCTCCTCGTGGGATTCCGCTGGCGTCGTCGGATCGACTCGCTCGGTCACTTCGAAGCGCTCGATTGGGCGGAATAGTCCCCATATTGCTCCGACCGAGTGAACGCACACGCCGAGCGGCGTCAAAATCAAAAATACCGGTCAGCGTAGCGGGTTCTTTCGGCGGCGATCTCACCGGCAAACATGTCGATGAGTGGTGAATGATTGAAATACATGTCTCTCTAAGCCTCTCTCATGGCTCCCGGCAAGCTCCCGCGCCGAACGCTTCTCAGTTGCCTCGGTACGGCCAGCGTTGCCGGCTGTCTCGGGAACCAATCAAATAACACACTCCCTCCACCATTTGAAAACGAGGGTTCATCAGGCGACTGGCAGCTTACTGTGGATGAACAGTGGGACGAATTCGACACGGATCGCTGGGCCGTCGGCTTCATCGACCGAGCGGAGTGGATTCCGGACGATGACGCAACCGTGAGTGCTGACCATGTCCACGTCGATGACGGCAGTTGTATACTGGAGGTCGAATCGCGTGGCACAGGGCCGGATGGCTGTTTTCAAGGCGTGATCAACTCCAGCGTCGCCGGCGGAGCGAACCACCCAACGACCGGGATTCCGATTGATCCAGTTCCGGGCCAGTATATTGAAGCACGGCTCAAACTCCCCGGTCGAACCGGCGTATTGCCTGCGTTCTGGATGCATCCAGCAAACCGAAACTGGCCACCGGAAATCGATATTGTCGAACTCTTTCAGCCGGGGGAAACTGCCCCACAAGAGGAGCGACAGCAGCTCCATATGGACGTTCACTGGAGCGAGTCAGGCCAACCGAACGACAGAGAAACGCATGAACACGATCCGGCCGTAGAGGAGACTGGAATCGACCTCACGGCACGCTTCAATACGTTCGGCTGTGCGTGGTTTGCAGATCGCATCGAGTGGTATTTCAATGATAATCGCATCTACCGCCGATCAGCACCGCCGGCGATGCTGGAATCGCTCACAGCGACCGCGGCACGACCCTTTGGGCTTGTTTTCTCGAATCACGTCAATCGGATCGGGCATGCAGACCTGACGACCAGGTGGACAGAACAACTGCACATCGAGTGGATTCGTGTATGGAAAAAACAATGATCTCTGATCTGTCGGACGGTATCAGTCAATCACTAGGTCGTTTGTCGTGGAGAACGTCGTTTTTCACATCGAAAACCCGCTGTACTGATTGTCGATCTATCCATTAGATAGCCGCTGTACGGTTGGTTTATTAATCTCAACGACGTAATAGGTAGTATGAGCGGTCAAAAAACGAACGTTGGCCGTCGTGACCGAATCGCCCGAGTCTTATTGACACCGATCGCTCTCGGTGCTATCCTGTGGCTCTACACGTCAGTTCCGCAGTCGTCGACGACGCTGGCGGCTATGGGCGGTCTCGGGCTGTTTGTCTTTATTTTCGTCACAAGCGCGCTGACAGGCACGTGTGGGATCTACGCTGCCCTCGGCATCGACACCTGCCGTCAGTGTGAAGCCGAGTACGCTGGCGGCGACACGTGGGGCTAAACCGTTAGTCGTTCCCTGCGGCAGTCGCCTCGTCTTCTTCTATCGGTTCGTTCGGTTCCATGATCTCCGCATCGAGGTCGGGATTCAGGTCGGCGAGCGTTTCGGCACTCGCACGCTCCGGTTGGTCTTGGGTGACGCGCCCGGGTGTTTTTTCGGTGATCCTGAAATCCGTCGCCGGCCGCAGCAACCCCCACAGCGCGCCGACCGCGTGGAGTGCGACGACGATCGGCGTCAACACCAGATAGATCGGCCACACCTCGGGATACTTCTTGTATTCGATTAGCCCGGCGATCATGTAGACGAACAGCATGCTGAACAGGGCGATTGAGGTGATCTGGTAGAGCCCGTGTTGGGGCACGAACTGCGGGTACAGAAACGCCAACACCGACAACAACGGAATCACGGGCGACAGCGTCCACGTAATGATCCGGGTGAACTGGAGTGGGAGGTACCGCTTCGGCAGCCGATACATATCCTGCAGCGTCCCCGACATCCACCGCCGTCGCTGATTGAACATCCCGCGAATCGTCGGCGGAGCCTGATTCCGAAACCGTCTGTTGAGCAGCCGGTACTCGAATTTGCCGCCCTGTTGGTCGACGTACTTTGCCGCGCGCCAGATGTAGGTCGTATCCTCGGTGATCGTCGGCACGTCCCACGTCACCTCGGTTTCGAGTTCGTGCCGGACGGCGACCGCGCCACCCCAGGCGTAGAGCGGGTACGCCATCCGGTGGAACGCGCGCTGTTCGCGCTGGTAGCCGACCCGGAACACCTCACAGAGGTAGACCCACCACGACCCGGTTCGCAGCGGGTGCTCGCTGATCTGGATCAGATCGGCTGCCGGCAACCCCTCGAAGTTGACCATGATGCTGTCCTCGTCGAGATAGAGGATGTACTCCTGCTCGCACTCGACGTGCGTTCGTGCCCATTCGATGGCCCGACCCTTCTTTTGAGCCGCGCTCTCGAAGTCGTCGGGAACGACGTGGACAGCCGCGCCGTCGATATCCATCTCGGCTTCGGCGATCACCTTCGTCGCGCCGATCCCCTCCGGCACCGAGTTGACGGTCACCTGCACGGTCGACGGCGAGTTGTAGGTCAGAATCCGCACCTGGATGTTGTCGAGGCCGATCTCGGTCTCGTCGTCAGCCTGCCAGCCGCGGGCTAACACTGTCACCTCAAGCAGCCACCAAAACGAGGAACCCCCATACAGCACCAGCGTCACCCAAAATACGAGTGCGATCGCTGTGCCGGCGAGCGATCCGATCATCGACTCCCTCGGTCACCCCTCTCGTGGATCGTGGCTGGTGGGCTCATTGGTCGGTGGCGGGATGGTACTCTGGCAGGGGATTCAGCAGTCGACTACTTCAACCTGCTGTAGAATCCCTGAGATGACGGTCGTTGTAAAAATGACTCGCTGGTGACCCCGTCGACACCTGCGGTCGTCCTCGAAGCGAGAATCCGTGGCGACTCTTCGTTAGTCGTCAGCCGGTGGTGCGATCTCTTCCGGCGATTCCGCGGCGTCGAGTTCCGGATCCTCGGCGTCGGCTGTTTCGATCGTCTCGGTTCGTGACTCCGATTCGGTCTCAACCTCATCCCAGTCGATGGCGATATCTACGTGGTGGCACATGACAACACATGACACGGGCTCGATGGATAAAAATCCTCGGTTGTGTCATCCGCTACCGCCACGGCGACCGACGAGAGGGGCTTGCGTGAATAAACCCGTCCCCGATGACCGCCTGTAACACCTGCTTGAATGCAAGCCCGGCGATGAGCCCGAAGAGTACCATCACGACCGTCGATTGGAGCTTCAGCAGCAGCTGTTGCTCGGCGGGCACCGCGAGGAGTGTTGCAAACATATCTGTTCTTCGAGCTCAACAGATAAATCACTGTGGATTGGTAGCATGTCTCACGAAACGCACAGCATCGCAACGATCACAACCGGTATGCCGGCGGCGACCGACAGACAAGTATGCTTGATGTCGGCGATCCGGCCCCCGCGATCACCGCACAGAACCAACACGGCGAGACAGTAACTCCCGAATTTACCGAGCCGACGGTCGTCTACTTCTACCCGAAGGATTTCACCGGCGGCTGTACGACCGAGGCCGCGGAGTTTCAGGCCGCATTTCCGGAGTTTCAGGAGATCGGCGTCGACATCTACGGTGTCTCGATGGACGATGTCGAGACCCATGCCGACTTCGCCGACGCCGAAGGCCTCGTCTTCGACCTGTTGGCCGATCCCGACGGCGACCTCGCCGACGCCTTTGGGCTTGAACCGACAGATGGAATGGTCGACCGCCGAACGTTCGTCCTCGCCGATGGAGCGGTTACTGCCGTCTACGACCCACCAAACGCTGATCCATCGGGGCACGCCCGGACGGTGCTGCAGGAGACGCGAAACGAGTTCTTCCGTGGCGGCTGATCGATTCTGAGATAAACAGCGAGAATGGGTCAGGGCGGATTTGAACGCGGACAGGAGCCGTCATCTCGCTCGGCTCTTGATGCGTCTCGCTCGCTCACGACTCCTCAGTCACTCGGACGACCTGCTTGCCGATATTGTCGCCGGCGAACAGCCCCAAGAACGCCTCCGGCGCGTTCGAAAGCCCCTCGACGACCGTCTCTCGGTGCTGGAGCGTCCCGTCTGCAACCCACTCACTGAGTTGTTCAGTGGCCACGGCAAAACGATTCGAAAAGTCACCGACAAGCAGTCCCTGTACGGTTGCCCGTTTGGCAATCAATTGGGGAAGTTTTCGCGGGCCAGTCGGCATCGACTCAGCATTGTAGTGGGCGATCTGGCCACAGACAGCGACAGTCGCATCCAGATTCAACTGCGTGAAGACTGCATCAGTGATCGGCCCCCCGACGTTGTCGTAGTAGACATCCACGCCATCGGGAGCCGCATCCGCCAAGGCGGCCTGATAGTCATCGGTGGTCTTGTAGTTGATTGCAGCATCGAAGCCCAGATCGTCGGTCACCCAGCGTGTTTTCGCATCACTGCCCGCAAACCCAACGACGTGACAGCCATTCAATTTCGCAATCTGGCCGACCACAGAGCCGACAGCCCCCGCAGCCCCGGAGACAACAACTGTCTCACCCGGCGAGGGATCACCGACCTCAAGCAGGCCGAAATACGCTGTCCGGCCGGGCATTCCAAGCACGCCAAGATACGCCTCTGGCGGTGCCACCGACGGATCGACTGGGGCCACATCGTCAGCATCCAAGCGGCTATACTCAGCCCAAAGTCCTTCACCCGTAACGAGGTCACCGGTGTCGTAGGCGTCGCTCTCGGTGGCGACAACCTCACCGACGATGCCGCCTTTCAATGGGTCGCCGACCGCCCACGGCTCAGCGTATGATTCCTGTTCGCTCATCCGCCCACGCATGTATGGATCAACCGAGAGATACCGAGTCTCAACAAGGATCTCGCCCTCGGTTGGCTCATCTGTCTCCGTCTCTGTGCGTTCAAAACAATCAAGATCAGGTTCTCCAGCCGGCCGTTTGGAAAGAATCCACTGGGAGTTTGGTGCCATCACGAAGAGACTATTTCTGGCTCACTGAATAGGGTTGGGAGTTAACGCCCCGGTGGTTCGTAGCGCCGAGTGACCGCGTTTGAGACAGTGGGCCAGCCCACACAATAATTAACGGATAGAATCGATATCTCAGGCATGCTACCGAGTGATTCTCGTCCTTCAAAAACCGTAAGTCAGCTGATGGGTCAGGGCGGATTTGAACCGCCGGCCTGCTCCGTGTGAAGGAGCCGTCATAACCAGACTAGACCACCGACCCGACGAAACCTGCTACCTCTCGGCTGGACTTAAAGCCTTCTCTCCGGGCGACGCACTGCGGCGTAAAACGAACCGGAACCGACCGTCAGGCAGCGGCGTCGCCGTCGCCGCCACGGTAGTTGTCGACGCGCTGTTTCGCGTCGCTTGCGGTCTCCACGACGCGTTCGGTCGACCGCTTGGCGGCGACCCGAGCCTTCTCGGCCGGCGTTTTCGGTGTCGGCTCCGGAACCTCACGACCCAACCGCCGCTGAACCCGCCGAACGACCGGCGAGAGTTCCTCGTGGAGCCCGCGTTTGAGGTGCGATGCGGCTTGGGTGAGGTAGTATCGGGTATCACTGAAATGCTTGTTCATATCTGTCCTTTCGTCGGCAACAGATAAAGCTCTTGTGTCCTCGTCACAACAACAGTTTTCGCTCTCAGGCGGTCTGCCCATCCCACTGCTGCGTTCGGGCATCCATTTTTAGGTTTACCTAAATCAAAACCTATACAATGGTTTAGGCAAACCTAAAGACACGGCCGGTGACGGAGCCACCTCCGTTGCGGCCGGATCGCATCGCCTCCGTCGTGTCACGACGGCATCGTTGGCATCATCCGCACCGCGACGACCGCATCCGCCCGTCTGTCCCGTCGGTCGTCGCCCGCTTCGGTTCCTGACACTCGAACGTTCGCCTCAGTAGCTCGGCGACTCCTCCGGCACCTCATCGCGGGCGTTGACCAGCCGCGCGAAGGTGAACAGCGCGTCCGACAGCCGATTCAGATACACCAACGCCTCGGCGTTGATCGGCTCGTTGTTGGCGAGTTCGACCGCCCGCCGTTCGGCGCGCCGGGTCACCGACCGGGCGTGGTGGAGGGCCGCCCCGCTGTCGCTGCCGCCCGGGAGAATGAACTCGGTGAGTGGCTCAAGCTCCTCGTCGGCGGTGTCGATCCAATCCTCAATCTCCTCGACGTGAGCCTCCTCAATCGAGGGATCATCAGCTTCCGGCATCGAGAACTCCGCTTGGATGATGTGGAGGTGGTTTTGCACGCCAGCCAGCCAGTCATCGATATCGTCGTAGCCGGTCGGTCGCGCGCGGCCAATCAACGAGTTGGCCTCATCGACGACACCGTAGGCTTCGATCCGGACGTTCGTTTTCGACACCCGGGAGCGATCCCGTAGATCCGTGAGTCCCTCGTCGCCGCGGCCGGTGTAGATGGTCATGCCAGGCTCCGTTCGATGAAGCTGCAGATGTTCTCGCTTTCGGCCATCGTCACGCCGCGTTCCTCGTCGATGATGACGGGCACGCTTCGTTGGCCGCTGACGCGTTTGACCTCGTTGCGATCGGAGTGGAGCGGCTCCGTCCAGATCGTTTCGTAGTCGATTCCGTGGTCGGCAAGGGTGTCGTGGACGGTTTCACAGTACGGACACCCATCGAGCGCGTACAGGGTAACCATACCCTGCGTTTGGGTTCAGCAGCCAAGTAGCTTGGTGCCGACGACTGGATGGCGTTCAGAAAAGTAGTTGTGAGAGAGAAATCTGTGTAGAAAGCCCTCGACGCGCTCGACTCCCAGGACTCTCACGGCTCGCTCCGCTCGCCGTTCGAGCGGGTCGCGGTCTCCCTTCGGTCGACCGCGCGCTCGCTGCGCTCCTCGCTCACTACGTTCGCTGTGGTGCTTACGTCGCCGGGGTTCGCCGAGCGCGTCTCGCCCTTTCATTCCGCCAGGCCGTGGTTTGGTCGGCCGACTGATTCACCTGTTTGGCTGCTTG
Organism: Halonotius sp. F2-221B; assembly: GCF_046719765.1. Taxonomy (NCBI): domain Archaea; kingdom Methanobacteriati; phylum Methanobacteriota; class Halobacteria; order Halobacteriales; family Haloferacaceae; genus Halonotius; species Halonotius sp. F2-221B. The sequence continues at coordinate 62,334 of NZ_JABEBY010000004.1, forward strand.
TCTCTGCATACCGATAGATAGCCACTGATCGCGCGCCGCGATCGAAACCCCGATGTCGATCACGCGCTGAATACCGGTATGCACGTCGTCGTCAACGCCGCGATGAGCGTCGATGGCAAACTCGCCTCCCACCGCCGGGAGCAGCTCGCCATCAGCGGCCCCGAGGATTTCGACCGCGTCGACCGGATTCGGGCGGCCGCAGACGGCGTCATGGTCGGCGTCGGCACCGTGCTGGCCGACGACCCACATCTCACCCTCGACGTGACCGACCGCCGCGTCCAGCGGCAGCGACACGGCCGGCCGGGCAACCCAGCCCGCGTCGTCGCCGACTCGACGGCCCGAACCCCACTCGATGCCCGCATTCTCGACGACGAGGCGACGACCTATCTCCTCGTCTCCGAACAGGCACCCGAGGAGCGGCGAACCGAACTAGCTGATGCTGGTGCGGAGATCATCGTCGTTGGCGACGACCGCGTCGATCTCGCCGCCGGGATCGACCGCCTCGCCGACGAGGGGATCGAACGGCTGATGATCGAGGGCGGCGGCGAACTCATCTTTTCGGCCGTCGACGCCGGGCTCGTTGACGAACTCTCTGTGTTTGTGGGCTCCCAAATCATCGGCGGCCGGGACGCGCCGACGCTGGCCGACGGCGAGGGCTTCACCGAAGAGTTTCCCGCGCTCACGCTCGATGACATCGAGCGATTGGACGACGGCGTGGTGTTGAAATACACGGTCGAGGGCTAAGTAGGCCGTCGAGCGGTGCGGTTGTGTGTGCTGTCGGCATCGCCCCTTCATGCTTATATGTAATGCTACCGAAGAAGGTAATATGAGCCAAGCAGCCACCGAGCCGATCCACGTCTCCGACAGCGACCACTTCGAGGAACTGATCGCCGACAACGACGTTGCCCTCGTCGACTACTACGCCGACTGGTGTGGGCCCTGTAAGATGCTGGCCCCTACAGTAGAAGAGTTGGCCGCCGAGACCGACGCGGCGGTACTCAAAGTCGACATCGACGAGCTACAGGAACTGGCCGGCGAGAAGGGGATCCGCAGCGTTCCGACCATCGAGTTCTATCACAACGGCGAGGCCGCCGACCGCGTTGTCGGCGTCCAGGATAAGGCCGACCTCCAGGCGGCGCTCGACGAACTGCGCGCGTAAGCGACTGCACGACGCCAGATCGGATCGATCACTGATCGACGGCGACGGTCGCTGCGGGATCACCGGCTGCTTTTTGCTGCGTGCTACCACACAGTCAGCCTCAGCCCCAGAAGGCCTCGAACTGCCCATCGAGGTACTCCGGCGTTAACCGCCGAAACTCCGCACGCTCCTGATCGGGGAAAAACGGCGCGACTGATCGTGGTTTGTCGGGAAGGTATCGCTCGCCGACGAGCACCCGAACGCCGCGCTCCTCGGGCCCCCGTAGCACCCGACCGATCGCCTGTCGCACCTGCCGGACGGCCGGCACCGTCAGCGCGTAGTCAAAGGCGTTGTCCTCGCCAAAGCGATCGCCGTAGGCGTGTCGTACCGCTTGCACGCGCGGGGAGCCGATGTTGACGAGCGGAATCCCGAACACCGCACAGGTGTGTAACTCCTCGCCCTCGTAGTCTACACCCTCGGTCAGCGTCCCGCGCGTGCTCGTCACCAACACCGCGTGGTCGTCGTCAACAAACCCCTCGCGGAGCGCGTGGGTCATCTCGTGGCTTGAGGATTCGTCGAGATACACCGGTTTGTCGATCTCCTCGCGGAGCCGGCCCGCGGCCCACTTCGCCTCGGCGTAGTTGGGGTAGCACAACAGGATATTTCCGTGGCTGCGGGCGATCTCGCGGGCAACGTAGGCGTAGCGATCCCGGGTCGCGTTATCGGGGCCGGTCGGGTCGCCGCGGTTCCGGGCGGTGAACGGCTCCACGTCGACGATCCAGCTTTCGCGGTTGGCTTCGGGAAACGCGAGATCGTAGCTGCGGCGGTCGACGCGGCGGGGCGGTCGATCGTCGGCTCTCCCGGCTGTGCTGCTCCCATCTGCGACCGACGACAGCCCACTGACCGCTTCGAACACGTCCAGCGGTTCCAGCGTCGCACTCATCAGGACGCCGCCGCCAAACTCGCCTAAGATCTCGCCTACCTGTTCAGCGGGAATACAGTTGTACATCACCAGCGAGGCGTTGTAGGCGGTTCGCCACTCGGGATCGAGACGATCTCTGTCGGCGTCGGTCGGCTCCAGCGTGATCTCCCGGAAAAACGCGGTGTGATCCCGCGTCCACCACTGGCCGAAGCGTGCGCCGACCGCGGTACACACACAATCGCGGTCGACGCCGAGTTGGGAGAGGGCGTCCTCGACCGCACCTCCGACCTTCCCGAGTGTCCGGAAGAACGCGCCATCGTAGCCCGCCGATTCGGCCCACTTGGTGAAGCTATCGCGTTCATCGACCTCGGGATCGCGGAGTTCGATCTCGATCCGCTCCTCGGGGAGGTCGTCGGGATAGCCGGCCGCGTAGCCCTCGAACCGCTCGGCGAGCGCGTCGTCGACGTGGTCGTCGAGCCACGCGACCGCCTCGCCGTAGAACGTTCGGGCTTGTTCGACCGCCTCGTAGGGCACGTCGTGTTCGGCGAGGTGCTTTTCGACCAGTTCCTTGTTGTCTGGGTGTTGGCTGGCGCGATCCAGCAGTTCGCCGAGGTCGCGCTGGGCCTGTGTGAGCGTCACCCGACCGACCGTATCGCTGACGAGATCGCGGACGCGTTCCTCGATCCGGTGGGCCTCATCGAGAATCACGAGCGTGCGCTCGTCGAGGATCGGTTCGGTGAGGTTGCGGGTGCGGCTGTCGAAGAGATGGTTGTAGTTGCCGATGACGACATCGGCGTGTTCCAGCAGGACGCCCATCGCCCGATGCGGACAGGTGCCGGCCCCGACCGACGCCGGCAGGAACTCTTCGGTCGACAGTACGTGATCGACGCCCTGCTCGAAGCCGACGGGCGACCCTTTGTCGCGGGCGTACCAGTCGGCCTCGAAGGGGCAGTACAGCGGCGTCGACTCCCCCTCGGTCATCGATTCGGGTGCGGCCGGCTGGGCGGTGCCGTACGGCGCGCTCGCGCCGGCCGTTTTGAGGGGGTTGGCGTCGACATCGCCGCCCGACTGCTGAGCTGCGCGGAGATCCTGCTGCGCCGTCTGAACGAGTTCGAGTGCGCGCTCGGTATCCCACCACTGTTCGGTAGCCTCACGGCCGGCGGTGAGGCGGGCCGCCGGCTCGGGGGCGTCAGCGTCGTCGCCGCCGACCGCACCGGCAACGCTGCCGAGCAGTTGGGAAGCGATCGACGATTGCGTTGTCGCCTCGCCCGCGCCGTCATTGTCGTCGGCGCGAATGAGGTTGGCTGTCGAGTCTCGCAGGTCTTCACACCGGTCGTGGACGCTTGAATCGGCCGGGAACAGATCTTCGCGGCCGTAGGGACAGAGATCGGTTTTGCCGACGAGGGCGACGCCGGCCAGCGGGGTGTCGACCCCGCGGTTGATCGTCCGGAGGTCATCGATGAACTGCTGGCGTTGCTGTTTGACCGGCGTGGCGACGAAGATGTTGTCGAATCGGTCGGTCTCGCGGAGCAGCGTTGCCGCCGCGGTCAACGCGGCCATCGTCTTCCCGGTGCCACAGGGGCCCTCCATGGCGAGATAGCCACGGTCGCCGACGGTCTCGATGGCCGCTTCGATCGCGTCGGCTTGGTTTTCGTAGGGCGACTCGAAGCCAAAATACGGCTCCCAGCCCGGCGTGGACTCGCGGGTCACATCCGGGGTTGGTGCCTCCCCGGGTTTATAGGCTCGCACCTCTGATCGATTCGATCAGCTGATGGGGGAAGGGATCGGTGTTGGTTATGACGATCAACTCCTGTGATCCCGTTTTCACGAGATCAGCGTCCGCAAAGTGGGTCGTGATCTGCTCTGCGATCGCCGTCGAGAGCCCCCAGTCGCTGGCGGTCACCAGCCGGAACCCATAGAAGACGGTCATCGGATACAGCTCGTGGGACGGCGTCATCACGTCCGCGAAGAAGCCACCGGCCACGCGGCTGCTGAACTCCGATTTGAGCCGGTAGGCCGGCCGGACGATCTCCGCCGCCGTCATCAACCCGCCGCCTCTGAGTTCGTCGTGGCCGAATGTTTTGGCGATCCGGACACCCGCGGGGATCGGGATGAGATCGGCGTGATGGTCGAGCGGCGAACAGCGCACCCGGTTGCTGGTGACCTGGCAGTCGTTCGGCACGCCACTCTCACCGAAGGCGATCTCCACCGGGCATGGCCCATCGTTGCCAGCGGCCGACGCAGCTCCGGCCATATACATGTACTTACAATTGAATGTGGATTAAATTATTGTATCTCAGCTGATAGTATCTCTCGTGACTGGTTGGTGTCCCAAACAACCGAGCAAAAACAGGGACCAGCGGCGGCTACAGGAAGTCGTCGATCGCCTCGGCGACCTCACCGGGCGTGTCGGCGACCGGAACGCCGGCGTCGTTGAGCGCGGTGATCTTCGAGTCGGCGGTACCGGTACCGGAACCCGAGACGATGGCGCCCGCGTGGCCCATCCGCTTGCCCGGCGGCGCGGTGCGACCGGCGATGAAGCCTGCGACCGGGGTGTCCATGTTCTCGGCGATGTATTTGGCAGCCTGCTCCTCGTCCTCGCCGCCGATCTCGCCACACATGGCGACCGCGTCGGTGTCGGTGTCGGCCTCGAAGGCCTCCAGTGCGTCGATGAAGGAGGTGCCGATGATCGGGTCGCCGCCGATGCCGATGGCGGTCGTCTGTCCGATCCCGCGGTCGGTCAGATTCGAGACGACCTGGTAGGTCAGGGTTCCCGACCGCGAGACGAGGCCGACGTTACCCGATTCGAAGATGTTGCCCGGCAGGATGCCGAGCTTGGCTTCGCCCGGCGTGATGATCCCCGGACAGTTTGGCCCGATCAGGTTCGTGTCGACCTCGGAGAGTCGCTTGTTCACCTTCGCCATATCCTGTGTGGGGATGCCTTCGGTGATGGCAACAACGAGGTCAAGGTCGGTGTCGAGGGCTTCGAAGACCGCGTCGCCGGCGAACGCCGGCGGGACGAAGACGACCGAGGCGTTGGCGTCCTCGGCGTCGACGGCCTCGTCGACGGTGTCGTACACCGGGACGCCGGCGACCTCCTGGCCGCCCTTGCCCGGCACCGCGCCGGCGACGACGTTGGTGCCGTACTCCAACATCTGCTCGGTGTGGAACTTCCCTTCGCCGCCGGTGATGCCCTGCACGACGACGCGGGTGTCGTCGTCGACAAACACACTCATTGGGCCACCTCCTCGGCGTTGGCGACGGCGCGTTGGACGGCGTCTTCGAGCGTCGCTTCGACCTGCACGAGGTCGGTGTTGAGGATCTCTATCCCCTCCTCGGCGTTGGTGCCGGCGAGTCGGACGACGACCGGTTTCGGAATCTCCTCAAAGTCTTCGAGGGCTTCGTTGATGCCCTTCGCTACTTCGTCGCCGCGGGTGATCCCGCCGAAGATGTTGAAGACGACGCTGTCGACGTTCTCGTCGGAGAAAACCATATCGAGGGCGTTGCCGATGCGGTCGGCCTTTGCGCCGCCGCCAACGTCGAGGAAGTTCGCGGGCGTGCCACCGTAGTAGTCGACGAGGTCAAGCGTCGCCATCACGAGGCCCGCGCCGTTGCCGATAATGCCCGTGTTGCCGGAGAGGCGCACGTAGTCAAAGCCGTACTCGCCGGCCTTGCGTTCGAGGTCGTTCTGGGAGGAGTCCTCCTCCATATCGGCGAGATCGGGCTGCCGAAAGAGGGCGTCCTCGTCGATATTCATGACCGCGTCGGCGGCGATCACGTCGTCGTCGCTGGTGATCATCACGGGGTTGATCTCGATGTCGCTGGCGTCGTTGGCCTCGTAGAGCTCGTAGAGCGTTGAGAGAATCGACGACACGTCGCGGGCATACTCGGCAGGGACGCCGGCGTCGTAGACGACCTTGCGGGCCTGGTAGGGATGCAGGCCGAAGGCGGGGTCGATGTGCTCTTGGGCGATCGCCTCGGGGTCGTCCTCGGCGACGGCCTCGATATCGACGCCGCCTTTCGTGGAGACCATGGCGACGGGTTCGCCCGCGCCGCGGTCCATCGTCACGCCGACGTAGTATTCGTCGACGAAATCGACGCCTTCCTCGACGAGGACGCGGTCGACGGTGTAGCCTTTGAGATCCATTCCGAGGATGGAGTCGGCGGCCTCCCGTGCTTCCTCGCGGCTCGTTGCGATCTTGATACCGCCGGCCTTCCCGCGGCCGCCGACGTGGACTTGTGCTTTGATGGCCGCTGGGTAGCCGATCTCGTCGACCGCGTCGAGAACCCCATCGACGCTGTCGGCAAGTTGCGATTCCGGTACCGGAATCCCAGCCTCCCCGAAGATCTCCTTCGCTTGATACTCGTGAAGTCTCATACGTCTCTACGCGGGTCGGACTGACGGTTAAATCCGCCCATTTCCCGCGAGTTGGTTGGTGCCTCGAAATCAATCACCTACCGAGTGTTGACAGTTGCGCGGCCGACGCCGACCAACCCGATGGCGACGCCGAGCGCGGTCAGCCCGACGCCGCCGGTGATCAGCGGCTGGAGGCTGAAGCTGTTGCAGCCGTCGGTGTAGCTGACGGCGAGTGAGTCGATATCGACCGCCTCCAGCGCGTAGCGCGGCTCGTGGTCGGGGCAGGCCACGTCGGTGCCGCCGGCGGCCGGGCCGAAGAGAACGGCCGTCAGCAACACCACCGCGAGCCCGAGTGTTCCACAGAGGAGGCCAACGCGTTGCAGTCCCATATCGACCACTGACACCGGTGGCGTATATCCCTGATGGGCGTCGCGGTGTGATGAAAAGAAAGGACTAATGTAATCGCCAGCCCGAGTTGCGAGTGCAGTCCCGTGGTGTAGTGGCCAATCATATGGGCCTTTGGAGCCTATGACGGCGGTTCGAATCCGCCCGGGACTATTCTGTTCGAACGAAGTGAGAACGAATAGCCGTCGGTGGATTCGATACCCAGAGGGCGAGCGGAGCGAGTCCTCGTGGTTCGAATCCGCCCGGGACTACTTTTGGGAGCGATAGCCAGCAGTCGTCGTCACGACCCCAAGCGGGTCGTCCTCGTGGTGCCGCCGAGATACTTCGGGTGGGAAACTATTTTTAGTCTATTGGACACTGATAGTGTACATGGGCACTAATAGTGAACAGCACGTACGATTGGAGGTTCCCTTCCCCTTCGGCGATGAGCAGGTGTTCCGGTATAAGGCGATGGAGGATGTGATTGAACTCCTGGTTCGCAATCCATTCAGGGCGTTCTCTGTGCGCCAACTCCGTGAGATCACCGACAACGGCTCGAAGACGACAACGCGTGCGGTCGACCTGCTCCAGCAACTGGAACTCGTCTGCGTTGATGAGAGTGGGCGAAGCAAGCGCGTGCGTCTGAACCGCAACCGGGTGACGATCCCGGATGAGTCGCTGTTTGCGGTGCCGCAGGATGAGTTTCGCGAACCGGTGGGAGCGTTTGCCGAACAGGCTCGCACAGCGGTGCCGTCGTTTTCCGCACTGGTCGTCTTTGGGAGCGTCGCCCGCGGCGAGGCTGATCGCCGCAGCGATATCGATCTCTGGATACTCGTCGACGACAACGACGATCTTCTCCAAGCGCGCCGTACAGCAACCGACATCGCCGCCGACCTCGGCGAGCAGCGATTCGGCGACGCGGGCAACCGCTACGAGTTCGAGGTGCTGGTCGAATCTGTGGAGTCGGCGGTGAGTCACGGCGAGGCTGACGACGGGATCGACGAGCTGCTGACCGAGGGCATCGTGATCGAAGACTCCGACGCGCTGGAACGGGTCAAAGATGTGGTACTGGGCGGTGCCGACGCTGCGGAGGTGGTCGGCGATGAGTGACGCGGATCCGTGTAGTGACGAGTTGAGTGCCGCCGTGGCTGCGTTCACCCGACGCGGCACCATCGAACCGGGACTCGATGTGGAAGGCGAGGCACTCCTGCAGCTGCGAAAGGCGTGTCGCATCCTGGATGGGATTCGGGCGTTGCGCGACATCGATCGACACCACACGCTGGTGGTCGAGGGGTCGTTTGCGGCACTCGAACGGACGGTGCAGTTCTACGTCGTCGATCAGGGGTTGGCGGAGACGAACGATCTGCTGAACCACGAGGACACCTTCGAGTACGGGGTGCAGGCTGGCGTCTGCTCCGAGGCGACGAAGACCGAACTGGTCGAACTCTGGCAGAACCACCGCAACGGGACGTACTACCAACAGGAGCGTGCGACCGCGGAGCAGGCCGAAGCGATGCTTGCGTACGCCGAGTGCATGCACGACCACGTCCCGAAGCTCGCCGGTCGATCACACGACTGCATCTGCTAACTGGCGGGAGCCAGCGTATCCCATTGATCGCCGATAAACGGTATTAACCGTCCGCCCAACAGAGACGTATCGCACACATGGCGTGACGGCAGCCCGATGCCTGCCTCTGCCATCCTGATTGATGAACCGAAACGAACTGCTGGTCGTCGTGATCGCTGTCGGCCTTATGGCGATTCCGGTCTCGGTGATCTCCTACTCCGTCATCACGAACACGGCCGTCGACGATCTGACCTACGAGACCGACACCGGTCTTGAGGTCACGGCGACCGATGCCCAGGTATTTGAGTCGCCGCCGGTCGTCGGCAACGACACCTGGCAGAGCGGCCCCCTCCGGCTCAGCAGCGACGGCCCGGCGTCGGCGACCGTCAGCGACGCCGCCTTCGACCGATCGGCGGTCGGGATCGAATCGGTCGATGCGAGGCGCAACCCTGTGACGGTCAACCGAAGCGATATCGGAGCCGTCGAACTCGACGGTCAGTTTGAGCAGTTCTCGACGCCCGGCATCGACACAAGCGACGACGAACCTGATTTCAGCTACCGGGCCGGCGAAAATGTCACCATCTCGGTCAGTGGCGTCCCGACCGACAGCGGTGTCGCCGCCGTCGACGAGGGTCAGGTTGTCGCCACCGACACCGCCTTGAACCCCGAGGGGACAGCGACGTTTCAGGATCTCCCGAGCGGCGAGCAGGCGATCCGGGTGGCGGAGCTGCCCGCGGAGCTATCGATCCGGGATGTCACCGACGGCTCGCTGATCGACGGCAACGAGGTCGACGTCTCACTCACCCCAGTGGGGGCCAGCGAGCCGATCACCCAGCAGACGACCAGCGACGGGACGATCAACATGACCGGGCTCCCGGTCAACAAGCGGTTTGCCGCCGATCTCTCCGCTGGGGGCAACTACTACGACCGCCGTGTCCGGCTGCCCGCCCGGATCGACCAACAGCCGGCCTATCTGCTGCCGGATGACGACGCGGTGGCGGCGGTGTCGCCACGGCTGACGCTGGACGACCAAACCGGCCGCTTTGACGAACAGCGGTCTGTGATCCGACTCCAGCGACCGGTGCCGACAGCGTCCGGCACCGAGTACCGAACGGTCGCCGGCGACCGCCTCGGAAGCGATGGCTTTGGGACTGCCGTCCAGCGCAACCAGCGGTACCGCGTCATCATCGTCGATCCAACCGCCGGCCAAACCTACGTCAGCAGCTTCACCCCGCGGACGAGTTCACCGACCGCGGTGCCGATCGAAGCCATTCAGTACACCACCACCGAATCCATCGATGGGCTCAACATCTCGACGGCCTACCGGAGCGGCGAGGACGGCGACCGGCTCGCGGTCAATCTCTCGAACGTTCGATCCGCTGACCTGTCGATCAGCGAGGCGGGCAACGCGTCGAATCTCCTTCTCGACGACAGCTATGAGCAAAACGTGACCGCCGACGTGCCGGTGCCCGAGGAGACCACGGACGCAAACTGGAACGCCGACTACGAGGCGACGACGACGAACGATGCGGCGATCAGCGGCCAGCAGACGATCCGCAACCCGGCACGCCAACAACAGCGGGAGGCGGTCATGCGGGCGATTCTCTCGATCCTTCTGGTTGTCGTTCTTGGGAGTGTTGCCATGCGTGTCAGCCCGGCGTTGGGTGGTGTGGTGGTCATCATCACGGCCAGCCTGCTTTGGCTTGCCGGCTGGATGCCACCGGAGGCCGGCCTCCCGTCGATCGGGGTCGGTATCGTGGTCGGCGTGTTAGGCGTTATCTCCGGGGATCGCCGATCGTTGTGAGTGAGGGTCAGGCTGCCGGCAGTAGCCGGAGGATCGGCGCGTCGCCGGCATCAACAGCGACGTACAACGCGCCGTCAAGACCGACAGTAACATCTCGAATCCGCTGTTGGCGGTCGGCCAACAACGGTTCCGCCTCGCGTACGTCGTCGCCATCGACCACCAGATGCACGACGCGCTGGGTGACCAACCCACCGACGAAGAGGTCACCCTGCCACTCGGGGAACGCATCGCCGTCGTAGAACGTCATCCCGCTCGGTGCGGGGCCGTCCTCGCCGCAGGGCCAGCCGAAGACCGGCGCGATCACGTCCTCGCGGTCGTCGTGGCTCACGCCGATCGGCTGGCCGGTGCCGTACGTGCAGCCCTCGTCGGCGACCGGCCAGCCGTAGTTGCCGCCGCGCTCGATAACGTTGATCTCGTCGCCGTCGGACTCACCAAATTCGCTTTCCCAAATCTCGCCTGTTTCGGGGTGGCGGTCAAGCCCCTGTGCGTTCCGGTGGCCGTAGCTGTAGATCGCGTCCCGCGCCTCGGCGTCATCGACAAAGGGGTTGTCGTCGGGGATCGAGCCATCCGGTCGCAGGCGGAGCGTCGTTCCGAGATCGTTGGTTCGGTCTTGGGCGACGTGGTCGGGGCCGAAGTTCTTGAACTGGCGGTCGCCAACGGTCATGTAGAGATAGCCATCGGTATCGAACCCAACGCGGGAGCCGTAGTGACCGTTGTCATCGACGAACGGCTCGGCCGTATACAGCTGTTCGAACGCGGTCAGTCGGTCGCCGTCGCCCTCGTCGCTCTCGCCGCCCCCGCCTGCGAGTCGGCCGCGGCCGAGTCGGGTCGTTGTTTCGCCGGCCTCGTTGGCGACGGCGTAGGTGAGATAGATCCACTCCTGGTTCGGCCCCCATGTTACATCGAGGAGGCCGCCCTGTCCGGCCGTGTCGACCGCGGGCACGCCACCGATTTCGGTCGTCGTGCCGTCCGCGGGATCGACACGGAGCAGCCGCCCGGTGTCGCGCTCGGTGACCAACAGCGATTCGTCGGCGTCATCGACGGCCAGCCCCCACGGATGAGTGAGTCCCTCGACAACCGTTTCGACGGTGAGCTCCGAGCGATCCGATCCGCCCGCTGGCCCGCCGAGACAGCCGCCAACCGCACCGATGCCGACCGCGCCAACGGCCGAGAGATAGCTGCGTCGCCACATACACCGCTGTTTGGATCCGGCGGGCAAAACGACACCGCCTCACCAACGGCCGTGTCGTCTGCGATAGTCGGCCACCAGCCGGATCTGTTTTAGGTTAGACAAAATTTTGTTTTTAACTTGCAAAGTTTCTTTGCAATCGAACGGGAACACTCCGATATGAGCTTCTTGGTGAATGTAGCGCTTGTCTTTGTTGCCGGGCTGATCACGGCGTTGGCGACCGGGCTTGGGGCGATCCCGTTTTTCTTCGTCGAGGATTTCAGCGACCGCTGGAACGTCGCGCTGTGGGGGATCGCCTCGGGGATCATGGTCGCCGCATCGCTGTTCGGCCTCGTCAACGAGGGGTTGGCCTACGCCAGCGACGGGCTGCCGACGCTCATGATCGGCGGCCTCGTTGCGGGGGTTGTCCTCGTCGAGGTTGCTGATCGCGTGCTCGATGCGGCCGATGTCGGTGGCGACGGCGGCCACGATGGGGCGCACGGCCACGACCACGCGGACGACCCCGACGCTGACGCGGCAGCCGCCGTCGACGGCGAGGCACGCACCGATGGCGACGGGGAACCCCACAGCCACGACCATCCGATCGATGTCGAGGCCTTCGCCGAGGGCGACCTCAAAAAGCTCGTGTTGATTCTGGGGATTCTGACCGTCCACAGCTTTCCGGAAGGCGTCGCTGTCGGCGTCTCGTTTGCGGAACTCGGCTTGGAGGGCGGGGTCGGCGTGCTCGGTATCTCCGTGCCGCTGTTGGCCGTGTTTATGACGATCGCCATCTCGATCCACAACATCCCCGAGGGCACCGCCATCGCCATCCCGATGCGGGCGATGGGGCTCTCGAAGTGGCGGATGGTCGGCGCGGCGGTCTTTTCCAGCCTTCCGCAGCCGATCGGCGCGGTCATCGCCTTCGCGTTTGTCACCTGGGCCGAGTCGTTCCTCCCCTTCGGCTTCGGCTTTGCGGCCGGCGCGATGATCTATCTCGTCCTCACGGAGTTCATCCCGGAGGCGTTGGCCACCGGTGTTGACCTCCCGCGTCGCGGCTACGGCGAGTTGGCAACCGGGATCGCCGCCGGCGTGCTGTTGATGCTGCCGTTGTTGTACGTCTGAGATACTGTCGCTGCTGTGCGTCTACGCGGTGGTTGGCCGGCGATCCGGCTGTGGTTCCACCCTGCCCACACAGCCGAACGCCGCGCACAACTGTTTTGTGGCCTGTTGTCGATACACATACGATGAACACGTTCCAAAAGATCGGGTTAGCGATCGTGGGGCTCATCCTGCTGTTTCTGCTGATCGGGATGGCTCTCGAAATCCCGCTGTGAGCGGTCGTTGCGCGACACTTAGGCCGTATCCGCGATCGTTGAGGTTTCGGTGTTGCCGTCGGCGTCGGTGCCGGTGACAGTGAGGGTGTATCGCTGCCCGTTTTGGATCGTGTCCCCCAGGTCGGGGGTGATCGTCTCGGCGGGGTTCCCGTTCGGCTTGTAGCGGTTGGTTGCGGCGAAGCTGACCGTTTTTGTGGCAACGACCGTCCCGCCCGAACCACCGTCCCGCACCTCGTAGGCGACCTCGACGAGGTCGTCGTCGCCGTCGTTATCACGGATATCGACCTGTTTGACCTCGAAGACGTTACCCTGATTCCCCTGCGGTGGGGCCGCGGTGAAGTCCTGATCCTGCAGCGGTTTCTGGATCCGGATCGCCGTCGGGTCGTTCCCCGGCTGGCTTCCGCCGCTGTCGCCGGTCTGGATGGTTGAGGTGTCGACATTGCCGTCGGCGTCGGTGCCGGTGACGGTGAGGGTGTATCGCTGCCCGTTTTGGATCGTGTATCCCGGGCTGGGATCGATCGTTTCGGCGGGGTTCCCGTTCGGCTTGTACCGGTTCGACGGCGGGAACGTGACGGTTTTCGCGCCGACGACCGTCCCGCCCGAGCTACCGTCCCGCACCTCGTAAGCGACCTCAACGAGGTCATCGTCGCTGTCGTTGTCACGGACATCCACCTGTTTGACCTCGAAGACGTTGCCTTGGTTGCCCTGCGGTGGGGTCGCGGCGAAGTCCTGATCCTGCAGCGGTTTCTGGATCCGGACGGCACCGACGACGTTGCCGGCTTCGGCTGTCACGCTCCCGGTTGTGTCGATGGCAACGGCGGTGCTGGCCACACCGATGCTGTAGCCGATCGTCCCCGTTGTCGTAGCGTCCAGATCGACCGTCCCGCTGTTGCCCGCCGCGAGGCTGAACACCACCGTACAGCCGGAGCTGCCGTTCGGGTCGTAAAGCGTTCCGTCGCCACAGCTATCGAGCGTGATGGTGTAGGTCGCCGTCTCGGCGGTGTTGTTCGTGATCGTCACCATCGGCTCGCGGGCGTTCTTTTTCACCGGGCCGCGGTCGACAATCCCGACCAAGGCGGTCGTATTGTCGACGGCGATCCCGAAGGGGCGTCTGGCCTCAACCTGATCGAAGGCTCCCGATGTGCCAACGCCCAGTAGGACGCCGCCGGCGATCAGCCCGAGGGCTGCCCGGCGTGTGTATCGGCTGCCGTTGCCGCGTCCACGAGCGGGCGTTCTCATCTTAGCCACCTCTTGGTGTCCGGCAGTTGTGCTGTCGGTGGTGCGTGCCGGCCGCTATCTCTGTACTTCCTCCGATAGCGTCCCGGGACGTATCCATACAATAGAGAGGGGTTCCAGACGGTTAGTATTGCGCTGCCTGCTGTCTGGAAACCGAGCGGCCGGCTATCCTGACCGACAGCAGGCACACCCTGCCGCAGCCCTCCCCGCGCTCACCACGCTTTCGGCGCTCGATCGCGCCAAAACTCCCCGCTCGGCGCGTCGGGTTTGAACCGCGCCAGCCAGATCGGTGTTTCTGCACCCTTTTCAGGCGTTCTGGGCGCGCTCCCGTCGGTCATGTCCGTCTGAACATAGCCCGGACAGACCGAATTGGCGAGCAGCCCCTGTGTGCTGTATTCACCGTCGAGATACCGGGTGAGACCGTTGAGCCCGGTCTTCGAGATCCGGTAGGCCGGCATCCCGCCGGACTGCGGCTCGGTGATCGCGCCCAGCCCCGAGGAGACGTTGACGACGCGGGGGCCGGGCTGCGGCAGTAGGAGATCAAGTGCCTGTTTCGTCAGGTGAATCGGGCCCTGCACGTTCGTCGCCAGCGTCTGCTCGATCGTCTCGGTCGGCATCTCGGCCAGCGGCTCACGGCTGTCCATCACACCGGCGTTGTTGACGAGGATATCGAGGTGGCCGGCCTCCTCGCTGATGCGGTTGACCGCGGCGACGCGCTCCGATTCGACTGTCACGTCGAGTTCGATCGCCCTGCGGTCGTTGCTGTCGATATCGGCGGGATCGCGCGCGCCGGCGTAGACGGTCGCGCCGTGGTCGACGAGCCCGTCAGCGATGCGTTTCCCGATCCCGCGGGTCGCGCCGGTCACGAGTGCGACCTGCCCATCCAAGCTATCGTAGAGAGGGATGTCCATGCAAACGACAGGGCCACGAGTGCCAAAAGCTGTCCGCCCAGTGGCACTCAGACGCTGGCTTCGACGTAGTCGATCGCCGCTGCGGGGGTGTCGACGTGCTTGATCCCCGCGACGCTGTCAACGCGGTGAGTATCGATCCCAGCGACCGGCTTGCCCAGACTGAGCGCGTGGCCGAGCTCCGACAGCGTCCCCGGGCCGCCGTCGACGGCGATGACGGCATCGCCGTTCAACACGACGACTGCATTGCGAGCATCGTTGATCCCGGTGGCGATCGCCGTCTCGACGAAGGGGTTGGCAGCCGCCGGCTCCGAGTCCGGAAGGATGCCGATGGTGTGGCCGCCGGCTGACTGGGCTCCCTGACAGACGGCCTCCATGACACCGGTTCGACCGCCACAGACGACCTCATGGCCGTGTTCGGCAAGCTGTTCGCCAAGCGTCTGGGCTGTGGCGTACTCCTCGTCGCTGACGGTGCTGCCGCCGATCACGCTGACACGCATAGGCTCTCTCTTGTCGCCGGGGCTCTTGCTGTTTTGGGTCGTCAGGCTGTCGGCGGGTTGCACTCAGAACGCGATGTCGTCGGCCAGCACCGCCGTCTCGATATACGCCTCCAACTCTTCGCGGAGCAGGGATCGTGGGCCGTCAGTTCGCGTCGTCTGCTGGAGATTGATCCCCTCAAGGGTGGCGAACAGATACTCCGCCGTCGTCCGTGGATCGTCGACAGCGAAGACGCCCTGTTTGACGCCGGTGTCGATGATCTCGGTGAGGTTGTCGACGAGCGTGGCCGACAGCTCGGTAAACTCCGCCCGGAACGCCTCGTTTTGGATCGCTTGGGCCCGCAGCTCCAGATACGTCGAGAGCCGCGCGTCGGCATCCGGCGTCCCCTCGGCGGCCGGATACTCGCCCAGCGAGACGGTTATGAACGCCTTCAGATCGCCGACCGGATCGCCCGTCGATTCGATCCGGTAGCCACGCTCGAAGTAGTCCCGCATATACTCGACAAACGACAGCAGGATGTCGTCTTTGCCATCGAAGTGGTGGTAGAACGTCGATTTCGTCAGGTCGGATTCGTCGGCGATCCGCTGGATCGAGATGCCGGGATAGCCGTGGGTGCGCAGCGCGGCAAACGTCGCCATCATGATGGCCTCGTGGGTGTCGGCCGGGTTGCCGTCGAGCAGTGCCTCGTCGCTCATACGTGGGGGTTCGCTGTCGGCCGGAAAATAGCTTGGTGCCCACGACTGTGTGACACCGGCACAACAATAGCAGTGGCTCCTATTCAGCGAAACGGCCTTGTCTGGTATTGATCAGGAACTGCTGTGGCAGACGTAGAGCATACATTCATACGGTTTGCTGTCGGAAGGTACCGTTTGACCGCCGCCTGGTTGGCGGTCGAGGCGGTAACCGTCTACAGTAAACAGTATCAGCCATCCCGACCTCTGAATAAAGTAGCTTTACCCAGTCGCATAGCAGCTCTACGAAACGTATAGTCCAACTATACCGCCAACTGAATACCAATGACCCCCTTTAGAATTTCTTGCCAGCTAAATCTACTGAGACCATACCAGATGAGTCCAATCGGAATGACTGCCAAGATCTTATGACTCCATGACGGAATCTGGCCCGTATCAACTACTGCGTTCATGAAAAAGTAGATACTCGTTGCAACAACACCAGTAAAGAACGCACTAATACGCTTCCACCGAAACTCCGAGCACCGTAGACCATCGCTTGGAGGGCCATCACCGATGAGTTCCCGTTTAGTGGGCACAATCTGTCTAGGGTGATGTGACACAAAGAATTTGTGCTACACTTGCACACTCACTTCAGCAGTTGGCGGATACATTTATCGAGTAGTTGCTGGATGGCAGAGTGACCAACAACAGGCACCTATTGATCACGCCATCGCTTTTTGTTTATTATTGAGAGATTCAACGAAAAGGGGCTGCTTATCATCGATATATTTTGACCAAATCAGCGAATATCTCACAGAGTAGTTAGATCTTTCTCACAGCTGAAATTGTTGACAAGAGCGCGAAGATTCCACCGATACCGATAGCTATGATCGGAGCGTTTGATGTTTTATTTTTCAAGAACGCATCATTCGGCTCGTCTGGCTCAACATATGCGGTCGTTTCTCCACCCTGTTCGTAATTCTCAACCGCTGATTCGGCACCTGACCGTGTCTGATAGTTTTGTTCGATCTCTGCTGGATATACCTGTGTTCCAGTGTACTGTGTTCCGTTGTACGTATATTCGAATTCAACGGCTGGTTCGTACTCCAGCCCCGGGTTTGAGGATGTCCCGCGATCCGTCTCAATGCTGCGTTCCGTGACAGTAGCGTTGACTTGCACCGAATCTCGGACTGCCTCGGTTTGCTGTATATAATCATAGCCCCCGTAGCTGGCGATAGCAAGGCCAATAACAACGTACAACACTGCCCCTGCTAAGCTATCAGGGCCACTCGTATTGGAGTCTGAACCGGCACCCATTATTCCCAGCCTCCTTCTAACTGATTGTTATATAACAACGACAAGCTGTCGCCGCTGAATATACGTAACCGCGGATCAGTCACGAGACGCGAATGAGTGTGACGGAACCAAGCGGGTAGATCCGCAGTCCGGCCGACGCATCGGTCGGGTGATCTGTTGTGCTTTTGGAGGATGTAACGCATAAAAGGCGCATCTCCGACAAGATACTAAAATCTGTATACAAGCACTACCTCGGTACGCAAGCTCACTGCACACGCGCTGTCCCTCTTGCACGTTATCCGATGTTAATATCATATCACATACAAATTATTAGGTGAGAAGTGACGTTCACAATCGCCACCGGAGCAAAGTATTATTTACGCAGAAAATATATGTTTGATACAGGCTCATAGCGATGAGTTCAGATCATACACACGAAAGCGATGATCCCATCCAAGCGGCCGAAGCGGATTGGAAAGCCGCAACGACTGCATTAGAACGTATCAAACAAGTCAGTGAGCAAACCGCAACGCCACAACCAGTGAGTACAATTGCCACTGAGGCACTCGTCAGCGAGCCGACTGCCCGCAAACATCTCAACGCCCTTGTCGAGGTCGGAACGGTCACAAAAAGCACCGAGAGTGGCACCACGAAATACAGTCGTGACGACGATCAACTCCTCTCTCAACGGATTCGAACCTTAGCTAGCGACCACAGCCGGGAGACGCTCATCGACGAGATACAGGCTCTCAAACAACGGCTCGACGAACTCAAAAGCGAGTACGATGCTGTCTCGCCGGAAACCATTGTCACGAACCTCTCAGCAGATGCAACTGAGAGCGACTGGGAAGCCGTCGCCGAATGGCAGACTGTCGAGCGAGACCTGCATATCGCTCAGGCTGCAATCAACTACGAACGGGCCCGTGAACTCGGGCGGGCGACCGAGTAGGATCGCCGATGCCAGATCGTCTCGCCGAGCCAGTTGGACCCGTCTCATATCCAGTCCTCCAGCAAATTCGGGAGTTGCTGGTGACTGAAGAACCGCTTGTTGAGGCGGCTGAGTTTGATACACCAGTCAGTCCCTCAGAACTGCTCGTCGCATTCGAGACCGGATTGGAAACAGCAGGCCGGTTCGAAATCACCTGGTGGGAAGCCGGTGCGTATCGCTTCCACTACACCGAACCAGACGGCGTTGATTTTCGGTTCGATAGACATCCGAAAGATGGAGATCCGCAGGCCCACGTTCATCCACCACCGGATGCAGGCGCAGCTGAACCCTCACTCCTTGCAGGGACTACCCAACCACAGGTGGTTACCAGAGTGATTGTCAGCCAATGGCGGAGCGCGATTATCGAACAGAGGGATCTCACTCTGCTCAACGAGCGGTGAAATCAGTCTCGTTACGCTGATCGCCCTTTCGCTCAGGGAGAGAAAGCCATCGCAACCGGTTGTCGCCGCCCAACAAGGAGTGTGGTGGCAGCCAGAGGCTGCCGAGGGCCGAACCGCCACGTGATCGCTCAGACCGTCCCGGGGATCCAGACGCCGGTCGGCAACACGCCGGCGACATATAGGAGCCCAACACCGAACGACCAGATGATGATCGCCATCGCGGGCGGATCGATGTGGGTGCGGCCGTGAGCGTAGAAGATCCGCTGGGTGAGCTCGCCGGCTAGCGCAGAAATGACGCCAATTCCGCCGGCAAACAGCAGGCCGACAGTCGGCGAGAGACCAGCCAGCGCGGCCTCACCTGAGGCGGTCACCGCGAGGAAGATCGTCGACCCCGCCAGCGTGATGTGGTGGGTCACCGGGAACCGCTCGACACCGAGGTTGAGAAACAGCAGCGAGGCCGCGCTCAGCCCGAAGCCGAGGAACGGACTCCCGGTACGGAAAGCGAGATAGCCCGACGCCAGCCCAGCTGCCAGCCCGATCATGGCGACGTTAGCCCACTTGTACTGCTGTGGGAGCCACGGTTCGGTCGCCAGCCACTCACCCGCCGGCTCGCCGCCGTTTTCGGTGCCGTTGCTGTCGGCGGCCGTGCCGCCGTTGGCGGTCGCCGCAAGGGTGTCACCGCGCTCGAAGGGGCTCATATCGAGCAGCCCCGAGCCCTGCGGTTTGCCGATCAGCGCGTAGCCGAACACCGCCCGGTGGACGAACGCGCTGACGACGATGCTGACCGGGATCGGATCGACCGGGATCAGCAGATTGCGGGAGAGCTGTTCGACGGCGATCCCCAGCAGGCCGAAGGCCCCACCGACAGCCAGCACGTCGGGCTTGGTGCCGAGCGCGAAGCCGATATCCTTCGCGTTGTGGAAATCGAAGCCACTCTCCATGTAGCCGCGTTTGGCCGCGTAGGCTGCGGCGGCCGCGCCGCCGGCAAACGAAATGTGGGGGCCGAAAACGTGGCCGAACCCGATCCCGACGAGGCCGACTGCTCCCTCAGGTGCGACGCCGACGATATTGGCGGCCGCGCCGGCGACGACCAACAGCCCGGTCAGGATAAACGCCGGCAGCGCGCCGATGGCGGCACCGAACGCCCCACCGGCAAAGGCGCCGATCCAGATGGTGGCGTCGCCGAGGACGGCTGTCACGTCGGCGAGTGAGCCACCGAACGCCTGCAGGGCCGTGAGCTCACCGACCATCCATTCTCACCACCGATCGTCTGTCTGCTCGCTTCTGTGCGCCGACTCCGTGCGATCTCTGTCTCGCTGTATCTGTCATGATCGTTCCACCGCGACTCGAACGAACGTTCGTTTTATTATCAACGTTACGGTTCTGGATCTTTGCTGGTGGTGATCGAGCAGGACGCGATTGGTGTGCGAGAAGACGTCCGTCAGGCCGCGGAATCGGTGAGTCCGGCAATGACGGTGTACAACCCGAAGGTTGCAACCACTGTTCCGGACAACTGCGTGCCGGCTGTGGCGATGAAACCAACATCGTACAGCAGTGGCGCGGCCATGAACCAGCTACCGAAGATCGTTGTCAACACGGCCGCCGGAAGGCTGACGCTCTCGGTCGCTCGGTACAGCTGGACGCCTCGACCGGCAAACACACCGCCCAACACGCCGCTGGTGGTGATACTGCCGGTGTACGCCGCCGACGCGCCGGCGACGATGGGGGTCACTGCAGCACCGAGACAACCGGCGACACAGATGAGCGTAGCGACGCGCAGAAACGGGGATCGGGGTGCTCGTGACACGGCCGCTTCTTGGGGCCGAGCCATCAAAAAAGTCGGCTCAGGGTTTGACCAGTACCTTCACCGCCTCGCGGTCGTCCATCGCAGCGTAGCCTTCGGGCACGCCGTCGAGATCGACCTCTTTGGTGAAGATCGGTGATGGGTCGAGCGTCCCCTGTAGCACGTCGGCCATCAACTCCTCAGCGTACGCACGAACCGGTGCGACGCCACCGTTCAGGGTGACGTTCGCCCGGAAGAACGGTTCCAGATCGAGGCCGTCGCCGAGGCCGTGGGGGACGCCGACGTAGCCGACAGTGCCGCCGGGGCGGGCGACGCCGATGGCGGTCTCCATCGAGGAGGTCGCGCCGACGCATTCCATGACGTGGTTGACGCCGCCGTTTGTGAGTTCCTGGACGCGTTCGATGGCCTCCTCGCCTCGTTCGCTGACGAGGTCGGTCGCGCCGAACTCCGCGGCGATTTCGAGTCTGTCCTCGTGGTGGCCCATGGCGATGATGCGTTCGGCACCGAGTCGCTGGGCCGCCAGCACGCCACAGAGGCCGACCGCGCCGTCGCCGATGACCGCAACTGTCGATCCCGCCTCAACGCCCGCGCTGACGGCGGCGTGGTGGCCGGTGCCCATCACGTCAGTCAGCGGGAGCAGCGAGCGGAGGGTGTCCTCGTCGTCGGCATGTCGATCGGGCACACGAACGAGCGTGCCGTCAGCTTCGGGACAGCGGACGTACTCGCCCTGCGCGCCGCCGTTATCACCGCTCCAGCTGTCTTGATTCACACACGATGTGTAGAGGCCCTTCCGGCAGAACTCACAGCGGCCACAGCTGATAAAAAACGGCGCGAAGACGCGATCGCCCGGTTCGACGGAGACCACATCGTCGCCGACTTCCTCGACGACCCCCATCGGTTCGTGGCCGACACGGGAGGGTACGTCGCGGTCGCTTTCGCCGCGATAAAACCAGAGGTCGGAGCCACAGATCGCGGTGTGGGTGACACGAACGATCGCACCACGCGAGGAATCGAGTTCGGGTTGCGGGACGGATTCGACCCGGATCTCGCCGGGGCCATGAAAGGTCGCTGCGCGCATACCGAAAGCGGGGGGCTCACCGGACAAAAACCCATCTCCCGACCGCTTCCGCCGTGGTGGCTATTTTTATAATGCTACAGACAGTGGTACAACTGTGCCATCACCACTATTGTTGCAGGTACCGACCAGCGTGGACGGCTTCCTCACCCAGTATGGAAATGTCGTCGTCGACTTTGCGATCACCGTCGTCACGTTCCTCGTGACGTTCCTGTTGCTGTATCGGATCGGGAAATCGGTGCTTGTCCGGGCGACGAGTCGGGCACTCAACGCTCGGGAGTTCTCCACGGCGGTCGTCAGCCTCGGCTCAAGTATCGCCGCCGTTCTCGCGGTGGTCGGCGCGGTGGCTATCGCCGCGACGGTCGCCGGCTTCCCGGCGATCCTCTCGGCGTTTGCGACGCTGGCCGGCGCGCTCGCGTTGGGTATCTCCTTCGCCGCCGGCGACATCATCGAGAACTTCGTCGCTGGCGTCTTCATCCTCAAGGACAAACCGTTCACCGTCGGCGACTACATCGAGTGGGACGGCAACGACGGCATCGTCCGGGAGATCAACCTTCGTGTGACCAAACTCGATAGCTTCGATAACGAACAGCTCACCGTGCCGAACGGCGACCTCGCCAGTGCGGTCGTCACCAACCCTGTTGCCAACGACACCCGCCGTGTCACCGTCGACTTCGGGATCGAATACGGGGCCAGCATCGCGGCTGCCCGGGCGGCCATCCTTGACGAGGCCAGCAAGATCGATGGCGTCCTCAATGAGCCGGAACCGGCCGCGCCGGTAACCGGCCTTGGCGACTCGGCGGTCGTGCTGAACGGCCGCGTCTGGATCGATCCCGCAGAGACCGGTGCCGGTGGTGTCAAACACACACTCGTCGAAAACGTCAAACGCCGCTTCGACGCCGAAGGGATCGGCATGCCGTACCCCTACACGGAGCTCACCGGCGAGATCGACGTTAACAGCCGCGACATCGAGACGACCCCCGCCGACGACTGATCGGCACACCACCTGTCTGTCTCGGGCCGGATTGCCGTGGCGGTACTTCTATTATCATCGGTCGACGACGCGTTACCGAGGACATCTATGGAAATCTCAGAGCAACTCCTCTGTCTGTTCAGCGCGTCTGTGACCGAATCCGCGGATGGGTATACTATCGAGGTGCCGAAACGGGAGGTCGACACCGGCGAGATCGCCGTCGGCGAGACCTACCGGGTGGCGTTGATCGATGACGCCGCCGCGGCGTCGACGACGATCGACGAGTCCTCGACAACCGACGCCGACAGCGACGAACCCCAGCCGCCGGTCGAACCCGGCGAGCTCCGCTACGTCGAGATCGAGGATATCGGCAAGCAGGGCGACGGGATCGCCCGCGTCGAGCGTGGCTACGTGATCATCGTTCCCGGCGGGGAGATCGGCGAGCGCGTCAAGATCGAGGTCTCGGAGGTCAAATCCAACTTCGCGGTCGGCGAGATCATCGAAGAGGACTTCTAGTGCCGGCTGATCGGTGCTACTCGACAACCCAGTAGGAAACCGACGCCACACGGTCGCCGACAGCCGTCGAGCCGATCGCCCGATCGAGCTTGCGGAACGGGCGGGCGATCCGCGTCGGGAGACTCCGGTAGAAACCATACGGGAGGACAAAATCGTGTTGGGCGTCGACGAGTTCGACCCCGGCGTCGGCGATGAGGCTCTCGACGCCCTGCCGGGAGTAGAGCCGCGACCCCATCGGTAACAGCCAGTTGTACAGCAGGCGGCTGCTTTCGAGATTGAATGTATCAAACAGCACCGGCCCGGCCGACACGCGGGTAAGCTCCCGGAGGAACGTCACCGGCCGGTCGGCGAGATGGAAAAACCGCATGGCGAAGACGGCATCAAAATGGTCGTCGGGAAACGGTAGCCGCGCCGCGTCGCCGCGGATGAACTCCACGGTGTCGCTGACGCCGACGGCCTGTGCCTTCTCGCGGCCTTGTGCCAACATCGCATCCGACACGTCGAGGCCGACGATATCGGCACCCAGCTGTGCCAGCATGACAGTAAATCGGCCGGTGCCGCAGGCGACCTCCAGGATCTCCTTGTCGTCGACCGGCCCGAGAGCGTTGCGAACGGCCGTTTTCTCGCGGCGATCGATGAACTGCCCGCCAGCCGAAAACCGCTTGTCGTCGTAGGCCTCGGCGATCTCGTCGGCCTGATACCACTCGGTGCCTTTCACGCTGACGACAACTGCTCACCCGAGGGATAAAACCGTACTGGATATGCCCCACGACGCCGGCCGCGGCACGCCCTCGGTCGATTGTGCGCCCGTCCACAGCCGACCGGAATCCCACATTCGTGACCTTATACAATATATATTAACCGACGACATATGAAGCCAACCTTTACCATCGCCCCCGGCGGCCACAGAGGTATGAGCACTAGTCCGGTTGAGGCCAACAGTCCAGTTCGACTTTCAGAATCCGAGTTCCGCGAGCGGCTGCGGGAGCTACCGCCGAGCGCGAAGCTCATCGCCAAGGTACTTGAGGGCGACGAGCCGCTGTCGCAGGGCGAACTCGCCGAGGAGTCGTTGCTCCCGGATCGCACGGTGCGATACGCGCTCAACCGGCTGGAGGAATCCGAGCTGATCGGCTCCCGATACAGCTTCAAGGACGCTCGGAAACAGGTGTACTACCGCAACACCTGACGGTCAGGATCGATCATGTGGTGTCTCGGCTGATCACCCCTTTTATATAGCAGCCGGTGTAGTAGACCGGATATGGATCTCTCGGTCGTCGTCCCGACGCTCAACGGGCGCGACCAGCTGCGGGGCTGTCTCGACGCGGTCGCCGACCAAGCCCCCGACGCGGAGGTGGTCGTCGTCAACGGCCCCTCGGCCGACGGCACGACCGGGATGGTCACCGACCGCGACGATGTGGACGTGCTCATCGAGGTCGCCTCTCGAACGGTCACCGTCGCCCGCAACGCCGGCATCGACGCCGCCAGCGGCGATGTGATCGCCTTCGTTGGCGACGAGCTTCGGGTTGAATCCGACTGGCTGGCCGCGGTCGTCGACGGGCTGACCGAGGCCCCGGTCGTCACCGGCCCAACCCACCGCACGCTCCGGGGCGGTGTGGCGACCGAATCGACCGAGGAGGTGACGATCACCGGTCGAACCGTTACCGCGATCGCCGGCCACAACGTGGCCTTTCAGCGGGGGGTGTTGGACGATATCGACGGCTTCGACGAGTATCTCGAAACCGGCGGCGCGTGGGACGTGGCCCATCGACTGGCCGCCAACGACCACGCCGTCGCGTGGCGACCAAAGATGAGCGTTCGCCGGGAGCTCGAAGCCGACGGCGGCCGGGCCGACCGCGATTGGGGGTGGACATACCGCGCGTTGGCCTACCGATTGGTCAAAAACTACGGGCTCCGGCCGACGGTCGCCCGCCGGACGCTGTCACACGCCGCCGGCGACGCGATCACTGCTGCCCGCGATGTGCTGCGTGGAGATGCCGAGCCGACGACGTGGTTTGGCACCGGCCGACGCGTCCTCACCGGGATCGTCACCGGCGGCTCCGATGGCCTCGTGGCGCGGGCCCGCGACCGAAGCGACGCGCGCAACCCACACGGCCTCTCGAAACGGGCTGATCGGGTGGTGACGAAATACGAGTTGGGCACCGACTCCGATCGATAGCTCGACTGACGACCCTGATCGGTCGTTCAGCTGTCGGCTCCGGCGGCAAAGCCGGGGACGAGCCGGCTCGGGTTTCGGTTGAAGACGCGTCGCATCGCATCCTCCGGGAGATCCAGCGTCAGGATCTCCATGACGGCGACGTTCGGATGCACCTCCGGCGTGCCGCTGCCGAAGATGATGCGGTCGGGATGCTCCTGGAGGCCGCGTTCCAGCAGCTCCCGGGAGCGTACCGCACAGGTGTCGAGATAGAGGTGGTCGTACTCATCGAGCAACGCGAGGGCGGTCTCCATCCGTGATTCGGCCATCGGGTAGCCGCCGAAGCCGGCGAGGACGACGGGATAGCCGTCGGTGAGAAGCGTGTCGGCAGCCGCTGACGGTGGGAATCCCTCTCGGCAGTAGACGATCACTGGCAGGTCGACGGCGGCGAGCTCCTCGCGTACCGGCTCCTTCGGCAGGCCGTCGTTGATCGGATCGAGGACGAAGCCATGGAATCGGTCGTCGTAGGCGTACTGCTCGATGTCGCCCGGTCGGGTGTGGTGGGTCTCCCGTGGCGCGTAGATGTTGCGGAACGTCGAAATCGGGCTTTCGGCGGCCGCAAGCGGCCCGTTGAGCCGCGCGAAGGCGAGAAACGGGCGGTCGACGCTGAGCCGCGCCACGGCGTTGTTCGCCCGGACATAGCCGATGTCGCGCGGCCGCTTGGTCGGCGAAACGGCCGTCCGGACGACGCCGGCTTGGTGACACTCCCGTTCGAGTCGGTCGGGGCCCACATTGCGCCCGTGGGTGGAGACAGCCACCTCGTCGTGGTCGAGATGCCCGTGGATGTCGACCACACGGAACCCGTGTTCCAACTCAAGCATTGTCTGAGCCTTACCGGCGGCCCACATAATTGTTGCAGACAGTTTTCGGGGCGAGTGGGTGGCTGTGGTGGGTCGATCGCCCGCAAACCCGTCTCGACCACCCAACCCTGTGTTGGTATGTGACGATCCCACACGACGCTTGCTGGCGGTTTGTGTTGTCGGAGGTCGACAGATTTATATAGAACTGCAAACCATCATCGGGTGAGGCGATTCTTCATGGCACAACGACAGCAACCGATGGTAATTCTCTCCGAGGACAACGAACGAACGCAGGGCGAGGACGCCCAAGACTCCAACATCCGGGCCGGCAAGGCCGTCGCCAACTCGGTGCGGACGACGCTTGGCCCGAAAGGGATGGACAAGATGCTCGTCGGGTCGTCGGGTGATGTGACGATCACCAACGACGGGGCGACCATCCTCAACACGATGGATATCGAGCATCCCGCCGCCCAGATGCTCGTCGAGGTCGCCGAGACCCAAGAGATCGAAGTCGGCGACGGGACGACGACCGCGGCCGTCCTCGCGGGCGAACTGCTCGCCGAAGCCGAGGAACTGCTCGATCAGGATCTCCACCCCACCGTCATCGTTGAGGGGTATCACGAAGCCGCCGAACTCGCCCACGAGGCGATCGACGACCAGACGCTCGATGTCGATCTCGACGATGACACCCTGGAGGCGGTCGCCCGCTCCAGTATGACCGGCAAGGGCACCGGCGACGTGACCGTCGACGCCCTGGCCGAGCCGGTCGTCAGCGCGGTTCAGCAGGTCTCCACCGACGCCGGCGTCGACCGGGAGGATATCCACATCCACACCCACCCCGGCGCGTCGACGAGCGCGACCGAGCTGATCGAGGGCGTCGTCATCGACGAAACGCCGCTCGACGACACGGCCCCGAGCCAGCTTGCGGAGGCGACGACAGCGATCCTCGATACGGATCTGGAGTTCGACACCGGCGAGGCCGACGCCGAGTACAACATCACCGATGTCGACCAGCTCAACGAGGCCATCGCGGCCGAGGAAGAGGAGCTGGAGGGGTACGCCGAGACGATCGCCGACGCCGGCATCGAGCTCCTGTTTGTCACCGGCGACATCGACGACCGCGTCGCCAGCCGCCTTGCGGCCGAAGGGATCGTCGCCTTCGAGGATATCGGCTCCTCGGATGCCGATGCCATCGCGGCGGCGACCGGAGCCCGACAGCTCGGGACGCTGGAGGATATCGAAGCGTCGGATCTCGGCACCACCGCCACCCTGAGCGTCGAGACCTACGGCGAGGACAAGTTCACGTTCGTCGAAGGTGCCGACGCTGCCCACGTCAGCCTCTTCGTTCGCGGCAGCACCGACCACGTTGTCGACGAGCTCGAACGCGCGCTCAACGACGCCCTTGATGTCGTCATCGCCGCCCTCGATTCGGGTGGCGTCGTCGGTGGCGCGGGCGCGGCCGAGATCGCCATCGCCGACCACGTCCGGGGCCATGCCGCCAGCGTCGAAGGCCGCAAACAGCTCGCCATCGAGGCCTTTGCCACCGCAGTCGACGAACTGCCGCGCACGCTCGCCGAAAACACCGGGATGGATCCGATCGACGCGCTGGTCGATCTGCGGGCCCGCCACGACGCCCAGGGTCGCGCCGGCCTTGTTTCGACCGGCCGCTCCGGCAAAGTTGGCGACCCCGTTGAGGAGGATATCCTCGATCCCGCAGCCGTCAAACACGAGGCCGTCGACTCCGCGACCGAAGCGGCGACGATGATCCTCCGCATCGACGACGTGATCAGCTCCGACAACTAACGCCGTTCGGTGGTCGCTCACCACCCGCTGTCGGCTCACCGATTGCTGTCGGCTCGACGGCGGTTCCGCGTTGATCGGCTTTTTTCATCGGCTTGCATACGTTTAAGTGAACTCGGCGGCGTTTATCGATCATACGCCGTTCGGGTTGAGGGTCTCCCGGGCACGGCCCATCAATCCACAGCGTCATACAATGACAGAGGCTGCATCTTCCCCTGACGACTACGAGATCGAGCCGATCAGTACCGGGATCGCCGAACTTGACAAACTGCTTCATGGTGGCTACATCCGCGGCCGAACCTACCTTGTCCAGGGTGTGTCCGGCACCGGGAAATCGCTGCTCGGCCAGCATTTTCTCGAAGCCGGGATCGAAACCGGCGACACGGTTGTCTACATCCACGGCGAGGAATCGAAGGCTGACATCGTCCTCAACGCCGCCCAGCTGTCGGTCGACATCAGCGACGCCGAGTTTCTCGATATCGGCCCCGGCACCGACTTTTTCGCCGAGGATATCTCCTATGATCTCGTCGAGACCGCCGAGGTTGAGTCCGAACGGTTCACGAAGGATATCAAGGAGGTCATCGAGTCGGTCGACCCCGAACGCCTGCTGATCGATCCGATCACCCAACTGCAGTACGTTGAACGCGACGAATACCAGTACCGCAAACGCCTCCAGTCGCTGATCCGGTTTCTCCGTGATCGGCGGGTGACGACCGTCGCCACCCGGACGGTCAGCCGCGGAACCCCCCACGGCAGCAGCTACGACGATTTCGAGTCGCTCAGCGACGGCGTGGTCAATCTCTATCTGGATGAGAGCGAACGCCGCATCGCCGTTCCGAAACACCGCGGCCTCGGACAGGTCGACGGCACCCACGGCCTCGAAATCCGCGACGACGGCATTGAGATCTACCCACAGACGATCCCCAACCACGACAACCGAACCTTCGATCCGACGCTGATCTCGACCGGCCACGAGGCGTTGGATTCGCTGCTCGGCGGCGGGATCGAACGCGGCGCGGTGTCGTTTATCTCTGGGCCAACTGGGATCGGCAAGTCGACAACCGGCGCGCAGATGCTTTCGGGGATCGCCGCCGACGGGGGCGCGGCCCTCGGCTATCTTTTTGAGGAATCCATCGACCAGTTCAGCTACCGGTGTGAGAGTCTCGGCCTACCGATTTCCGAGCTCCGCGAGACAGGCCAACTCCACCTCACCGAGGTCGAACCCCTGGTGCGGTCGGCCGAGGAGTTCGGTCAGTACGTCGTCAACGAGGTCGAAACTCACGATCCGGCTGCCGTCTTCATTGATGGCCTTGCGGGCTACAAGATCTCCCTGCAGGGCGACGATCAGCGGCTTGTCCGCCGGCTTCACGGGTTGACGCGGGTGCTCAAAAACCACAACGTGGCGACGATTATCACCGACGAATCCGATGCCCTGACCGGCTTTCCGAAGGCGACCAGCACGAACACCAGCTACATCGCCGACAACATCATCTTTCTCTCGTATGTCGAGGTCGACGGCGAACTCCAGCGGGCGATCGGCGTGCTGAAAAAGCGGCTCGGCGACTTCGACAGCCGGTTCCACCGGTTTGCGATCGAAAGCGACGACGGCCTGCGGCTCAAGGGCCCCTTCGAGAACGTCCACGGGATCATGCAGGGCACCGGCCACCGGGCGGAGTGACGCGACGATGCGTGACAACCGTTCCGACGCCGTCGACCGCCTCCAACTCATCGTCGCCAACGCGGCCGACCGCGAGGCGATCCGGGCGATGCTCAGCGAGCGATACGATGTCGTCATCGCCGACGAACTGCAGGCCGTCGACTGCTATCTCATCGACGACCGCAGCCTGCCGGCCTACCGGGAGGCGATCGAGCAGCAAAAGGCCGAACTCGATCCAACGTTTCAGCCGGTGTTGTTGCTCCGCCGCGAGCAGGCGACTGAGACGGCCCCACAGCTGGGTGTTGACAACGGCGACGATGGGCCGCCGGTGATCGATGAGGTCGTCACCGCGCCGATCGATCGGACGACGCTGTACCGCCGCCTGGAGAATCTGCTGGTTCGGCGGCGG
This sequence comes from Halonotius sp. F2-221B, assembly GCF_046719765.1. Lineage (NCBI taxonomy): Archaea > Methanobacteriati > Methanobacteriota > Halobacteria > Halobacteriales > Haloferacaceae > Halonotius > Halonotius sp. F2-221B. The sequence continues at coordinate 92,255 of NZ_JABEBY010000004.1, forward strand.
CAGTCCGCCGAGCTTACTCAGCGGTACGCCGACATCCAGACCCGGTTTCAACGGCTCTTTGAGGCGACCAACGACGCGATCCTCGTGCTTGATGCGGAGTCACTGCTTATCACCGCCTGCAACCCCGCTGCCAGCGACCTGCTTGGCTACTCCCGAGCAACGATCCTCGAAATGGAGCCGTCTGAACTGTTTGCCCCCGATCGGCCCGATGCCCTCGCGGCGTTTTTCGAGGACATTATCGCGTCCGGTGACGCCTGGACAGATGAGCTCACCTGCCGGACAAAAGCCGGCGAGGAGCGGGCGATCGAGATCTCGGCGACCACCTTCGAGACCAGCGACGATCTGTCGATCCTGCTGTCGATCCGTGATATCACCGACCGGAAAGCCTACCAAGCGGAGTTAGAGCTCAAAACACAGGCGATCGATGGCGCGCCGATCGGTATCAGTATCAGTGATCCGTCACAACCAGATAACCCGCTTGTCTATGTCAACGAGGGCTACACGGAACTGACCGGATACAGCGTGCCGGAGGCGACCGGCCGGAACTGTCGGTATCTCCAGGGGCCAGGCACCCGCGAGGAGCCGGTCGCCGCGATGCGGGACGCCATCGACAATGAGGAACCCGTCACCGTTGAGCTTCGCAACTACCGCAAGGACGGCACGCCGTTTTGGAACCGGGTGACGATCGCGCCCGTCCGCGACGACGGAGCGGTGGTTAACTGGATCGGCTTTCAGGAGGATGTGACCGAGCGCAAGGAGCGCGAACAGGATCTGCAGCTGTTCCGCCGCGCTGTCGAAAATGTCGGGAGTGCTGTCGTCATCACCGACCGCAACGGCGATATCAAATACGTCAATCCCGCCTTTGAACGACAGACCGGCTACAGCCGCGAGGAGGTCGCCGAGACAAACCCCAACGTGTTGGCCTCAGGAAAACAGTCCGCGGAGTTCTACGAGGAACTCTGGGAGACGATTCTCGACGGCGAAACGTGGGAGGCGGAGCTGGTCAATCAGCGCAAATCCGGCGAGCTCTACCACGTCGAACAGGAGATCTCGCCGATCAAAAACAGCGTCGGCGACATCACCCACTTCGTTGCCATCGAGGCCGATGTGACTGACCGCCAACTCCGCGAACAACAGCTGTCGGTGCTCAACCGTATTCTCCGCCACAACCTTCGCAACGGGATCAATGTCATCGAGGGCAACGCGACGCTGCTGGCCGAGCAGGTCGACGACGCGGCGGCCCGCCGGTTCGTCGAGGCGATCGAAGAGCGGGCCGCGGGGTTGGCGGCCCTCAGCGAGAAGGCCTCGACGGTGCGGTCGCTCTTCGAACAGGAGCCGCCGGTCGACGCCCGCTATCCGATCGACGACCTCTTTGGGACGGTGACCGCGGCGTTTGCGGAGACGCATCCGGAGGCGACAGTGTCGACCGACATCGCTCAGCCGCTGGCGGTGCGAGCCGACAGTCGCCTCCGGGTGGCGCTTGCGGAGCTGTTGACGACGACGCTTGATTACAACGACACCGCCGAACCGGCGTTTACCATCACGGCCGCGCCGGCCGCCAACGACCGCGGCGAGGAGTGGGTCGAGATCACGGTCAGCGACAACGGCCTCGGGATCCCGGAACACGAGTGGCAGGCGATCGAAGAGGGCGAGGAAACCCAACTGCAACACGGCAGCGGCCTCGGACTGTGGCTCGTCCATTGGACGGTGTCGCTGCTCGGCGGGGAGGTGCGGATCGAAAGTGCCGACACCGGCACTCAGATGGTGCTGACGCTGCCGCGGGTGCCGATAGACGGGTAGTGGTCAGCAATCAACTGACAGCCGAACAGAATCGCCGGCAGCGAGCCCAAACGCCTCGTCGCCGCGGCCGTGGTTTACGTCGCATTCGACGTAGCCGTGACTTCCGACAGTGACGAGTCTCGCGCCGCGGGCGACGCGGTCGAACGTGTCGACGACCGGCACACGCGTCTCGTCGATCTCAACGGCCTCGACGCCGGCGAGTTCCTCGCCCGGGATGTTCGTGATCACGTTGCCGAAATCGTCGACAACGAGCACCTCGCCGTGGATCGTTTCATCGTCGACAGTGGGGGTTGGAAACGCGATGTCGACACAGCTATCGAGATCGATCCGGCTGAGCCCATCGAGGTCGGCCATGGCGTCGACGCCGACGGCATGAATCTCGGCGGCCGCGGGCGCAAAGACATCCCGGCCGTGGAACGTCGTCGATGCCGGGTCGTCGATCGTGATCGCGAAGGCCTCGACGGGTGGCTCGTCGGTGACTGAGTCACCCCCGGCTATCGTCTCGCGGAGTCGCCGCACCACCGGCCGGGCCAGCCCGTTGTCGGGGGCGACGATCGCGTGGTCGCCGACGCGAACCGCGATCGCCCGGCGATCGGTGCCGACGCCGGGATCGACAACCGCGAGATGAACCGCGGGGGGAAACCATGGGATCGTCTCTCGGAGCCAGAAAGCCGCCGCGCGGGGATCCTGTCGCGGCAGGTCGTGGGCGATATCGACCAGTTGGGCATCCGTGCGAGACAGCATGACGCCTTTCATCGCCGCCGGATAGGGACTGCCAAAATCGGAGGCAAGCGTAAGCATCGGTGGCTGTTAGTCGCCGTTTTCGCCCGCGCCGTCGCTGTCGGCGACCTGCTGAATCCGTTCGACGCCGTCGATCTCTTTGATCACGGCCGCCGCCGGATCGGGCACCAGCGACTCCCACTCCTTGGCGTCGGCCATGCGCTCTCTGAGCTCCGACCCCTCTAGGATCTCCCGGCGGAACATCGGCGACTGTCGCACCTCGACGCCGGCCTCCTCGAAGAGCCGGATCACCAGCGGGTTGTTCGAGAAGGCGACATCGAACGCCGGCGACATGCTCTGGACGTGGCTGACCCACACCGAGTTGCGGTCGAGATCCTCGATGGGGACGACGTAGGTCGGGATATCGAACTCGGCGACGGATTTGGTGACCATCATCACGCGCTCGCCGGCGGTAAACGGGTTGCGTGGGGTGTGGGAGTCGCCGGCCGAGCCGATGCCCAACACCAGTTCGTCGACCTGTTCGGCGATCTCCTCGACCATGTGGTGGTGGCCCTCGTGGTAGGGCTGGAACCGGCCGATATAGAATCCCCGCATACCGAACGTTACCGGATCGCCCTTTATAAGTACGGCGAGTCACCGACGCAACCGAAGACAGCTGATACAGCACCGCTATCGCCGAAATTACCGATATTGGCGACTTTTCACAAGGGGAGAAAGTATATCAGTCGGCGCGCCGTTTCTCTTCGTAGCGAACCCGTTCTATGAGCAACCACACGGACACAGACGACGGGTCTCCCGACACGGAGGCCGAGGAGACGACCTCAGAGCCCGGGCACTCCGAGGAGGTCGCCGACAACGGCCAGCCGGCAGCCGACGACGAGGCGTCTCACAGCGACGAGACGGCCGGCGAGCCGGAGGATGTGGCCGGCGACCAATCACACGACGAGCACGGCGGTCAGCCGGAGGCCGGCGACGACCCTGACGACGGCGACGAGATGTGGCCGCCAACGGGGCCGAGCCACGACGAGCCGACGATCGCCGACGAGGACGCCTTTGATCACAACCCTGGCGACGACCGTACCCGTGGCAACGAGCCAAGCGACACCGAGGGAACCGCCGGGACGATCGAGGAACTCGGCAGCGATGTCGAGGTCAGCGCGCCCGTCGCTGACGACCCCGACGAGGACGACCTGCTTGGTGGGCTGTTGATCGACAGCACCGAGGATGTGGAGATCCCCGAGCGGCTCGTCGATCAGGTCATCGGCCAGGAACACGCCCGCGATGTGATCATCAAGGCCGCCCGCCAGCGGCGACACGTCATGATGATCGGCTCGCCCGGTACCGGGAAGTCGATGCTGGCGAAGGCGATGACCGAACTCCTCCCCAAAGAGGAGTTGCAGGACGTGCTGATCTACCACAACCCTGACGACGGCAACAAGCCGAAGGTGCGGACGGTGCCAGCCGGTAAGGGTGAACAAATCGTCGACGCCCACAAGGAGGAGGCCCGCAAGCGCGATCAGATGCGCACCTTCCTCATGTGGATCATCATCGCCGTCGTGTTGGGGTACGCCCTCATCATCGCCGGCCAGATCCTCCTTGGGATTCTCGCCGCAGGGATCGTCTATCTTGCCTTCCGCTACGCGTCGCGTGGCGGCGACGCGATGATCCCGAACCTGCTGGTCAACAACGCCGACACCACGAGCGCGCCGTTCAAGGACGCCACCGGTGCCCACGCTGGCGCGCTGCTCGGCGACGTGCGCCACGACCCCTTCCAGTCCGGCGGCATGGAGACGCCCAGCCACGACCGCGTTGAGGCCGGCGCGATCCACAAAGCCAACAAGGGTGTGCTGTTCGTCGACGAGATCAACACCCTCGATGTTCGCTCCCAGCAGAAGCTGATGACCGCGATCCAGGAGGGTGAGTTCTCGATTACGGGTCAGAGCGAACGCTCCTCGGGGGCGATGGTTCAGACCGAGCCGGTGCCGACGGACTTTATCATGATTGCCGCCGGCAACCTCGACGCCATGGAGAACATGCACCCCGCGCTCCGCTCCCGTATCAAGGGGTACGGCTACGAGGTCTACATGGACGACACCATCGACGACACCCTGGAGATGCGCCAGAAGTACGTCCGGTTTGTCGCCCAGGAGGTCGCCAACGACGGCCGGCTACCGCCGTTTGACGCCGAGGCCATCGAGGAGGTCGTCCTTGAGGCGCGGCGACGCGCCGGCCGGAAGGGTCAGCTCACGCTGCACTTCCGGGATCTCGGTGGACTGGTTCGTGTCGCCGGCGATATCGCCCGCGCCGAGGACGCCGAGCACACGACCCGCGATCACGTCCTGCAGGCCAAACAACGCTCCCGGTCGATCGAACAGCAGCTGGCCGATGAGTTCATCGAAAAGCGGAAGGACTACGAGCTGCAGGTCTCCGACGGCTACGAGGTCGGCCGCGTCAACGGCCTTGCCGTGATGGGTGAAGACTCCGGGATCATGCTACCGGTGATGGCCGAGATCACGCCGACCCAAAGCGGCGGCCAGGTGATCGCCACCGGCCAGCTCCAGGAGATGGCCGAGGAGTCGGTGCAAAATGTCTCGGCAATCATCAAAAAGTTCTCCGACGAGAACATCGCCGAGAAGGACATCCACATCCAGTTCGTCCAGACCGGCCAGCAGGGTGTCGACGGCGACAGCGCGTCGATCACGGTTGCTACCGCGGTCATCTCCGCGCTCGAAGATGTCGGCGTCAGCCAGGATCTGGCGATGACCGGCTCGCTGTCGGTTCGCGGCGACGTGCTCCCGGTCGGTGGGGTGACCCACAAGATCGAGGCCGCCGCCAAAGCCGGCTGCAAGCGCGTCATCATTCCGAAGGCCAACGAACAGGATGTGATGATCGAAGACGAGTACGAGGATATGGTCGAGATCATCCCGGTCAGCCACATCAGCGAGGTGCTTGACGTGGCACTGGAAGGCGAAGCCGAGACCGACTCGCTTGTCGCCCGGCTGAAAAACATCACCGGCTCCGCGCTGCAGGACGGCAGCGTCGCCGGCCCATCGAGCCCCAGCCCGCAATGACATCCTCCCCGGCGTGAACGGAGAGGGAGCAAAGCTCCCTCAAGCAGTCGGGCGAAGCCCGACGACGCCGAGGTTTCCCGACCGCGTTTGAGATATTAGGGTTTGCCGTCCACCTGCTCTTGTGGGGATACTCTCCCCGTGGATTTATCAAACAGGCGCACCGCAGGCTGTGCCATACAGCCGTTATCCCTATCCCGGCCACCGTCTGTGGCGAGATTCGGGAGTACCTTCTGTCGAATGTTCTCCGCGCCGTTACAGTCCGCGTTGGCGACCAGTCCACAGGACTCACAAACGTACAGCCCGCGCTCGACGCGCTGGCTTCCATCCACGGTTCCACAGGCCGAACAGGTTTTCGACGTGCCGCGTTCGTCCACCTGTTCCACCTCGATGCCATCCTCCTCGGCCTTGTATTCCAGCATCGACGTGAAGCGGTCGAACGCCCACCCGTGCAGGTCGAGGTTGCCGCTGTCACCCCAATCTTCCCCGTCGCGGATGCCAGCGAGGTCGCCCACGACAATGGTTCCGACGCTACACTCGGCGCACCGCTCTACAATATCTTTCGAGACGGCGTGAAGGAAGTGCGAGCGGCGGGCGGCCCGTTTCCGGTTGAGGCGGTCGGCCTCTGCCGAGTCGGCGTCGTCGCATTTCGCTCGTTGCTTCTGGAACCAGTATTCATCCTCTTTGAGCGCGCCGCCGGGGTACAGCACCGTCTCGTCACCGAACGAGACGGCGGCGAAGTTGCTGATACCGAGGTCGATGCCAGCCACTTCGTCACCGGGAGAGTCCGTTTGAACCTCGTGACGACAAACGAAGTGCAATCGCCACTCGCCGCGCTCGTACACTGCCCGAACCTGCTGGACATTCTCGATAGTACCGTCCGGATCAGCGGCGTACTCACAGAGAAGGAAGTCGCTCCACCCGTCCTTGAGGTTGCGCCCCTTCGAGAGCCGGACGCGCCCGTTCTCGGGGTCATGCTTGAAGCCGTCCTGCTTGAACGTGACCGTGGAACGTGGGTGCTGGTCGCCGTGCTTGCGGTAGGCTGGCGGGTTCGCGTTTTCATTCCCGTTCTGCCGATGACCGTACCACGATTTGAACGCCTCAGCGAGTTCTTGGATAACTCGCTGACTGGACTGTGCGTTGAGGTCCGCGTAGCGTTCGTGTGATTTGAGGTACGAGGCAAGTTCGGCGTGGCTGGGAATACGGCCCGTTTCGCTCCAGATACGCTCTACTGTCCACCGAGCGACGTTCCAGAGTTTCGAGGCGGCGAACCCGAGCGAATCGAGGTCATCACGAACCTGTCGTGGATTGCGGATGGACGCGACGTGGGTTCGCGTGACAGTCCGATTCGCCATATGTAGCCTGTGTTGATCCAGAGACAAATTTTTCCCGGTGGAATATCCGGGCGGCCATCGACGGCGGTTGTGGCACCAAGTGTACGCGATTCACGCTCGGGCTGAAGGCTGGGACTCTCTCGCTGTAAAAGGTAGAGAACTGCCGGGAACGGGGGTTTCAAGACGCTGTTTTTCGAGGCTCGTGTATGGACGCCGAGATCGACATCGAGCCCGGTGATCTTCCGTTGGTGGCCGCGACCGTCGCCATCGCCTTCGGGAGCCTGTTTGTCATCGTCGGCGACGCCGAGGGCCACTTCCTGTCGATCCTCTCGTTGGTCGGCGGCACCGTCGCCTTTGTCTGGTTCGCGCTCCAGCGGATCGAACCGATCGAACCCCGGACGGCGATCCCGATCTCGGCGATGGTGCTCGGGAGCGTCCTCGTCGGCTTCGACGTACCAAATCTCTTTGAGTTTGATGGGCCGCTGGGGGCGGCACTCTTCGTGTTTGGTGCGATCCGACTGCTCAGCTACGTCGATGAGTAGTCGGTAACGATACGCCTGCGTCGCCCGCGATCGTTAGTCGTTTTCGAGTTCGCGGAGCGTCGCCGCAACGTCGGGCGGTGTCGCCCCCTGTGCATCCCGCACGCGGTGATCCGGGATCAACAACGGCATCGGATTTGCTTGGAGTGCGTCCCGAACCGTCGCCTGATCCTCCTCGCTGTCCTCGTCCATCCCGGCCAGCCGCGCCAGCCGCGAAACGGTCACCGTGTTGCCGGCCGAGACGTTTTGCAGGGCCGACAGCACCTGTCGGTGGTCGGTCGGCACGGTGAGTGCGATCTCCACCTCGGTGAGCGCGAGGCGATCGCCCTCCAGATAGTCGTCGATCAGCGTGAAGACCTCGTGGTCGGTTGCGGCGTCGGCAGGAACCGCATCAGGGAATGAGACATCGATCACCTGGCCGCTGGCGATCCCGAGCTGGATGACGGTGCCGAGCTCGTCGAACCGGCGGGCGTAGATTCCGGGCGTCATTATCCGGAATCAGTCGCTGCCGCCCCTCAACGGTTCCGGCTCACGACGCAACTCTTTTGTACAGATACGTACATCGATGTACATAGATGAACGAAACAACAGGGGAAGTGGCCCCAGAAGTGCAGTCAATCCTCGATGCGGCGGCCGACCGCCCGGGCGGCGACGAGCGCGTGTCGGTGAGCCCGCGGTCGTTGTCGGCGGCGTTCACCGCGGCCGAACGCGACGGCCGCGTCCCGGTGATCGCGGAGGTCAAACCGACGAGTCCGACGACCGATGGCGAACACGACGCCGACCCTGTCGAGTTGGCGAAATCGATGGTCGACGGCGGCGCGGCCGCGCTGTCGGTACTGACCGAACCGGAGCATTTCGGCGGCTCGATCGAGAATCTCCGGCGTGTCCGCGAGGCGGTCGATGTGCCGGTACTCCGGAAGGATTTCATCCTGCGTGAGCCCCAACTCGACACCGTCGCAAGCGACGTGATCTTGCTGATCGCCCGGTTCCTCGGCGACGACCTTGAACCGATGCTTGCGGCCGCCCGCGACCGCGGCTTTCAGGTGCTTGTCGAGGTACACACGAAGGAGGAACTCGATGCCGCGATCGACGCCGGGGCGGAGATCATCGGCGTCAACAACCGCGATCTCGCCAAACTGGACGTTGATCTGGCGACGTTCGAGCGACTGGCTCCCGACGCCCCCGACGACGTGACGTTGATCGCCGAAAGCGGCGTTGCGACGGTCGAGGACGTGCGCCGGATGCGTGAGGCCGGCGCGGACGGCCTGCTGATCGGCAGTGCGATCATGGACGGCGATCCACAGACAAATACCCAGCGGCTGACCGGGGCAGAGTAACGATGCGAGACAGCACACCGACAGACCGAAGCGAGGGTTACATGACCATGCCACACGAGAGGAACACACAATGAGCACGGAGCACGCGACAGACGACGACCCGACACCCGAGACGGCCGACGGTAAGTTCGGCGACTATGGCGGCCAATATGTGCCGGAAGCACTGATGCCAGCGATCCAGGAGCTGACCGACGCCTACGAACGATACGTCGTTAACAACGAGGATGGCTTCATGGACGAGTTCCGCCAACGGCTGGCGGATTTCGGCGGCCGACCGACGCCGCTGCAGCGCGCGGATCGGCTCTCTGAGCGATACGACTGCGAGGTCTATCTCAAACGTGAGGACTTGCTGCACGGCGGGGCCCACAAGCTGAACAACGCGCTGGGACAGGTGCTCCTCGCCAAATACATGGGCAAAGACCGCATCATCGCCGAAACCGGCGCGGGTCAACACGGCACCGCGACCGCGATGGCGGCCGCCCACTTGGATATGCCCTGCACAATCTACATGGGTGAACGCGACATCAACCGCCAGCGACCCAACGTCTTCCGGATGAAGCTCAACGGCTCGGATGTGAAGCCGGTGACTGCCGGCCGCGGCACGCTGAAGGAAGCCATCTCGGAGACGATGCGCGATTGGGCCGCCAGCGTCGAGACGACCCACTACGTCATTGGGTCGGTCGTCGGCCCCCACCCGTTCCCGGTGATGGTGCGTGATTTCCATGCGGTGATCTCCGAGGAGATGCGGGCCCAGACCCGCGAGGCGACCGGTGGCCTCCCGGATTCCGTTGTCGCCTGTGCGGGTGGCGGCTCGAACACGATGGGTGCCTTTGCCCACTTCGTCGACGACGAGGATGTGGATCTCGTCGCTGTCGAGGCCGGCGGCTCATCGCTGGCTGTCGACGAAGAGGCGGGTGTCGCACCCAACTCCGCGTCGCTGTCGACAGGCGACGAGGGTGTGCTCCACGGCGCGCGCACGAAACTCCTGCAGGATAGCTTTGGCCAGATCATGGAGTCGCACTCAATCTCCTCGGGCCTCGACTACGCGGGCGTTGGCCCCGAACTCGCCCACCTCGTCGACGAGGATCGCGTCACACCGGTCGCCGTCGACGACGACGCGGCGCTGGAAGGCTTCCACCGGCTGTCGAACACTGAGGGGATCATCCCCGCCCTCGAAACCGCCCACGCCTTCGGCTATCTCGAAGACCACGCCGACGAGCTCTCCGGCACCGTCGTCGTCAACGTCTCCGGCCGCGGCGACAAGGATCTCCAGGCGGCCATCGAGGAGACCGAGGCCCGCGATATCCCAAACGCCCCGGATATGTCGATGTTCTCGGAGGGGATCTGAATGGCCGACAGTGGGCAGGCAGCCGAGCCCCGCCGCAGCGACGGCGCGGCCGCCAACAGCGCAATCGCCGCGGCCTTCGACGACGGCCCCGCGTTCATCCCATATCTGGCTGTCGGGGATCCGAGCTACGAGGCCTCGAAAGAATACGTGGAAGCCCTCGCCCGCGGCGGCGCGGACGTGATCGAACTCGGCTTGCCGTTCTCGGAGCCGATCGCCGAGGGGCCGACGATTCAGGGCGCGATCGTTCGCGCCTTAGAGGGCGGTATGACGCCCGAACTGTTCTTCGAGTTCGTCGAGGATGTCGATGTTGACGTCCCGCTGGTCTGTATGACCTACTACAATCTGATCTATCAGTACAGTCCCCCAGATAGCGACGGGCGAGGCCCAGAGCAGTTCGTCGCCCGCGCGGCTGAGGCCGGCATCTCGGGGCTCGTTGTTCCCGACCTCCCCGCCGAAGAAGCCGATCCGCTCCGGGCGGCCTGTGACGAACACGGGCTGGATCTCGTTTTCATCGTCGCGCCAACGACCGAGGGCGAGCGGCTGCGGTCGATGATGGAGCGCGTCTCAGGGTACGTCTATGTGCAGGCGCGGCTGGGGACGACCGGCGCGAAAAGCGACGTATCCGATCAGACCGACCGGAGCCTCCAGCGACTCAGCGAGTGGGACGTGCCGAAAGCCGTCGGGTTCGGTATCTCCAGCGGCGAGCAGGCCGAACGCATCGTCGCCAGCGGCGCGGACGGCATCATCGTCGGCTCCGCATTGGTCGATATCGTCGCCGACGGCGTCGACAACGAGTGGTCAACCGCGGAAACAGCGGATAAGCTCGAAGCGAAAGCTCGGGAGTTGGCCGATGGTGCGAGCCGCGGACGAACCGAACCGCCGACCGACGCCGAGTAGGCCCGGAGTCGCAAGCTACATACCCTCCAACTGACAGAGGTTCACACAACAGCTATGTCCGCAGGAATCAGCGCGCGGCTCGATCGCATCTCCACCGGGGGCCGGTATCTGATCGTCCCGATGGATCACGGGATCACAATGGGCGCGGTTACTGGCCTCAAGGAGCTGGAGGCGACCGTCGACGGCGTCACCAGCGGCGGTGCTGACGCCGTCCTCACCCAGAAGGGCGTCGCCGACCGCGTCCACGGCAACACCAACGGGAGTGGCTACATCGTCCATGTCAACGGCTCGACGACGATCGGCCCAGACGAAAACGACAAGCGGCTCACCTGTACCGTCGAGGAGGCGATCCGCGCCGGTGCCGACGCCGTTTCCTTCCATATCAACGTCGGCTCAAACTACGAACCCGATCAGATCGAGGAGCTCGCCGAGATAACCGGTAAGGCCGAGCGGTTCGGGATCCCGGTGTTGGCGATGGCCTACGCCCGCGGCCCCGGCATTCAGGGTGACGAACCCGAGGCACTCGGCCACGCCGTTCGCCTCGCCGAGGAACTCGGCGCGGATGTCGTCAAAACCGGCTACAGCGGTGATGCCGACAGCTTCGAACACGTCTGTGCGTCGACGAGCCTGCCCATTGTCATCGCCGGCGGCTCGAAAGGGACAGATGCCGAAACCGTCGAGATGGTACGCGGCGCGATGGATGCCGGCGCGGCCGGTGTCTCGATGGGTCGATCGATCTTCCAACATGACAGCCCCGAGGCGATCACCCGCGCTGTCTCGGCGGTCGTCCACGATGACCACGACGCCGAGGACGCGCTGAGCGCGGCCGGGCTCACGGTCGAAGCCTGACCCGTCGGTTCGGCCTCACTGGGTGTGTCGCCGTCACTCTGTGATCGACGAGCACAGCTGCTGATGGGGACGACTGGGCAGTTGCGCAGCTGCTAAGCGGTCGTAGATTATGTTCATGGTGAATTTTAAGTACGCTACCTGATTTCGATGAGATAGTCGATGGTGTACCGATGGCGGGCGCGAAGCGGGGATTTCACGGTCTGGTCGGCCAGCCGCGAGAAGACCGTCGAGCGCGTGAAGACCTATATCGCCAAGCAGAACAAAAGCCGGCTCACCCAGGAGGGCGTGATGGTTGGGTGGTCGTGTCCCTACTGCGATCGGCGCAACTCCGCCCACGACGAACACGTCGCCTTAGAGACGTTCAAAAAGCATCTCTTCGAGCACAAGAAGCCGCTGTTGGAGTCGGGTGTCCACGTCGCCGACGACATCAACGGGACGGGCTCGATCGCGGTGTTGTCACCCGTCGAGTCAACCAGTGCTGACAACGCTAGAGTCCATTTTCTCTCCCCGGGTGACGTTGTCATCGTTGTCACGACGAACCCGGCGAGCCGCATCGATCTGCTGCGATCGAAGCTCAGCGAGTGGCCCGAGTGGACGGTCATTCTGACGACAAAAGACGATCCGCTTGCGGGGCTCAGCGGCGTTGAGCTGATGGATATCCCCGTCGAAATCGTCCACCTCGACAAACAGATGGGGTTGGGGAGTCTGACCGAGACCATCTCGCGGGTGCTTGAGGAACAACAGGAGCCCGGCCGGAAGATCGCCTTCGAGTTCGATATCCTGACCGAACTGATACAAAAGGCAAAACTTCAGCGCATCTTCAAGTTTCTGCACCTGTTGACCGGCCGTCTGGACGACGTGAACGCACTCTCGCATTTCTTCGTTAACCGCGAGCGGATGGCCTCCAGTATGAACGTCCTCGATCCGGTGTTCGACATGCAGCTCGAAGTTGACGGATCGCTGTTCCTCCAGGAGTGAGCACTCCGCCGCCCCCGCCCCGCCATCCGGGTTGACGGCGGGTGGGCTCTCAGCGCAGCTCGTCTGTGTCGTCGACAGCCGACCGCTCGCCGTCTTCTGTGGTGTCGCCGTCGACAGTCGGCGGTGAGACGGCCGCATCGATCGGCCCAACAAGCCGGTCGACGACCGTGTATGGATCAGCGTCGCGCTCGGCGACGGCCGCGGCGATCGCATCCAGCCCGCCGTGGGCCCCCAGAAGTCGGTCGCTGATCGCGCCGAGATCGCTGCGGAGGAGCCGCTGGATCGTTGCCGCCGCCCGCCGACGCCGACGGCCGGTGGCTCCCCCTGCGTTATCGAGGTGGGCTGTATGGTCGGCGACAGCGTCGGCGAGGGCATCGATCCCCTCGCCGCTGGTGGCGATCGTTTCGATCACCGGCGGCGTCCACGTGGCCGTCTCACCCTCCCCGCCGTCGTCGGCCTGGGTATCGGTATTGTCAGCCTCGGCAGCGTCGCGCTCACCGCTCTCGTCGCCACCAACACCGACATCCGCGCTGTGGTGGCCGGCGACGCCGCCTGTCGGTTTCGCGCCGTGTACCATCGCCTCCAGATCGGCGACCGTCTGGGCGGCCTCGTCCATGTCGGCCTTGTTGACGACGAAGAGATCGCCGATCTCGAGGATGCCGGCTTTCAGCAGTTGGATATCGTCGCCCGATCCCGGCTGGACGACGACCGCGACGGTGTCGGCGGTTTCGACGATATCAACCTCGTTTTGGCCCGCGCCGACGGTTTCGATGATGATCCGATCCATCCCGAAGGCCTCGTAGGCGGTGACGGCGTCGGTCGTCGCCATCGACAGCCCGCCGAGTCGGCCACGCGCGCTCATCGATCGGACGAAAACGCCCTCGTCGCCGGCGGTTGAGCCCATCCGGATGCGGTCACCTAATACCGAGCCGCCGGTGTACGGCGAGGCGGGATCGACCGCCAACACGCCGACGGTCTCGCCGCGCTCCCGATAGTAGTCGGTGAGCTTGTCGACCAGCGTGGATTTGCCCGCCCCGGGGCTGCCCGTGATCCCAACCACCGGCGTGGGGTCGGCGTGGCGGTGAAGCGCGGCCAACAGGTCGCGGGCTCCCTCTCCCCGATCTTCGATCGTCGTGAGCACGCGTGCAAGGGCGCGCTGATCGCCAGCGAGGAGGTCGTCCAACAGGGCTGTGTTGGTCTCGGAGAGCGGCTCGCGTGGGTCGTCCGGGAGCTCTGCCAGCAGCTCCTCGGCGAGGGCGGCTGTGGGATCGTCGCGGTTGTCGCTGTCCTCGCCCATTGTCACTCCGCTCCGGCGTTGTTGCGGACGAACGCGACGGTCTCTTCCATCGGTGTGCCGGGGCCGAAGATCTCGGCGACACCGAGCTCTTTGAGCTCCGTTTTGTCCTCCTCGGGGATGATGCCGCCGACGAGGATCAGCGTGTCCTCCAGCGCGCCATAGGAGTCCAGCCCGTCGATCACCTTCGGCACCAGCGTGTTGTGGGCCCCCGAGAGGATCGAGATGCCGAGGACGTCCACATCCTCCTGGACGGCCGCTTGGACGATCTCGTCGGGCGCGCGGTGGAGCCCGGAGTACACCACCTCGAAGCCCGCATCCCGGAACGCCCGGGCGATGACCTGCGCGCCGCGGTCGTGGCCGTCGAGGCCGACCTTGGCGATCAGACACCGGATCGCCCGCTGTGTCGAGTCCGCGCTCATAGCCGCCGATTGGGACGAGAGCGGTTTGATTCTACCGGCCATGCGGGTGTGAGACACGGCCGCAGGTGTCGAGTGCGGCTTATGACGCTCCAGCCCCAAGATAAGGTATGACCACGAACGCAGAAGATCGACTCCTCGGCCTCGCTGTTGCAGCCCTCCTCACCGCGATCGGCGGTGAGTTGGCTGGCATCGCCGCACTCGTCACCCTCGGCGTGACGACGTTTGCGCTTGCCCTGGCTGCGTTGTTAGTTGTGATGCCCCTCTCGCTGCTCGTTGGCCTCAGCCGAAGCTCGGGGCCGGATATGCACCCGGTAGGGACGACTGACCGGCCGCACTAAGCGACGATCGTCGGCCCAGTGCACCGTTTTCTCGGAATGTGATGCCTTCGATAGCAGCCGGTACCCGTCGTTCTCACCGGGCAGCTAACCGCCAGTCAGTCGGGAAAATAGCTATTACAATCAATTACAAACACTATCATATGCCGATCGATTTCCGATCGTACGATCCCGACGACAAACACACCCTCCAACTCACTGAAGGTTCAAACGCCTACACGATTCTCACCTTCCTCGCTGCCCACCCCGAACAGGGATTCACACCGAAGGAGCTCAGCGAGACAACCGAGATCCCGCGTGGGAGCGTTGGAACGACGCTCAGCCGACTCCATGACCGTGGGCTCGTTCGTCACAAAGAACCATACTGGGCCGTCGGTGACGACGACCGTCTCGCCAGCTACGGGGCGGCGCGCCACGGCCTCCTCGCTGCCGACGATCGGTTTGGTGACGACGACTTCGGCGACTGGCAGGCAACCGCTGTCGACCCTCGAACGATCGACAGCGAGGATGAAACAGGGGCGGCTGATGATGGCTGACGAACCGGCCTTCGAGCGTGGCCATGTGATCTGGCACGATGGGCTGTTCAAAACAACAGCCAGACCGTGGTTTATTCTCAGTGACGACGCCCATCCGTTCCACGGTGAGGAGTACCTCGTGGCCGGTGTGACGACAACACAACGTCCGAACGCGATCGAACTGTCCGAGACTGGCTGGGTAGTCGGCGGCCTTCCGGAGCCGAGTTACGTGTCACCGTGGTTCGTCACCACACTGAAACACGCCGATATCGACCAGGGGATCGGGATGGTCACCGATGAGATGTCTGCGACCGTTTGCGAGACGGTTCAGACCTACCTGTCCTGACAAGCAACACACTTGAGACGCGGCGCGTTTCGCGTGGGTTTTTAATCACCGGGTGGCACCCATGTGGTATGCGTGTCGCGTTCGTCTCGATGCACACCCACCACACCCGCGACACCCCGGCGATCCGGCGGCGAACCCGGCTGATCCGCCTGCTCAACCAGACGGAACACGAGGTCGTGGTGCTCTGTAGCCGCTGGTGGGACGGCGACCACCCAACTTTCGAACACGAGGGGATCACCTACCGCGCCGTCGACGGCGAGTGCTCCCCAAACCATTTTATCGCCAAACTCCCCCTCGCGTTGCGGCGGGCCGACCCGGATGTCGTCCATATCCCGAACAGGCCGGCTCGACACGCCCGCGCAGCCAAGCCGGTCTGTCGGCTGCTCCGGGTTCCGCTGGTCGTCGACTGGTGGGCTGTCGGCGACGACGACGCTGCGGGCGACTGCCGAAGCGTCGCCAGCAACGCCGATCGGATCGTCGCCCCCTCCCAAACCGTTGAGACGGTCGTTCGGGAGCACGGTGCCTCGGAGGCGGCGATCAGTGTTATCCCCGAGGGGCTTGATTTCTCGCTGATCGAATCCGCACCGGTCAACACGGAGTTCGATCTCGTCTACAGCCGCCACCTCGACGAGCATGCCAACGTTGAGACGTTTCTGCTTGCGTTGGCCGAGCTCCGCGATCGGGAGTGGTCGGCGGCGATCATCGGCAACGGAGCCGCGGCGGCGGACATCGAGCGGACGGCCCGCGATCTCCGCATCCGCGATCGGATCTCGTTTCTCGGCGAGCTGGATGACGAACAGCGGGTCGCGGTGCTGAAGGGGGCCCACGTCTTTGCCCAGACAGCCGAGCAGGAGCCGTTTGCGACGGATCTGCTGTGGGGATTGGCCTGCGGCTGTGTCGGCATCGCGGAGTACCAGACCGATTCGGCGGCCCACGAGCTGGTCGAACAGAAATCACGGCTTCCCGATACTCGGGGTGAACTCGTCTCAACTCCCCAGGAGTTCGCCGACGAGATCGTCGCCGCCGGCTCGCTTGAACACCGAACGATCGATCCGGCGTACGAACGCTACGACGACACCAAAATCATCGACCGGTATCTCACCTGTTACCGACAGGCGATCGACAACTACGGGCTATTCTGATTCGACCGTTCTGCTCAGGCAGCGTCCTCGTAGTCGCCGCCGTATTTGAGGAAGAAGAAGGCAAAGGATAGCGTCGAGACCATGGCGACAAACGTTGCCAGCCCGAGTGTCTTGGCTGAATCGGGGATCTGTGGCGCGCCGCCGGCACCGCCGCCACCGCCGCCGGTTTCGACAGTTTCGACATCGTCACCGACAGCAACCGCCCCAAGCATCCCGAGCGATTCGTGGGGGGTGCAGTGGTAGTTCGTGATCCCGGCGTGATCTTCGGTGAATGTAAACTCAAAGGTAAAACCGGCTTCGCTCACGGTTTCGCTGCCAAACTCGGCTGGCCCCTCACCGCTTTCGACGTTGTGGCCGCCGCCTTCGCCGGTCCACTCCCAGATGACGGTTGTGCCGGGATCGATCCAGATGCCAGCCGGGCTAAAGGCGAGATTCCCGCCGTTGCCGCTGGCACCGACCTCAACGGTGACCTCGCTTTCGCCGCGAAGATCCTCGGTGCCGCCGTCGACGCCCTGGAGGTGACTCCCGAAATCGGCCATCTCCGACTGCCCAGCCGCGGTACCTGCCGTTGCGGTTGCAGCCCCCGCCGCGGCGACGCCGCCGGCCGCCGTCCGGAGCAGCCCCCGTCGTGAGACCGCGTCGTTATCGCTCATAGCTCCGCGTTCGTGATCGGCCGTAGTGAATATGTTGGTTCGCGCCCGGGCGATACCCTTCTCGGCAGCGGGACTGTCGTCCGTTCGGAGACCCTTCCGACAGCGGATCGTCGGCCGTTCCGGAACCCTTTTACTGCCGATGCCGACACATTCGCCCATGTCATCCGTTGAATCCGAACTCCGCGAGCAGTTCACCGAGGCCTTCGCCGGGGCCGATTATCCGATCACCGGGCAGATGGATCTGGTGCCCGCGCTCCCGAACGGGCCGGGAACAACGTTTACCGCGGGCGATCGCACCCTCACCGCGATGGAACTTGCTTCGGAGCTCAGCGGCCATCAGGAGTTCCCCTATGAGGACGTTGAATCGCTTGTTGATGACGCGATCGCCGGGCTCAAACAGGAAGGCGTGATCTGAGCGACGGCGGCCGAGACGTTCTTTGGTATCGAGCGCAAACGATGGCTGTGCTCTCCGTGCTGCAGGCCACGCTGCCGGCGTGGGTCGTCTTTGGGCTGCTCCTCGGGCTGGCCGCCTCACTGCTGGTGGCCACCATCTTCTATCTCGGCGATCGACTGGTTCCCGCAACGGATCACGGCCACCGCGAGCGGGGACGCCGCACCACCGGGATGGGCCGACGGCGTGCGGAGTATCGGGAGTATCTGACGGCGATCGATGAACCCTTCGTTGAATCACACGAGCGCGCCGGTCACAGGCTTGATTTTTATCTCCCGGAGCGGGATGTCGGGCTCACCTTCGAGCCACGCGTCTTCTTTGGGCTCGAAGCGGCTGCAACACAGGTGATCCTCTGTGAGGCCGAGATGCCCGCGGCCAACCTCGGCCGGCGACTCCCCTTTGAGATCCCGGATGACGTATACACCCCACCGACCAGCAGCGACCCGGTGCAGCGCGCCTACGAGCAGCTGGGGATCTCCCCCGATGCCACCGCGACCGAGGTGCGGGATGCCTACCGCTCGCGGGCCAAGGAGACACACCCCGACCGCGGCGGCAGCAGCGAGGAGTTCAAACAGCTTCAGGAGGCCTACGCGACCGCGAAAGATCACGCCGAAGGCACGGCGTAACGACCGCGGGTTGGTGGTCGCGCTTACAGCGTTGTCACGTCGTAGTCGGTGTCGCCATCGCGGAGCGCGTCGGTCACCCGACCAACCGTGTCGGTCGAGGCGACGACGACAACGGCCATCCCGACGGCGGCCGCGGCGGCAGCCACCTCGCCGGCGGCGACGGTTACCGCCGGCTCATAGCCCGCCTCCCGGAGAGAGACAACGCCCTCAACATCCGCCGCCAGACACTGATCGGCGGCCTCGCAGTGATCGGCCAAGCCGTCGATATCGGCCGCGCGGCTGCCACCGTCGCGGGCGGGTGGCACCTGTGCGACGGTGACCGTTCCGGTCGTCATCTCGATGATCCCCTCGAAGGAGGTGATACTCACGTCGGTGCCGGCGTCGGCATCGGTCGTCGCCACGCCGGTCGCCGGCCCCTCGTCGCCGGGGGTCGCATGCAGCAGTCCATCCTCCAGTGAAAGGGTGACCTGCTGGCCAGCCTCGATCGCGTCGGTGGCGATCGCGGTATCCTCCTGGACGCTCCCCAACACATCGTTGGTGACGTGGTCGGCAAACCGCTGGAGCCCTCTGGCCTCCTGAAACAGCCAGTCGACGCCCTCCTTGGTGACCGCATACCGGGAGCGGCCCTCCTTGCGGACAAGCCCATCGTCGACAAGTTCGCGGATATACTCGGAGACGGCCTGGCTGGTGACGCCGACGGCGTCGGCGATCTCGCCTTGGCTCACCGCCGGCTGGCGTTCGGCGATCTCCACCAACACCCGCAGCCGGGTGGCCGTTCGCTTATCGGCGAGGGCATCGCTCATACCGTGTGGTTTTGGCGGCACGGTAAAAAGCCCGCCGGGATCGCCGACCGGAGGGTTTTGTCGGTCGCTGCCGACGTATCGGTATGGCCGTCCGTCCGCCGAGTGCCGCCACGCTGACGTTCGCCGACCGGGCGGTGTATCTCGCCGACGCCGATGCGGTGGTGGTGGCCGACCTCCATTTCGGTCGTGCCGATGCCTCCCGTGTCGCGGCCCCGATCGATGCCAGCGAGTCGATCCGCCACCGCGTTCGTGCGCTGCTGGATCGCTTCGCCCCGACAACGGTCGTTTTCGCGGGCGATCTGCTCCACAGCTTTGATCGGCTGCCGGCGGTCGCCACCGACGCGATCGAGGGGGTGTGGGACGACTGTGTCGACGCCGACACCGAGGCTCTCGCTGTCGCCGGCAACCACGACAGCCGGCTGGCCGACTGCTGGCCGGGATCGGTTGCCGATGCGGTCACCCTCGCCGACGGCACGGTCGTCTGCCACGGTCACACGCCACCCGAGCAACGTGGCCATCGCTACGTTGTTGGCCACGCCCATCCGGCGATCACGATCGAGGGGGTGAAACGCCCCTGTTATCTGTTTGGCGACGACGCCTATCGCGGCGGTGAGCTGCTGGTGCTGCCGGCGTTTACCACCCTGGCCGGCGGTGTCGATATCACCGATCGGCGGGCCGACGATCTATCCTCGCCGCTGGTGTCGACGCTGGCGCCGTTGCAGCCGGTGGTCTGGGACGACGACGGCGACAACGCACTGTGGTTTCCGCCGCTCCAGCGGCTGCGGTCGCTGCTGTGAGTTGGTCGCTCTCGTTTCGGCAACCACCCGTCACAACGGGTTCATGCGCGCTGCCGGCACAACACACCTCCGGTCGGCGTTGGTGGTCTACAACCTCCTCCGCGAAATCGAAGGATTCAAACATACATATTAACGAAAGAACATAACCAGGCAAAGATATGTCTGTGGCAAACCCCAAATGCGGGGTCTCTGACCACGGATGAATTTGATTTCAGACAGTTAGTTGATCAACCAATGAAAATGTGTGGGAGCGTATCCGAGACGGGGTCGATGCGTATGACGCGACAATCATTCATCGTCGCCGTTCTCGTGGCGGTGTTTCTCATCGGTGGTGCAGGTGTGGGTGGAGCCAGCGGGGTGAGTGAGACACAGCCGACAGCACAGCTCGACCATTCAAGCGGCGATGTGTTACCCACCACCGAGGAGACAGCACATTCCGACGATCGGACGATAGCAAGCGTGGACGCCCCGACAGAACCCGCAGCGGATCCTTCACAGAAGCGGCCGGATCAGCCGGCTTTCACAGAGCGGGCTGGCGTGATGGCGCGCTCACCACAGACCGGGAGCCCACGGGTTTCCCGATCACTGACGGCCGGGCGTCCGCTGACCAGGGGGATTACCCAGTCTCAGATCCTCCAGTTTTGGCGGGAGCCGGCAGCCTTTACGACCGAGATCAATGCGAGTTCGGTCAGCGCGGGGAACGATCTCACGGCTAACGTGACGATCACCAACACCGGTGATCAGGCGGGTGACACAACGATACAGGTCAGCGATGAAACAGCCATCCTCAATACGACGACGCTCTCGCTCAGCGGGCAGACGAGTACGACCATTACCGTCACCCGCGAGACCACCGTCGATGATATCGGGACGGTCACGCTCACCGCAAACAGTTCGGATACGACCACAACCACGACCGTAAACGTCACCGATCCTGAACCGCCGACGGTTAGTGCTGTCCAGCGAACCCCGGCGAGAACGAACGATACCGTTCAGATCGCCGCCACCTTTGAGAATGGGAGTGTGCCGATCGAGAGCGCACGGGTGGCTCTTGCAGCCGATTTCACGGCGTTTACCCACTCACTGCCGGTCGAAACCCCAACCGGTGACAGTGCGGCGACGACCGTGACGTTCAACGTTACTGAACTGCCCGCTGATGGGAACTACACGCCACAAGCGGTGGCGACAGGGCCAACCGGGCAAACCGACAGCACCACCACCGATCCGGTGACGGTCGATACAACGCCGCCGGAACTTCAGCTTACCACCGCAAATCTCACCACCAATGGCACTCTGCGGATCGTGCCACGCGAACCGGTTACACTCACCGATAGCGGGATCACGATCACAACCGACACGCGCGCTGATCGATCCCCTCGTCCCACCGATATTCCGGACGGCACGATCACAGCCCCCGTCACAATCCCGTTTAATAGCACGGTCGTCGGCAACACCGAGACGTTCACCATCGAGGTGACCGCAACCGACCGCGTTGGCAATCGGGACACACACACCCTTACCGCAACAGTAACAAACCATACGCTCTCAGCGGATGGAACCGCTCGGATCGACCCAACGGATGACACCACGATCAGCGTTCCCGCAGATGACTCGCTTGACCGCCGTGATCTGACCACCGTGGTACAACGCAGCGACACAGCACCGCCGGGCACAAACCTCACCCCCGCACAGGTGGGCGGTGGCTTCCGCACCATCACGACGAGTGGGCTCACAGCGTCGACACCCAGGAACGTGACCGTCCAGTTTGCGGTAGCTGAGATACACCAGGACACGGTTGACACCTTCGAAAACAGCAGTCTGCGCGTTCTCACATCGGCTGCCGACGAGCGTGCGTACCAGCCAGTTGAAACAACGTACAACCCTGCCAATCACACCGTCACAGCGACGGTAAACGACGTGGGTCAGTTCGCTGTTGCCGGTATCGATACAACGGAACCGTCGGTGACGCGCACAGCCGTCGCTCCATCTTGGACCGTCGCGCCGACAGCGGACGCTGTCAACGTCTCCTATGAGTACACAGACGCCGAAACAGGGATAGACCTGACACAGACAACACTGACCGCGGCTGTTGCCTCGGAGCGAAACCAGACCACCATCGGCCGGAATGCCGCATGGATTGCGATCGATCAGCTACGCGGTGGTGAGACGATCCCTGTGGTGTTGACGGTCACCGACAACGCTGGCAATAGCCACACACAGACTGACGTCATCAGTGTCGCTCCCGATGGCGGTGACCCCCCATCGGTTGATCAGCTTCGCAGCAGCCTCCGGTTGGTCACGCCGGAACACCGCACTGGGCTCCCGCTTTCGGCTGCCGAACCCCAGCAGGACGGGCTTGTTCTTGCGACCGACAACGCCGAGACGGTTGATCGGCTCAGGTTTAGCCAGGAATCACTCAGCGGACGTGTTGTGGTGACAGAGTACGGTGCTCCGCCACAGAGCATCGCCGATGCTCTCACCGAGTCCGCCGCACAGGATATCGACAGCATCGAGACCGGACGCGCGTACGGTGAACAGGGTGCCAATATCGAGCTGATTTCGGTGGCGAATATCACGCCGACGACCGAGGGGACAGACGACGCCGCAGCGACAGTCGCGTTCACTGTCGACAACAGCAGCGTCACACACCCTGAACGGCTCGGTGTGCTCACAGCGACCAATCCGGCCCAAACACAGCAACCGGAATGGCGGCTGCAAAAGCCAACGATCCACGCGAACGGCACCGATGAGATTCGGCTACAGGTGGCCGTCGATTCGTTCTCGCTGTTTGCGATCGTTGACACAGCGTTTGAGATACAACCCGAAGCGACAGGCGATGCGGACACGACGGCTGCTGCGGCCGATCGCACCGATATCCAGCAGCCACTACTCGTCCTCGTCTCGGCTGTACTCATCGTTGGACTCCTGATATCTGCTCCGTTTGCCCGACGGCTGCGGCGCGCTACCGAGGAGGACATCGATCCTGAGGAAACAGAGTTTGAATGGGATCCACTGGAGGACTCATAACCGCTTTCGAGTGATACTCACGCGTGCGTTACACCCCCACCTCTCACCGCTAAACCGACCCCCGCTTGTTTGCGTTGTCTGATCGATCACACCAGCCGATTTGCGACCTCTGCATCGATCACAGCAGTCCGTCCCGAAGCCACCTTCGCCGACTCAGTAGTCTTCGAGCACCGCCTGCGCCGCCGCCCGCCCGCTTGCCATCGCGCCCTGAATCGACGACCACTCGGTGTACTCCCCGGCCAGATAGGTGCGTCGCCCGCCATCCCGCACGTCCGGCAGCGACTCGTGGACACCGGGCGGCTGGGCGAACTGTGCAAACGGAATCCGATCGGTTCGCAGGGGTTCGAGCCCCGCGAAACGCCGCTCGGGATACCACGCCGACAGTGTCTCGCGGGTCTGGGCGGCTAACTGCTGGCTGTCGGTTTCGAGGGCGTCGTCGCCGAGAAACGTCGCGTTCAGCAGCAACGCGTCGTCGGGGGCGTACTCGGGGGCCACCGTCGACATCGGGACGACGGTGTTCGGCGCACTGTCGCCGGCGTTCAACAGCAGTCGCCTGCCGGTGTCGAGATCGTCGGCGTCGGGCAGCCGATAATGTTGGGTGACACAGCCGACCCCCTCGGTCGGGATCGAGTCACAGCCGGTGAGTCTGGCGGCCGGCCGCGCCCCGGTGGCAACGACGACGGCGTCGACCGCGCGGCGATCGCTGTCGGTGACGACGACCGCGTGGCGGCGCTTTTGTTTGAGCTCGGTGACCGCCTCACCGGTGGTGATCGTCGCCCCGGCGTCGGCCGCGGCAGCGGCGAGTTGCTGGGCGATTGCGCCCATCCCCTCGGCCGGCACCGCGCTGTCGCCGTCGCTGAGGGCCTTGAACGTGTACTCGAAGACGCGCTTCGAGGTCGACAGCGACCGATCCAGCGTGATCCCGCCGTAAAACGGCGCGATGAAGTTGTTGCTGTACTGCTCGGAAAACCCCCACTCACGAAGCCACTCGCGGATCGACGTGTCGGGTCGCCGGAGAAGCTCGTCGTAGGATCGCGTCCCGAGATCCTGTCGGAGTGCGAGCGTCCGCAGCTTGTCGGTTGTGGTGACCTCGTCGGTGCGGAGGCTGGCGAGGGCGGCACCCGGATCGCCCAGCGGATCGGCCAACACCGATCGTTTGCCGGGGCGAGCGATCGTTGCCCCGGGCGAAAACCGCCGAAGGTCGAGGGCCGCGAGATCAAGCTCTCGTTGGACGGCCGGGTAGGCGGTGAACAGCACCTGAAAGCCCCGATCCAGCGTATAGCCGTCGTCGGTGTTGGTCGTGACCCGGCCGCCAACCGTCTCGTTGGCCTCATACAGCGTGACAGCCGCGCCGCCGTCCGCCAGATGCCGGGCGGCGACCAACCCGGCGAGCCCACCGCCGATAACGACAACAGAACGGCTCATACCATCCCTTGTAGCGGGGGGTACAAAGAAGCATCCTCCCCCCTGAGAGGAAGGGTTCTACCCCCCAAGGGCGTCGATCCACGCGACCGTCTGCTCAAGGGTTTGGGTGTTGGCCATTAGTTCGAGATGGGAGACACCATCGAGCAGCGACAGCTCGTGGCCCTCGGTGTCGGCAAGCAACGACTCGTAGGCCGCCGGTGCTACCGCCTCGTCGTCGTTGCCGACAAGCGTCAGTGTCGGCTGGCCGATCTCGGTGATCGCGGTATGCTCGTCGGGCACCAACTCGACCGCAAGCCGGAACGTGTACGACAGCGTTTCCGCGCCGTAGCGCGCGGACTCGGGCATCTCATACCGGAGCACCTCGGTGTCGTTGTACACCCCGATCCCAAGCCCGTTGAGCGTGCCGGCCAACAGCATCGATTGGGCGTTGAACTCCTGCCAGCCGCCGAAGGCCCGTTGGGTCGTCGGGGTGAGCAGCCGCCCGAGATGCGGGGCCAACAGCAGATACGCGTCGGCGAGGCTGTCACCCAGCGGATCAGCCCCGATCCGGGTCGCAAACCCCCCGCCGGCTCCGTGACCGCCGATGATGACCGTCCCGAACTCATCGAGTGGCTCGGGTCGCTGCAGGCCGTTTGCAGTGTTGACGACCGCTTCAAGGTCATCGGTGAGCTGGCCGACGTAGTCGGTATCACCCCGCCGGATCGGCTCGGGGCCGTGGCCGCGGATGTCGGGCGTAATGACGTGGGCGACCCCAGTGTCAGCGATCGCCGATGCCAGCGGCCGGAGCATCCGGCTGTCGAGGGTGGCGTTATGGAACAGGATCAGCACCGTATCCGGATCGCCCTCGGCGAGATACTCCCGAAACACCGGTTTTTGCGTGCCCGCTGTGGTCTCTTTCAGTGGCGGCGCGGTCTCCCACTCGATCTGATCGAGCACCGAATAGTCAACCGTCCCCTCCGGTGGCTCGCCGCGAAGACAGCCGGCTGTCCCGCCAAGGAGGGCGGTTGTCCCACCGGCAAGCGCGTGTCGTCGGGTGAGGCGGGGAGCCATCGGGCTGTGATAGGTCACCGGCCACATAATAGCTTGCTATCAGGTGCCACACAGCGACCTGTGCTCCCGGTCGGTGACGAATCCCAGATCACGGCTCCGCGATGGCGACGGGAAGGGCTTAGGGCGTCGGTCACCAACGCCGGGTATGGAATCAACAGGGGCTGTCCGGGGGCTCCGGTGTCCGGTGTGTGAGACAACCCACCCGCTTGCTGCCGATCAGGGCTGTCCGGACTGTGGTGCCGCCTGTACTGTCGACTACGACTACAGCGCGATCGATGCCGCCGGGGTCGGTGGCGGATCCACCTCCGGCGAGAGCGATGCGGCAGCCGAGGCGAAACACCCGCCAGGCCAGTGGCGGTACGACGCGCTGTTGCCCTTTGACGCTGCCGACGCTGTCACCGCCGGCGAGGGCGACACGCCGCTTGTCGCCGCCGATCGGCTGGCCGACGAACTCGGCGTCGAGGGCGTCTACATCAAAGACGAAAGCAGAAATCCAACGGGGACGGTCTACGACCGCGGGATGAGCGTGGCCGCGACCGCGATCGCGGCGCGGGACGATCCCGAGGCTGTCGAACCGGTCGCGCTGGCGACGACCGGCAACAGCGGGCAGTCGGCGGCGGCGTATCTCGGCCGGCTCGGCCTCCGATCGTACGCCTTCGTCCCCTCGCGGTCGGCGTTTTCCAACAAGGCGATGATCAACGTCCACGGCGGGGAGATGCAGGTCGTCGGCGGGCGGTATTCGGATGCCGCCGACGCTGTCGACGAGCAGTTGGCCGGCGACTACTACTCGCTGCAGGAGTTTACGACGCCGTACCGACAGGAGGGCGCAAAGACGCTGGCCTTCGAGCTGTATGCCGATCTCGGCGAGGTTCCGGATGTCGTCTTCGTCCCGACAAGCACCGGCGAGCTGGTCGTCGGTGTTGCCGCCGGCTTCGAGGAACTGGTTACTGTCGGCGTTGCCGACGAGACGCCGACGCTGGTCACCGTCCAGCCAACGGGCTGTGCGCCGATCGCCACCGCCATCGAGAGCGGCGCGAGCGACCCCGAGCCGTGGGCGGTGCCGGATACGATCGTCGGCGAGTTGGAGGTGCCCGACCCCGCCGGCGGCCCGCAGGCCGTCGCCGCCGTCGAGCGACTCGATGGGGCGGCTGTCACCGTCGACGACGACGAGATCCTCGAATCGGCGGTTGCCGTCGCCAGCAACGAGGTCATCGAGATGGGTGCGGCCGGCGGCGCGGCCCCCGCGGGTGCGTGGCGGTACGCCGACGAAGATGGCTTCGACGGCGACGAGACGGTGGTGTTGCTCAACACCGAATCCGGCACCAAGACGCCGGACATCCTTCGCAGTCATCTGATGGGCCCCGGTGGATAGTCGCCGGAACGCGCCACACCCTGGTAGCTATTTGCTGCCGGAGCGACAGCACGCCCCGGTAGCTATTTGCCGCCGACACCGCTAGTCCCTGTATGTTCAGCGACACCATGGAGGATTACCTGAAGGCGATCTACGTCCTTCAGACCGAGCGTGGCCCGCCGGTGTCGACCTCGGCGATCGCGGAGTATCTTGAGAAGACGCCGCCGACGGTCACCAGCATGGTGAGTTCGCTGGCCGACCACGGCCTCATCGACCACGAGAAGTACAAGGGCGTCGAGCTAACCGAGGAAGGTGAGACGGTTGCCCTCGAAGTTATCCGCCACCACCGCCTACTTGAGACCTATCTCACCGAACATCTCGACTACGACTGGCACGAGGTTCACGAGGAGGCCGACGCCTTAGAACACCACATCTCCGAGGAGTTTGAACGCCGCGTCGCCGAAGCGCTCGATAATCCCACTGTTGACCCCCACGGCGACCCGATCCCGGGCGTCGATCTCGACCCGATCGAGGGCGACGACGCCGACCGCCTCACCGAGTTCGAGGCCGGCGACCACGTCGTCGTCAGCCGCGTCAGCGACCGCGATGAGGACGAACTCACGTATCTCGAAAACGCCGGCATCACCCCCGGAACCGAGCTCGAACTCACCGATATCGCACCGTTTGGGATGGTGACTGTCGTCACCTCCGACGGCGACGAACAGAGCCTGCCTGAATCCGTTGCGCGCTCGATCCGTGTTGAACCAGTCGACGAGGCTGTGGCGTAGCTCCGTCTTCTGTTCTGTCTCTTCATTCGTGTCGAACCCCGAGTGGCTACGTCGACCCGCGATCAGTGATCGGCGACAAGTTCGAGGCCGTCATCGGTGTCGACGACAGCGAGCCCGTGGTCGTGGACGAACGTCGCGGTTCGCTCGGGGACGATCCGTTCGGCGGACACCCGGGCCCGGAGCTCCGGAAGCAGCGTGCGGAGATCCGCGCCGGTTTCGATGACCGGCGAGGAACGGAGAAACGCGATCGATAGATCGGCGTCGGCCGCTCGGTCGGCAAGGCGTTGGAGTTCGATACCCTCGAAGCTCTCGGCGAAATCGATCGGCTCGGTGAAGCCGGCGTAGTAAACCCGCCCCTCGGTCGTCGGGCCGAGAACTACGTCGTTGGTGCGGAGCTTCATCGCCGCCTCGTCGATCATCGTCCGCGACAACAGCGGGGCCGTCCCACGGATAACAGCCACCGATGCTGCGTCCTCCTCACGAAGGAGATGCGTGACGGTGTTGCCTGCCCGCGCCGAAAACGTCGAGCCAACCTGCGGTTCAAACCGCACGTCCCCGGAGTCCTCAAGCGCGTCGGCAACGACGGCGCGAAGCTCGGCAACCGGCTCGGTGTCGGTTTGGTGGGCGTCCGGCAGCTGGTCGGATTCCGGATAGTTGATCAGTAGTTCCGCGCCCGAACGGTCGATGGCGCGGATCGTATCAACAAGGCTTGCCTCGTAGAGCTCGGCGGCCGCCGCACTCGACAGCGGGCTCGTCTCCGAAAGCGCGGGCAACACCAGCCCCTCACGTGGCGGCAACGCCATCACGGCGATCACGGTCATGTCTTCCGCTCAGGGCGGCGGCGTCTTGAACACGGTGATCCCGGCCGGGCGCGGTGACCCCTCTCGGTGAGCGTTGTCACCGACTCTGCCGGCCCTTTGTCTGGCGATAATCCCGCGAAAATACGTTCTCGGTCATATGCTCGATGAAAGCCTCGCTGTCGGCGTCGGTCTGCTCGTCGAGTTCGAGCATCGGCACCAGTTCGAACCCGCGGCCGCGAACCGTCGTCGCGTGTATCTCCTCGATATCGAAGCTCTCCGGCGACTTTGTCGTGTACTCCATCGCCAGCGATTCGATTACCCGCTGGCCGATCGGGACGATGATCTGGGGGTTCATCATCCGGATCTCGGCGTTGAGATACGGCTCGCAGGTGTCGATCTCGCTTTTGCTTGGCTCACGATCCGGGTGTCGACAGCGCGTCAGATAGGTGCAAAAGGCGTTCTGCATGTCCGGCTTGGCGGCGTCTGGCTCCGAGCGGACGAAGCCGAGTTCGCCGAGAATCCACTGGAGGCGGCGGCCGGCGTCGTCGCCGGTGAAGGGGATTCCCGTCGTGTCGGCCCCCTCGCTTGGGCGTTCGGCGATGAAGATGAACTCGCCGCCGACATCGCCGTAGCCGTGGACAACGTTGGTGCGTTCATCGCAGAGCCCCGGACAGTTGGTGCACTGCTCGTCCATGCCGAAGGGGTTCTCTAATTGGGGCTGGTGGGCGTCCACACCGGATCGTGGGGATCTGTAGATAAAATACCCCGGATGGTTGGCCCGCCGAGCCGAGACAACGAGCGTCGACCGCGATCAGAAACCGATGAGCACCGTCGCCTGGTTTGCTAGCTCTTGGAGTTCCTCGCTGGTCGAGATGAGATAGATGAACCCGAGTTGGATCGAGTTCGTGAGCCCATGAGCCAGCGCGACGACCGTCAGATTCTCCGTCCACTCGTAGAGAGCCCCGTAGATGACCGAGCCCGCGAACAACGCCGCGAAGGCCGCCAGTACCTGCACCGGACTCGCCCCAGCCGAACTGTATGCCGTCAGGTGGATCGGGACGAAAATGAAGCTTGCCAGCACGATCGCCGCCGGGCGGCTAAAGGAGTTCGTCAGCCGCGTTTGGATCACTCCCCGGTAGAGCAGCTCCTCGAAGGGGCCGACAACAAGGATCATAAACGGGATCAACAGCAGATAGAAGGTTGGGTCGATCCCCTCGAAGTTGAGCAGGCTGTGTGAGGCCGCTTGAACGCCGAGGGAAAACGAGATGAGATTGATGGTGCCGATCGCAAACAGGACGGCAAACGGCGCGACAGCGATCACCAGCAGGTGAAACAGTGTCGGCTTGCGAATCCGCACAAAGGAGCGATCCTTCCCGGTTGCCCACAGATAGGCGGCGGCGATCCCGCCCATCGCCAGGATCTGTCCGAACACGAAGTTGATCACCAACTCCGCCAGCGGCGACAGCGGTTGCTCGATCGGGAACACCAACGCCGCCGCAAGCAGCGGGAGCACCAACACGGCCGGCAGCAGGATCGCCCCGAACCCAAGCCCCGCGGCGAGAACGATCGCCCACAGCTTTCCCAGCAGCCGCCACCCGATATCCCCGGACCGATCGCCGGGCCCGCTGGTCACGATCCGGCCGTCGTCGGTCACCGATCCGACCGGCTGTCGACCCGCCGGCCCGTCGCTCGGCGGGGCCATCACCGCCACCCACACCGACCGGTGGTCGGCAGACGCGCTGTCGACTCCGGCGGGTGACGCTTGGCTGGCGGTACACGGCGGTGGCGACGGGTGGAGGCTTCCATTAGCTGTCTGTCGGTGCTGGATGGCGAAAAACGCTGTCGTTCCGGCGATCGTCTGGTGGGTGACGCCGCCGGAGCGGCCGCGTCGCCAACCTCCCCCGAACGCTTTTACTGCCACCGGCTAACGGAGGGGTATGGCGGATTTCGATCTCGACCTCCGTGAGGCGGAGGCACAACTCGATGAGATGCCGAGCGATGAGGTGGTGTTGGGCGTGCTCAACGGCGAGACCGATGACGCCGAATGGGTACAGTCGATCACCCAGGGGAATGTGCTCGTGCTCTCGGTGGAGGGCGACCTCAACGAGTTGGCCGCCGGCTTCGCCCGCGAGATCAAGGATATGGGCGGCGAACTCATGCATTTCCGGGAGTTTCTGATCATCACGCCGCCGGAAACCGCGATCAACACCGATCGACTCTGAGACCGACGACCTGTTAGTTATCTGTACAAGTATCGATCATACGTGACCGCTGTTGTTGGCGTGAGTTTGGGCCGCTATCCGTCGCTGGCCGTGTTCAAATAAGCCGTGGAAACTGGAACCATCTCGAAAGCCTCGACGCGCCGAAGTCGGGGGGCTCGCTGCACGCTTCGGGCCTGCGGCCCTGCAGTGCTTGCGTCCCCTGCCTTCCGCCAGCGCGTCGCCCTTTTCAGCCCCGCCCGACCGCAGCTGCCTGACCCGTCGACGCGGGTGGGATTGAAAGGGGCCGGCGTCTTTCGAGGTGTTCGCAATCCAGTCGCACTACTCTGAACAGTACTGTCGCTGACGTGCTTGTGTTTATGTCGCCACACATCCAACAGCTGGTATGCCGATGAAAGGAGCCGGCTCGGCCGACCTGCAGGTGATCGATCGCTTCGATGGCGGCGTCGGCTGGCTGGCCTACCCCGACGAGACGATGCAACGGGCGAGTCACGCCCTCGCAACACCCGAGGGCGTCTGGGTCATCGATCCCGTTGACGCCGACGGCGTCGACGACCTTATCGCGGAACTCGGTGACGAGCACGACGGCCCGAGCGAGGTCGCCGGCGTCGCCGTCTGTCTGGATCGCCACAAGCGCGATGCGGCGGCGATCGCCACCCGCCACGATGCCGATGTGTCCGTTCCAACCTGGATGTCCGGCGTTACCGATGAGATCGACGCGCCGGTGAGCCGGTTTGCGGGCGAGCTCGGCGACTCCGGCTTCGAGTCGTTCGTGATCCGGGATTCGTCGCTGCCGCCGTGGCAGGAGGTCGGCCTCTTCAACCCTGAGACCGGCACGATGGTCGTCCCCGAATCTGTCGGGACGGCGTCGTACTTTCTTGCCGGCGAGGAGCGGCTCGGTGTCCACCCGATGTTCCGACTGACTCCGCCTGACGAACTCCGATCACAGGGCCGACCCGAGCGGATTCTCGTCGGCCATGGGGCGGGGATTCACGAGGACGCCGCGGCCGCACTGGAGCGCGCGCTCACCTCCTCGCGGTCGAACACCCCCTCGTTGTACGCGAAGACGCTGAAAGGGTTTCTTACCGGGTAATCTGTGGTGCTCTATGCGACCGCCGGGCTGCTCGATGTGCTCATCGAGTTTGCCACCGACCGCGAGCCCCAACAGGCCAACGTCCCGCTGGCGGCGACGCCCGCGGGTGAGTTAACCGGCAGCGACGACCGCCTCGCCGACATCGACCCGGCGACATCGGTGCTCACACACTTCTATCTCCCCGACGCCGGCGGCGCGGTGAGTTCGGTCTTCGGGGTGGATCTCGGGACGCCCTCCGGCGGCGCGCAGGCCAGATTTGTCTCCCACCCGACCGGCCCACTGGCGGTCACAAAGGAGGACGATCTGGCCGGCGCGGTGCTCGTGGCGGTGCCGCCGTGGACGGCCGCTGAGATCCGCGCCTTCGATCGCCGCGGGCAAGCGGTTGAGCTGGTCGGTCTCGATGCCGAGCCGCCGGTCGAAACGATCGAGTAGCCACCACGAGGTGACCGGTCGCGTCGCTACTCCAGGTAGCCGAGATCCCGAAGCTGGTCGGTGACCTCGGCGAAATCCGCTTCTGTCAGCGTGCCGTCGGGCTCCTGTTGGATGACGATGCTGCGGAGCAAAAACCGGACGAGGTCGCTCGTGGAGGTGAAGCTGGTTCCTTCGATCGTCTCCTCGACGCGATCACCGAGCTCCTTCGGGATCGACACTGTCGTGTAGTCGGCCATACCCGTCGTTCGGCCAGCAAGCCGAATAAGTCCTCCTGTCGGCACAGCGGCAATGTGCCACCGAGTTATACACCGATCACCGGAGCCACACGCCTAAACCGTCGGCGTGCCGTAGGACAGGTATGCGCCGAGAGCAAGCAACGACAGCCGACGGTGACACCGTCTACATCGACCGGAAGGCGGCGGAGCGTGGGTCGGTCGATCTCTTTCATCCGGTGTACTGCGACGCCGACGGCGAGAAGCGGTGGGGGTACTACTGTAACGCCTGCGGCGGCTTTGACAACGCGATGGATACGATGGGGCGGTTGGTCTGCAACAGCTGTTCGAACATCCGCAAACCAGACGAATGGGACGCAGCCCACGAGTGAGGTCGCCAAGCGGATACGTCTCTGTGCCGCCAGCATAGAATCGTGGGAAGCTTTATCATGGGCTACGTACAATCTGAACGTGGATGGCCACTGTTACCATACCACCGGCTGAAGAGGCCCGAGACGTGTTCAAACGGCTCGGCTACGCGATCGAGGAGCGTGGCAGCGAGTTCGTCGCCGAGCGGAAGTGGCGGCGCGTCCAGGTGACACCGTTGTGTGCCGACGACGCCAAAGCCCCCGACGAGATCGTTGCGTACGGCGATGGCGGCGGCCCGCGACTCCGGTGTTTCGTCACCTGGATGGACGCTACCGAGGAGCTACAGTCGTATCTTCAGTCGGCAAAGCCCCCCTACGATTGGGCGATCATCGGGATCGAAAGCGACGGCGAGTTTCAGGTCGTCCATCCCGAGCCGGGCTCCGCCCCGATCTGACGCCGTGGCCGAAACTGTCGGCGGCACTCGACACACAGGAGCGATATGTTCTTTTCCGCTCGGCGGTGAGAACACCCAATGACGCTGGTCGTCGTCCCGGTTCGGTATCCGCTCAGCGAACACTCCGCAGCCACGCTCCGGGAGGCGATCACGATCAGCGACGACCGCGACGCCGAGCTATCGATCCTCCACGTTGACCTCTATCAGAACAGCAACAACGTCACCCGAACCGACCTCAAGCGCGCGGTCGAACGGGAGTTCGGGGTGCTCGACAACGCGCGGTATGTCGTCCGCCGCGGCTTTTTGCTCGAAGAGACGATCTTAGAGGAGATCGTCGGCGAGAACGCCGATCTCGTGGTGATCGGATCCCGACAGGCCGGTCGGTGGCAACGCATGCTTCAGAAGCTGCGTGCCGATCCCGACATCGGCGACTTTCTCAAGGGTGAACTCGACTGTACGGTGATCACCGTCACCGCCGACGGCGTGACAAATCAGTAAGACGATCGGATCCAGCGGTTACCCGACTGCGGTGCCAAGCGTGTTGATGCCCCTGGGTGCCGGCAGTATTCGCAATGTTGTTTTATCGGTGGTTCCAAGATAGCGCAGTGCCCACGACATATCTGCAGTTCCATCTCGTCTTGACACTCCCGCTGTTGGCGCTGTTGCTGTACCTGACGCCGACGTACGAACCGGTTCGCCGGCGACGCGGTGCGGCGGGGTTGACGATTCTTGTAGCCATCGCCTTCGCCTACACGACGCCGTGGGGATCGTATATGATCCAGCGTGGGGTCTGGTGGTACGGCGACGGTGTTGTCGCGGGGCGCCTGCTGGCGATCCCGGCCGGCGAATATCTGTTTTTTGCGATCCAAACGCTGATCGTTGGCTCCTATCTCTACTGGCGCGGGTTCGATCCCCGATACGAGCCGGGTGATTGTGCGTGGCTCCCGCGGATCGCTGGCGTCGCTGTCGGCGCGTTGCTGTTCGGCGGTGGGCTCTGGATGGTCTTCCAGCAGCCGTCGTGGCTCTATCTCGGCGGGCTGCTCGCGTGGGTGGGTCCGGTCGTCGCCCTGCAGTGGGCTGTCGGCGGCGGCTATCTCGCCCGCCGGCCGCGGGCGTGGATCGAGGCGGCGGTCGTGCCGACGATCTATCTGTGGGTGATCGATCGGTGGGCGATCGGTCAGGGGCTGTGGGTGCTCTCCGAGCAGTACACCACCGGGATCGCGCCGTTCGGCCTGCCGATCGAGGAGATCCTGTTTTTCCTCTCGGCGGGCGTGATGACCGTCACCGGGCTGGTGTTGTTTGAGTGGGTGTTGGACTGGAACGACCAGCGGTCGACCGCGGCCCAGCAGTAGGTCGGCCGACGGAGCAACCCCCGAGAGCACCCTTCGAAATCCTTTTACAGCTTTCGGGTGGAGTACAGGCAACTAACCATGGACGTTACTATCGTCTCCGAGGAGGACAACCCCATGCTGCACCGCACGGATATCCGATTTGAAACCGTTCACGACGAGGCCACGCCATCGCGGCTCTCGGTTCGTGACAGCCTCGCCGCGAAACTCGACAAGGACGCCGAAGAGGTCGTCGTCCACGAGCTCGATACCACCTTCGGGATGCGGAAAACGGTCGGCTACGCGAAGGTCTACGACAGCCCCGACCACGCCGCCGAGGTCGAACAGGAACACATGCTCGAACGCAACAAGATCGCCGAGGACGCCGACGCCCCCGACGCCGAGGAAGCCTAAGGCGACATGCGCGTGCTCGGCATCGAGGGCACCGCATGGGCCGCCAGCGCGGCCATCTACGACGACACCGACGAGTCGGTTTTCATCGAGTCGGATCCCTACCAACCGGAGAGCGGCGGCATTCATCCGCGTGAGGCCGCCGAGCACATGGGCGAGGCGATCCCGGCGGTTATCGACCGCGCGCTCGCTCACGCTGCCGAGACAGCCGACAGCGACGCTGCTGTCGACACCGACGGTGAAACCGTAAACCGTTACGACATCGACTGCGTTGCGTTCTCCCAGGGCCCCGGCCTCGGCCCGTGTCTCCGGACGGTCGGCACCGCGGCGCGGGCGGCTGCCCAAGCACTTGCGGTGCCGCTGGTCGGTGTCAACCACATGGTTGCCCACCTCGAAATCGGTCGCCACGAGTCGGGCTTCGACTCGCCGGTCTGTCTGAACGCCTCCGGTGCGAACGCTCACCTGCTGGGGTATCACAACGGCCGCTACCGGATCCTGGGTGAGACGATGGACACCGGCGTCGGCAACGCCCTCGATAAGTTCACGCGTCATATCGGCTGGGAGCACCCCGGCGGCCCGAAAGTCGAGGCAGCCGCAAAAGATGGCGAGTTGATCGACCTCCCCTACGTCGTCAAGGGGATGGACTTCTCGTTTTCCGGCATCATGAGTGCGGCGAAAGCCGCCGCCGACGAGGGCCAAGACATCGAAGATATCTGTTTCTCGCTGCAGGAACACATCTTCGCCATGCTGACCGAGGTCGCCGAGCGCGCCCTGTCGCTGACGGGTACCGACGAACTCGTTCTCGGCGGTGGCGTCGGCCAAAACGCCCGTCTGCAGTCGA
Source organism: Halonotius sp. F2-221B (assembly GCF_046719765.1). Taxonomy (NCBI): domain Archaea; kingdom Methanobacteriati; phylum Methanobacteriota; class Halobacteria; order Halobacteriales; family Haloferacaceae; genus Halonotius; species Halonotius sp. F2-221B. The sequence goes on from NZ_JABEBY010000004.1 coordinate 128,330, forward strand.
TGTTGGAAACGATGTGTGCGGAACGCGGCGCGGCGTTCCACGTCCCCGAGGCCCGCTTTCTCCGTGACAACGCGGGGATGATCGCCGTGTTGGGTGCCAAACAGTTCGCGGCCGGCCAGACGGTTGGGATCGAGCGTTCGCAGGTCGATCCAAACTTTCGGCCCGACGAGGTCGCGGTTGCCTGGCGGCAGGGCGAGGAATCTGTCGCCCGCGGGCGCGGCGTCGACACGCTGTCGGCGGATGGAACTTCGTCAGCGGACAGGACGCCGTCGAACCGCGGTCGCCAGCGCGGCGCGGAGGCGGTCGTCGACTCGATCGCCCCGGTCGACTGCGAGTACGACCTCCCCGCCCGAAGCGTTCGCAAACACCGGCTTTCAAAGTCGTACCGCCACCCCGATCTCGACGCAACGCTCACCGGGGAGCGCACCACCGCCGAGGCGCGGCTGACCGCCGAGGCCCGTGCCGCCGGCGTTCCGACACCCCTCGTCTGGGATGTCGACCGCGAGCACGCGACGATCCACCTCCAGCATGTTGGCGACGCCGACCTCGCCGAGCGGTTAACGGCCGATGCGGTCGCTACGGTCGGCCGCCATCTCGCGGCGATCCACGACGCGGGGCTCGTCCACGGGGATCCGACAACCCGGAATATCCGCGTCGGCGACCGGGTGTGGTTGATCGATTTCGGGCTGGGGTTCCATACGGGCCATGTTGAGGATTACGCGATGGATCTCCACGTGCTCCGGCAGAGCCTCGCCGCGACCGCCGACGACCCGGGGCCGCTGCTGGAGGCCGTGATCGATAGCTACACCGAGGCTGGCGACCCTGCGGTTGTCGATCGGCTGGAAACGGTTGCGGATCGCGGCCGGTATCAGTAACCCCCACCGCAGCCGGCCCGCAACCTATCAGCGTAGAAAGGCGAATTTTCATTACGGTGAGGCGACTACCCGAGGGCATGGGAACAAAATCCGAGTCCGGAACGCTGTTTGGCATCCCGTATAACTTCGAACGCCCCTCCATCGGCCGGCTGCTGTCGGCCCACTGGAAACCCGGCGAGGGCATGCTCGTCGAGAAGCCGTTCGGCATCGGCTACACGCTCAACCTCGCCAGCTGGCGGTCGTGGGTCGCCCTCGGTGTCGCCGGCGCGCTGCTCTACCAGGAACGCAGCGGGGGTAGCGATGACAGCGAGGCTGTCGATATCGACGACGACGGCGACGACGAGCCGGTCGAAGTCATCGTCGAGGACTGAGCCGCGCCGCCGCAAACCGACGCCTCTTTTCGCGCCGCGCCGAACCACCAGCCATGTTGCAGTACGTGACGACCAACCCCGGGAAGCTCCGGGAGGCCCGCCGCTATCTCGGCGACGAGACGATCGACAGCTACGACTACGATTATCCGGAGCTCCAGGCTCCGACGCTGGAGCCGATCGCCGCCGCGGGGGCCCGCGACGCCTACCGCGAGGTTGGCGGGCCGGTCATCGTCGACGATGCCGGGCTCTTTATCGACGCCTTCGACGGCTTTCCGGGGCCGTACTCCTCGTTTGTCGAGCAGACGATCGGCGTTGACCGCGTCTGGGAGTTGGCCGAGCCGCTGGCTGATCGAACCGCTTCGTTCCGCTGTGTCTTAGCGTACTGCGACGGCGACCCGGTTGACGACCCGGTCGACGACGGCGACCTGCCGGTACAGTGTTTTACCGGCGTTGTCGGCGGTGAGATCGTCGCCCCACGCGGCTCCGGTGGCTTCGGCTACGATCCGATCTTCGAACACGACGGGGCGACGTTTGCGGAACTCACCGCCGAAGACAAAAACGAGGTCTCCCACCGTGGCCGCGCCCTCGAATCCTTCGCCGCGTGGTACAGTGATCGGTAGCTGTGTGAGCCAGCGGTCGATAGCTGCGTGTACAGCGGTCGATAGCTACCCGTTGCGTGGCTCCCGATCCGGGCCGGGGTAGGGGTCGTCGCCGACTGTCTTGTACAGACTCTCTGGATCGAACAGCCGGGCGAACGCCGCCGGCGAGCGGACGCTGACCGACAGCCGCTGGTTGAGTGCCGCGCCGGCCTGCGAGCCGGCGAGCTCCTCGTCGAACGACAGCAGGTGCATCGCGCCACCGCGGTAGGCCGACGCGAGCCCGGGATGGTCGCCTGGCGGCTGGACGACGGGCGCACGCCAGGCCTCGATCGCGGCTCGCCAGTCGGCTGCCGTCTCGCTGTCAGCGACGGTTTTGATGACAGCTTCGGTATCGGCGAGCAGGTCGTCGCTGGCGACAAGCGTCGTCCAGGCGTGTTGCCACAGCACCTCAAGGGTGGCTCTGGCGTCGCCGCCGACAAGGAGGTCAGCCGCGAGCACGTCGGCGTCGGCGACAACGCGGGTCGGCTCGGGCTCGCGTGGCTTGGTGAGCCCCTCAGGTGTCTGGTCTTTTGTGGCCGGCTCCCTATCGTCGCGGTGTGAGGCAAGCGCGGTGGTGATGGCCTCGCGGTCGACCGTCGGCGCGCGATCGACCAGCCCCGGCCAGTTCATACGCGATGTTGTGAGGCGATCCACAAGAGGGTTCGCAGTCGGTCACTCGCCGAGCAGGATCGACGTAACCTCGTCGACGGCGTCACGCTCGATCACAAGTGCCAGTCGATCGCCGGCCTCGATCGTTGTTGTCGGCAGCGGGATCGTCATCGGTTCGCGTTCGTGGCCGTGGGCGTAGAGCCGTGCGGTCTCCGGCAGCTCGACCTCCGAGACCCGCTGGCCGACGATCGGGGCGTCGTCGTCGACGGCGACCGTCGTCAGTTGGAGGGCTTCGGTTAGATCGCCGATCGCGTTGAGACTGCCGCCGAGCAGCGCGGTTTTCGCGCCGGCCGCGCCGAGCCGTTGGGGGTAGATCACGTCGTCGGCGGCCGCGGCGTACTCCTCGTATTTCTCGGTGCTCACATCCTCGCTGATCCGGAGGACGGTTCGGCAGTCGGACTCCTGGCCGAGCAGGCAGATCTCGTGGTTGACCGCCACATCGCCGGTGAGCCCGCCGATGGCGTCGGCGTCGGCGATGCCGGCCTCCTGTAACACCGACTCGTCGGCTCCGTCGCCGTGGATCACGGTCAGCCCCGTCTCGCGGGCGCGGTCGACCTTCTCGCGGTCGGTATCAACAACGATGACATCGTAGCCTTCCTCGGCTAACACCCGGGCCGTGCGGGCCCCGACCCGGCCGTAGCCAACGACAATGATTCGCATACGCCCTCGTATGATGGTCGGTAACAAAAAGATGTGTTCCCGGCGGGGCCGCTGGCGGTTCAGCTGTCAGGGGTGGCTAATGGTTCAGGTGTCGGGGTGGCTAACGGTTCAGGTGTCGGGATCAGCCAGCCACTTTTGGCTGAAGTCGGTGCCACAGGCACAGTGGGCGTAGGCGTGGATCACATCGCCCTCGGCGTAGAGCCCGCCAACCTCCTGGTTTTCGGCCTCGGCGAACGCAAAAATGAATTCGGTGTGGTGGTCGTCGGTGGCTGGTTCCTCCGCATCGGGACAGGCCCCACCGGCGAGGCGGTCGTCGATCTCCCCGGTACGATCCATCGCCTGTTTGGCAAACGCCATCGGATCAAGGCCAGTGCTGTCGGCGAAGGCCTCCCGGCCCGTCTCGCCGGGCACGACGACCACGACGCCACCATCGACAGCGATGCCGGCGGCTGACAGCGGGTGGTCGCCATCAAAGAATGAATCGGCGACGTAGATCGCGACATCATCGAGTCGGTCGCCGTCGAGAAACGCGGTGAGATCGTCCATACCCGCCGTGGTGACGCCACCCATTTAGCAATGGTGTTGCCGGATGTGGTGTGGTCGTCGTCGTGGATTGCTCCTCACCGAAACCGTGCCGATGTACAGCGTGGATCGTGTATTTTGAACTGTGGGGTTCCGATTCGTTATATTTTATTTACAGTAGCAGAAAATATTATATATTACTAAAACAATAGCTATGGATGGATAAAAATGTGACCAAATGCGGTAAATGCGGGCGAGTTTACAATCTGACGGTGAATGTCCGCTGTCCACATTGCAAAACACCACCAAGGCCACCAACAGACAGGGGACTACTGTCGCTCAAGTAGGTAACTACACGGCTGTACTCAGAAATCGGTGACGAATCCGAACAACGATTTCCTCTCTCACGGCGTTGCAAGGTGGATGCCGCAGGGAGTGCCCCCGAGGCAGTTTCTTTCGCTGGGTTGCTCCCACGGCTGATAAACACCACCAGTTGTTTGCGAGTGATCGAATGAACCACCAGCATCGAGAACCAGATGAGCCAACGAGCATCGAGAACCGGATGAGCCCACCAGTGCCGGGACTCGGTGCCCACGCGACATCCCCGCAGACTGGCCTCATCCATCTGGAGACGCAGGGGTAGTTAATACATTGGCACGCGCCAAGTGAATACTGAATCTTCGGGTCTCCAAACGAGCAGGTGGAGCAGAACTGATCTATGACGGAGTTGACCCAGTATTTCGCCTCACCTGATACGGGGCGGGTGACACGAGATGACTGTTGACGCACAGATCACGCTGACCGTGCTGATGGGGGTATTCCTCGTTGCGGTCGCCACGTTTCTCACGCGGATCGAGAACTGGCGGTCGTACACCATCGTCGGTGGCGGGGGCTCATTTATCGAGGAGTCGGGCTACATCGATGAGGAAAAACCGGCCGGGATCATCCGCTGGCTAACCACTGTCGACCACAAGGATATCGGGATTCTGTACGGCCTCTACGGGGTCATCGCCTTCACCGTCGGCGGGCTGATGGTCACGATCATGCGGTTCGATCTCGTGACCGCGTCGTCGCTGCTCGGAACGGCAACCTACAACTCCTTGCTGACGAGCCACGGGATCACGATGCTGTTTCTTTTCGGGACGCCGATTATCGCCGCCTTCGCCAACTATCTCGTTCCACTGATTATCGGAGCCGACGATATGGCGTTCCCCCGGATCAACGCCATCGCCTTTTGGCTGCTGCCGCCGGCGGCGTTGCTGATCTGGGCGGGCTTTTTCGCCCAACCGCTCGGGCTGTTCGAACCCGCACAGACAACGTGGACGATGTACACACCGCTGTCGCTCGGTGAGACAGGGGCGAGTGCCGACGCGGTCGGCGGAACCGGCGTTGATCTGATGTTGCTCGGTCTCCATCTCTCCGGTGTCGCCGCCACAATGGGCGCGATCAACTTTATCGCGACCATCTTCACCCAACGCGGCGAGCAGGTGTCCTGGGCCAATCTCGATATCTTCTCGTGGACGATCCTCACCCAGTCAGGGCTGATCCTCTTTGCGTTCCCGCTGCTTGGCAGCGCGCTGCTCATGTTGCTTGCCGACCGCAACCTCGGCACCGCCTTTTTCCTGACTGACGGCGGCAACATCCTCTGGCAGCACCTGTTTTGGTTTTTCGGCCACCCCGAGGTCTACATCCTCGTGTTGCCACCGATGGGGATCGTCAGCTACGTCCTCCCGCGGTTTGCGGGCCGGAAGCTGTTCGGCTTCAAGTTCGTCGTCTACTCGACGCTCGCAATCGGCGTCCTCTCGTTCGGCGTCTGGGCCCACCACATGTTCGCCACGGGGATCGATCCCCGTGTTCGGGCGTCGTTTATGGCCGTGTCGATCGCAATCTCCATTCCCTCGGCGGTGAAGACGTTTAACTGGATTACAACGCTGTGGAACGGCCGAATCCGGCTGACGACGCCGATGCTGTTCTGTCTTGGATTTATCTCCAATTTCATTATCGGCGGTGTCACCGGTGTCTTCCTCGCGTCGATCCCGATCGACCTCGTGCTGCATGACACCTACTATGTGGTCGGTCACTTCCATTACATCTTCATGGGGGCCATCGCCGTCGCTGTCTTTGCCGGCCTCTACTACTGGTTTCCGCTCGTCACCGGGCGGATGTATCAGACGAGCCTTGGGAAGGCCCACTTCTGGCTCACGATGATCGGGACGAACGTGACGTTCCTGGCGATGATCTTCCTGGGCTACGGCGGCATGCCACGGCGGTACGCAACCTACCTCCCGGAGTTTGCCACAATGCACCGCGTCGCCACCTTCGGCGCGATCCTGCTGTTGATCGGCCAGATCATCTGGCTGTACAACATGGTCGTCTCGTGGTTTGAGGGCAAACGCGTCGAAAGTGCCGATCCGTGGAATCTCCGCCAGGACAACGTTCGCACCGTCGAGTGGCAATGGTTCGAACAGAAACTCGATACCCAGTTGGCTGCCGACGGCGGCGACGAGGACGTCGTTCCCGACGGCGGCGACGAGGACGTTGCTCCCGACGGCGGCGAAGACGTTGCTCCCGACGGCAGCGAAACGGCTGCGGAGTCGGCCGACAGAGAATCGGATCTGCCTGACAGAACTGACGATTGATCTCTGTGACGAGGTCAGTGCCACGCTGTGACGGGCAGCGAACTGCCACCGAGATGTTGTTACGATGGTCAACGCAGCTACTGGGAGCAGTACGCAAGTCGATCACCGAAGGTCGGCACTGGTTGCGCTCTCAACCGGGAGCCCGACAGTGTTTCCCCACTCAACGAACGAGCCATAGTAGTAGGCGACGTTCTCGTACCCAAGTATCTCTGCGAGAGCCATCCAGACGAGTGCCGACCGCTCGCCGACGCGACAGTAGACGATGAGTTGCTCGTCTGTAGAGTAGTTCTCAAACAGCGTCGCCAGGTCTTCACGCGAGCGGAAGCGACGGTCTGATTGAATGGTGTCCCGGCAGGGTTTGTTCACCGCGCCGGGGATGTGACCGCCTCGCTGTACGCCCTCGTTCCAGCCCGGGGGTGCAAGAATCTCGCCGCGGTACTCGGGCGGCGCACGGGCGTCAAGCAGACAGCCGCCGGACTCGACGGCCGCCTCGACTTCGCCGCGGCGCGCCCGAATCGATTCGTCGGGATCGGGGGTGTGATACTCGCAGTTGGGAACCGCAGGAACCGCATCGGTCGTCGGAAACTCGTTTTCGAGCCAGTATTTTCGTCCCCCATCAAGCAACAACACGTTCTCGTGGCGGTAGTACCGCAACAGCCAGTACGCATGAGCGGCGAACCAGTTGAAGAAATCGCCATAGAGGATAATCGTCGTCTCACGGGTCACGCCGCAGTCGCCAAGCAGTGATGACAGTGCTGCCGGGGAGAGTATGTCGAACGTCCTCGTATCCCGAAGGTCACGCTGCCAGTCGAGACTCACCGCCCCCGGGATGTGCGACGACTCGTAGGTGCCCTTCTGGACGTTCACTTCGAGAAGTCGGTACTCAGTGTCTGTCGTTTGAATCGCCTCCAGATTTGCTGCCACCGTCTCCGCGCTGACGAGTGGCCCGGTCACGTCGAGCATTACGTCTCCCCCTGCTGCTCGGGCGTCTGTGGAAAGCTCTCAAAGGCTGTCTGCTGGGTGCCGGTCGCAAAGCTCTTTGCGAGTCTCGATTCGGCACTCCGGAGTCGATACGACAGCGTCGACCGGGGACAGTCCAGTTCTGTCGATAACTCCTCAAGGGTTATCTGTCTGGGTTTTTCGTAGTAGCCGCGGCCGACTGCCTCAACCAGTGCCTCGCGCTGTTCTGCGGGGAGATTCTTGCGTGCGAACAATCCTGTTCGTCGTTTGGAGGCCTGTCCGATATGGTCGAACTCGAAGCGAATCCCGTCCTGTAACGACACCTGCAACGCGTCGTAAAACAGTCCAACACCGTCATCGGTTTCCATCATCACCGTCCACGTCTCGCGGTTCTGGCTTCGTTTTAGCTCAAATAGGACATCCGGGTCGATATACTCGACAGCCAAGGTTGGGACGGACTCGCAGTTCCCGATATCCCGCAGGTGGTAGTACAACTCACACCCGGCGTCGGTTTGCTTCAACACCTCTCTGTGAACCGCCCCCTCACAGCCGGCTGGCGTGATCTGCTCGACGGCAAGTAGCTCCCTTTGTCCGGCGTTTGTGAGGTTGTCAACCCCGTCTTCGTCGCCCTCAAATCGTTCAAGCCGCCAGAACTCCTTGGCGTCGATACAGCCACCGATCGCTGTTGAAGAGACCCCAGTGGCGTCGGTAAGCAACTGCTGTAGAGGCCCGGCTGTCTCCTCGTAGACGAGGTCAAAAACGAACTCTCGCATATCTATACTGACAGATGGTAGGTGCCCTCGATGTAAGTTCCTGTCGTTGCAGTTGTTGGCGGGGTTCGGATGCGGAGCAAACAATGCGGCATCACGGGTTTGTGTATTTATATCATATTTCTGATACCAACGATCCAGCATATGCTTTCGCCCACCAACGGGCTACAGACCGCGCAGGCTGAGTGCCGCACGAATCGCTCCTGAGTCGGTTTGCTCGGTCGCCCGGATCGTCAGCCACACACCTCAGCTGTCGCCATCGAGTGACTCGGCGATCGACTGCAAGGAGTCCCGTGGTTCGTGTTTGACGGTGTAGACGGCGCGATCTCCCGGTGCGCGCAGCCCGTATCGCTCGCCGGCGACGATCACATCGCAGATGACGCTGTCGCCGATCTCACGATCAAGCCCCCGGAGCCACGCACCGAGCCGGTTAGTTCCCTCGCCGGTCGATCGGGCCTGTTTACGGGTCTCGTAGGCACCGTACAGCAGCTGTCCGCTGTCGTCGCCAGACACAGTCGCGTAGTACTCCGCACCGTCGATAACGATCGTGACTCGATCATCGACGGTGACCACCTCGGCGACGGCTGCTGGGAGTTCAAGACAGGGGGTGCGGCTGCCGCCACGGCGAACGATCGTCGCCCGGGAGGAGTCGACCGCGTCGCTGTCGCTCGGAAGCCGCGTCGACATCAGGTGGGTTAGGCGTCCGCTTTCTCGTTGTCGCTGTCGGCGTCGGCTGCCTCGTCAGCGTCTGTATCAGCGTCCTCGGCGTCTGCGTCGGCCTCGGTCTCTTCCTCGGCGTCCTCAGCATCGGCGTCCTCAGACTCAGCATCCTCGCCGTCCGCATCCTCACTGTCTGCGTCCGCCGCTTCGTCCGCGTCTGCGTCCTCAGCATCGGCGTCGTCGGCCTCCTCATCCTCGTCTGGTTCCGGCTCTTCGAGGCCGAGGGCGACCCGGACGTTGTCGTCGCTGTCGAGGATCGTTGCGTTGACCTGGGCGGTTTCCTCGGAGACCTGGCGGCCGCGGACGGTGATTCGCTTGCGCTCGCCGTCACGGCTCGGGTTGAAGCCGACGCCACCTTCAAGCAGGCGTTCGCGGATCTGTGCGCCGGGGACATCCTCGCGCATCGGTCGGCCCGTCTCGTCGGAGCCACCGGTGAGTTTGAGGGTGTACGAATCGAGGCCGACCGCGCCGCCGTCGACCTCCTCGCCGAGTTCGCGGCCGAGGAAGCGGTTGGCGTCCTGTCCGTCGACCTCGTGTTGATACGTCTGCCCGTCGCGGGGGTCAGCGACGGCGACTTGGAATTCTGCCATACCACTGTGTGTTCGGTCGCCGATAAAAAGCACGTCGAAACCAGCCGCCGGCCACCGGCGGTTAGTAATCGTTATACACCGGACGTACGTTGCCCGAAATATGCAACGACGCGCTGTGGCCGTCTATGTCGCGTTATTCGTGCTCATCGGTGTGGCGTCGTACACGCTGATGGTAACCGCCGAGCAACCACAGGTAACGGTCGACAACCCGGATTTCCAGCTGTCGTCGGGTGAGGCGTTCACCGTTGGCGGACAGACCTACACCGCGGCGACGGTTGAGGAGGTAACCGAGGAGGGTGGCCATGGAAGCAGTACCACCTACATGGCGGCGACGGTCGAGTGGACGGTGACCGGTGTCGAAAACACCGACGAGTGGGCCGAGGGCGACACCGTCACCGTCGATGAGCGGGAGTGGACGGTTGTCGATGCCGGTGCCTCGACGGTGACCGTTGAGGAAGTCATCGACCGAACGTCGATCCTCGAATCCGATCCCGCCGCCGACAACGAGACCTATTCCGGCGATGACGGTGAGTTCGTACTCGTCGACGGCGAGCGCGTCCCGGCCGCGGACTACTTCGAGCCGTCGATCGACACCGTCACGTTCAGCCAAGGTGAGTCGATCCCCTACGACGGCCAGCAGGCGACGATCGATTCGGTCGACAACGGGAGCGTCGGTCTCTCGTGGATGACAAACGAGTCCAACAGCCAAGAGCTGGAGGCCGGCGATACGATCACCCTCGCCGACAACAGCACCTACACCGCCTACTTCACCGGCACAGACACCGTTGAGCTGACGAGCGATGCCGAGGCCTACGCGGCGGCCGTCGCCGAGCAGGAAACGTTCTCCCAGCGCGTCACCGGGCTGCGGTGGGTGACGTTCACCGCGGGCTTCATCGCAATGCTGTTGATCGCCTTCGCGTTCCTCCCCTCGCGGTACTAGCGTCGCGCTGGCGGCGGGGGTTGTGTGGCCGTGTCGGGTGACAGCCCGCTATCGATACCATCGATCCCCTCGTGGCGAGGGCTCTGTGATGTCGACAACTATGCAGGAAGTATTTATTGCGGCTCTGGTAACGAGTGGATATGGAACCGGGTGAGTACGTTGTTGACACCGACGACGACGATCCAGATCTCGCGGTCGTTGTCTCCAATCGGGAGGAACCGATCAGCGAAGTTACCGTCTCGGATCCGGAGTCGGATCGAACGGTCGCCGCGGACAACCCGGCGTACGATCCGTCTGACCCCGCGGTCACCGTCGCGTTCGTCGAATCCGGTCTCAACCGCCGGTGGCCCGAGTGGACGGAGGCCTCACCCGCGGCGCTCTACGAGGGGGCGACCGACCACGACGTGAAGCTGTATACGTTTCCCGAGGCCAGACTGCGGACGCTGACCGGCCAGCAGGCGGCGGTCATGCTCGCCGAGGAGACGGTCGATCTGACGGCGCTCGAAGAGCGGCTTGCGGAGGCCGGCTGGCAGGTTGAGCCGGGCGAACAGCTGATCACCGTCACCAAACACGACGAGGAGTATCGGATCTACAAAACCGGCGATGTCGACGGCACCGGACAGCTCCGAACCCCACTGACCAACCTTGTCGAGGAGTATAGCACCTGACGCGGGCTGATCTGTTGTACGGTCGTGGCCCACTTCGTTGGTGGTGTCGTTAGGTTCAAGAGACTGGCCGCATCTCTTCTACCAACTCAATGGAGATCCCCGAGCAACTCGCCTGTCTGTACACCGCAGAGCTGACCGAAACCGAAGAGGGCTATCAGTTCAGTGTCCCCGCCTCGGAGGTTGAACAGGGTTCGATCACCCCGGGAGAGACTCTCCGGGTCGCCGTGTTGGCGAAATCCGACGGGACGACCGAGCCAGCCGAACCAACGGCGACCACCGAGGCGACAGCCCAGCGTGAGGATCCCACGCCGTCCCAGCCGGAGCCGCCGGTCAGCGAGGGTGAAACCCGTGTCGTTGAGATCGAGGATGTCGGCGACCAAGGCGACGGGATCACCCGTGTCGAACGCGGCTACGTGGTGATCGTTCCCGAAACCGACGAGGGCGAAACCGTCGAGATCCGCATCGAGACGGTACAACCAAACGTCGCGTTCGGGACGGTCATCGATCGGCTCGATCACGCTGAGTAGGCGTGCTACTGCATCAAACGCGTCGCTGAACACGTTCGCTTTGGCTGGCGTGAGATTGATAACGCAGTGTGCGATGCTGCTGGCTACGCTTCAGCCCACTTCGTTCGGAGTTCGTATCGGGTTACGTCGTCGACACCGACCGCCAGGGAAAACTGTACTGTTGTCGATTCCTCGCTGTCAAGTGGGTCGACCAGTTTGCGCCCAGACTGCAAGAGTTGCTCGCCCGAATCGCTGAAAAACGTGCAGGTAAACCGTGGGACACGATCGTCGAGTGTGAGCGGCTCGCTCCCGTCGTTGGTGACTGTGACATCGACGACGACGCGGGTGCCGGATGGGGTCGCTTGGATCCCGTATTCGTGTGACAGTGTCAGCGGTGTCTCGTTTTCGACGACCGCCCCCTCGACGCTCGAACGTGAACACCCCGCCAACGCGGATGCGGTGCCGGCGAGAAGCGTTCCAAGGACGGCCCGACGAGTCAGCCCATGGTCGGTCATCGCTGCTGTTCCGGTTCGACGGCCGAGAGACGCTCGGTGAGCGCATGCAGGCTCGGTACGTCGATCGTCGGCTCCGTCGAGAGGTCGATGTCCGCGACGTGGTCTCGACGCAGAAACGCCGAGTCGATCCCGGCGCGGTGGGCGGCGACAAGATCCTTCTCGGAGTCACCGATATACAGCGCGTTCTCAACCCCAAGATCCGACAGCGCGCGCTCGATGTAGTCCGATTCGGGCTTTCGCTTTGCGGCCCCGGCGAGCGTGGGCTCTCGCCCGTAGGCCGTCTCGAAGACCGGGAGATCGTGGTGGGCCAACAGGAACTCGATCGTCGCATGCTGGTTGTTGCTGACAACGGCACGGGGTATGTCTAACCGGGTGAGCGCGGCCACATCCTCATACATCGGCTTCCCGCCAGCCAGCACGTGGTGTTGCTGGGCGAGACTTGCGGTCAACTCCCGGTAGTGCCAGAACGCCTCGGGGTCGATGCCGTGTTCGGCCGCGATCTCTCTTGGCACGATGTCGTCTTCGACTGTGTGACGCGCACGCGAGCGGTCGATGTCGACCCCGAAGGCGTGAAACGCCTCAACGACGGCGTCGACAAGCACCGCGGTGTCGGTTGGTTCGACCAAGACACCATCGTTGTCGAAGATGAGTGCCTCGTACCGGTTAGTCATCCGCGGACACCTCCGGTTCCGGGGCGACGACATCGGCACCAACACTTGTCGCCACGTCCTCGGGCGACTTCATCTCGAAGACAAAGACATTCGCCGGCACTGACTCGACGACAGACCGGTACTCAGGGAACGGCTCGTGTTGATCGGCACTCCCGTCGTTGTCGTGGAGATGACACACCCTGATACGCTGGCCAAACTTCTCGACAAACGCCTGGTAGTCGTGGTCGTTGACCTTCGCGTGGCCCACATCGAGGGTGACGCTGAGGTACTGTGGCGGGACATCGACATCCTCGATCATCGCCGCAAGATCGGCGGGTGAGGTGGTGTACCGTCGCTTCTGCTCATCGATCGGCTGGTTTTCCAGACACAGCGAGACCCCGGCAAGCTGGGCGTATTCGGCACACTCCGCAAGCGACCGACGCGCGTTCTTGCGGGCGCGCTGTCGAACCCACTCCGGGTAGCGGTGTGGGATCGATCCGCCGTGAACGACGACGCTGGTCGCGCCGGCGGTCGCCGCATCGTCGATTGTCCGCTTGACGCGCGCAACCGAGTCCTGGCGAACTGTCTCGTCGTAGCTCCCCATGTTCCAATCACGGAACGGCGCGTGGTAGCTCAGCGTAACGCCGTACTCGTCGGCCAGTTCGCCGACCCGTTCCGGGGATGGTGTGTTGGGGTGGCCGGCCAGGTATTCGCGTTTGAACTCCACGTGATCCAGCCCGAGGTCGGTCACGTACTTCATGAAGCTCTCGACGGTCGTGCCGAACCGGATATCCATCGCCGCCCCGATCCGTGGGTCGGTCATCGACTCACCTCGATAGTGGTGTCGGCGTGATACACCGGCTGTCCGGCGACCACAGCGGCGGTGACCGTCGGTGTCGGGTCGGGATCGACGACGATGAGATCGGCGCGCTTGCCGGCTTTGATCCGCCCTCTGTCGGACAACCCGACAGCGTCTGCCGGGTTGGCGGTGGCGCGTTTGACCCGTTCGTGGAGTGGTTCCTCGGTGTCAACGAATACGCCCGCAAGCAGCGACGGTGGGTGGTAGTCGGCGACTAGCGTGTCGATAACGCCGGCGTCGATGCCGGCGGCTGTCGATAGGTTGCCCCACTGGCTTTCGCCGCGGACGAGATTTGGCGCGCCCATCGCCGTCGTCATCCCGATCTCGGTTGCGCGCTGGGCTGTTTCGAGCGTGATCGGATACTCGGCGATATCGACGCCCGAGTCGGCCAACTGCTCGACCTCCCGGGGGTTCTCATCGTCGTGGGACGCCGTCACAACGCCAGCCTCGTGGGCCCGGTCGACGACCCGGTCGACCCGTTCGCGGAGCGTCGCCATCGACATCGAGCCCCGTTCGTCGATCATCTCCTCGGCCTCCGCGGCGGTGCGGTCGTTTGCGTTCTCGTAATACTGCCGGAACGCCTCGATGTCGCGGAACTGGCCTTTCCCGGGAACATGGCTCATCACCGAGACCAGATCGGTGTTGTCGTTATCGATCACATCGATCACAGCCTCGACACACCGCTTTTGGGTCACTTCACAGCGCGCGTGGAGGCGGTGGTCGACAAGGAGGTCGGTCGCGTCGGTGATCGCATCGGTCAGCGTTGCAGCGAGTTCGGGCGATCGATCGGCCGATTCGTCGAGCTCAAATGAGATGGCGTGGAACTTTGTCGTGATCCCCGCGGCGACGTTCGCGCGGTCGGCGGCAGCCAACGCCATCTCGGTGTCCATCCGTGCGCCCGACCGCGGGTAGAGATGGCTCTCGATGTCGTCGCCGTGGATATCAACCAACCCTGGCAACACCAACTGGCCGTTGGCATCGATGACAGTGTCTGTCTCGGCGTCGCTGTCGCCGACAGCGGTGATCCGATCGCCTCCGATCTCCACACGCCCATCGATCACGCCATCGGGGGTTACGACCCGGCCGTCGACGATTGTCACGGTCGTGTCGGCGGTTTGTGCGGTCGAACTCATCGATCTCTCCTCCCGTTTGCCTCTCCAAGCGGTTCGTTGCTGTCTGCCTCTGGGCTCGTATGGGTGCCGTCGTACTCGGCGATCGGGATGACCTCGTTGAGCGAGCCGTCAGCGAGGACGACAACGCGATCGGCGACACGCTGGACGACATCGGTGTTGTGGAAGACGCCAACGACTGTCGTTTCGGGTCCGAGATACGACTCCAGCAGGTCGATGGCGGCGTTGCGGGTCTCAGGATCAAGCGCGCTTGTTGGTTCATCAAGCAACAGTAGCTCCGGTTTCGGGGCCACCGCCTGTGCGAGGTTGACCCGTTGTCGTTCCCCGCCGGAGAACGTCGCCGGGTAGGCCGCCCAGAGTTCCTCCGGAACGTGCAGTGCCGCAAGTAGCCCTCGTGCTTGGTGGCGAGCGTCTTCGGTTGGTGTGCCCCGCTCGACCAGTGGCCGGGCAACCACGTCCACGGCGGGCACACGCGGGATCTCGTCGAGGAACTGCGAGGTGTAGCCGATCGCATCATCCCGAAGCGCCATCATCGTGCGGTCGCCACAGGACGCCAAGTCGATCTTGTCGTCGCCGTCGTGGTAGACAACGCGGCCGGCAGTTGGATCGTAGGTTCGGTAGAGACATTTCAGCAGCGATGACTTGCCGCTGCCGGATTCCCCAACGACCGCGAGGAATTCGCCTCCCTGAACGGCGAACGATACGTCGTCGAGCCCGACGACCTGCGTGTCGCCAAGCACGTGCATGTCGAAGGTCTTGGTGAGCCCATCGACTGTGAGAACGGTCATAGTACTGAGTTGATAAGTGTCTGGGTGTACTCGTGGTGTGGGTCTTCCATGATGCGGTCGGTCAGGCCGGATTCGACGATCCGGCCGTGGCGCATCACCAGCGTCCGATCGGCCAGCAGCCGAACGACGCCCAGATCGTGTGAGACGACAACTGCCGCGACAGTCTCCTCGCGTTGGACGCGTCGGAACATATCCAACACGCGGGCCTGAACACTCACGTCAAGGCCGGTCGTCGGCTCGTCGAGAATGACAAGCTCCGGATCGGTCGCCAGCGCGCGAGCGATCTGGACGCGTCGCTGCATCCCGCCGGAGTAGGTTCGCGTCGGGTCATCCATCCGGGCGGGTGGGATCTCGGTTGCTTCGAACAGGTCGCGGACGCGTTCGCGGACAGCCTCGTAGGATCGCCAGCCGGCTGCGAGGAGTTTCTCGGCGACGTTGCCACCGCCGGTGAACTCTAACTCCAGGCCGTCGCGGATATGTTGGTGGACGAAGGCGATCTCACCGGTTCGGAGCGCGTGGCGGGTCTGATAATCTACGTCCAGGAGGTTGCCGTCATGGCCCGCGTAGGCCACCTCGCCGGCAACTGTCGCCTCCGGATCGCGCTCCAGTGCCAGCGTCTCCGCTAAACTGGATTTGCCGGAGCCGGACTCACCGACGATGCCAAGCACCTCCCCGGACTCGACGCGCAGATCCGCGTTAGCACAGGCGACGACACTCCCGCAGTGTTCACACTGGTTTGTGCCGGCGTGGTCGCCGGTCGTGTTGAGACACTCCGAACAGCCCGGCCCGTAGATCGTCTGCAGGCCGGCTGCGTCGAGCAGTGTCATTCCGTCTCACCGCCCGCATCGGTGTTCGGCGTTCCTGGCCCCCAGTCAACACCTGCTCGGTCATGGTGGTGATCCTTCGTGAGAGCCGGATCCTCGCGGCGTTTGGCGCAGAAACTCGCATCGTTGCAGGCGTAGCGTGTTTCGAAGGTTCCCTCGTCTTCCGATGAAACCTCAACCAGATAGGTGTCGGTTGAGCCACAGGCGTCACACGCCTCCTCGGGGAATCGCTCGACGGTGAACGCCCGATCCTCGAAGGCCAGCGGTTCGACCGATGTGTGCGGTGGAACCGCATAGATGCGAGCCTCCCGTCCCGCTGCGAGGATCGTCAGATGGTCGGCATCGTCGAGTTTCGGCACATCCCACCGGGGGATCGGTGAGGGATCCATCAGATACCGACCCGCAACCACCGTGGGGTACCGCGAGGCGATGTTGATCTCGCCGTACTCGACGACGTTCTCGTAGAGGTGCACCCACATCTTTCCGTAGTTCCGGTGGGCGTGTCGCCGTCGGTTGGCTGCATCCGAGCTATCAACCTTCCGGAGGGCATCGGTGATCGGCACCTGCAATACGAGGCGTTGCTCATCGGTCAGCACCTCCTCGGGGATTCGGTGGCGGCTCTGGATCACATCCGCGGCGGTGGTGTCGGTTGTCGTCTCCACGTCGGCGGTATCGGCGGCAAGCCGGCGGATATTGGCGGCGTTGACACTCTCGTCGGCCCCCTGGTCGATCACTTTGAACGTGTCTGTCGGGCCAAGCAGCGATAACGACGCCTGGATGCCGCCGGTTCCCCAGCCACGGGCCAGCGGCATCGGCCGTGAGGCATAGGGAACTTGGTGGCCGGGGATGGCGACAGCCTTCAGCATCGCCCGCCGCACCTCGCGTTTCGTGTGCTCGTCGAGATACGCGTAGTTGTAGCCGGCGACCCCTTTTGTCTCGATGTCAGCAAGCACGCCGTCGACGGAATCGGACGTGACACGTGTGCCGCCGTCTGTTTTGTCGTTGGCGGTGGTCTGGTCGCCCTCGTGATCGCCCGTGCTCTCAGTCATCGTTGCTCACCTCCGCGACCGGCGGGGTCTCGTGATCTGTGTCGGCGGAATCCTTCTCCGACATCCCTTGGCGTTCGCGGATCGACCGGATGCGGTCGAGAATCGACTGGAAGGTGACATAGTGGGGGAGTTTAAGATGTTCGATGAATCCAAACGAATCCATGCCGTCGATCGTATCAAGGACGAACTCGGCGTTTTCAGCCGGTTCTGCCTCGCTGTCGAGCTGGAGTGAGGCGTCAAGAACCGTCATTCCGATCGCCTTGCGCTCGTTGCGACCGAACGTCAGCCCGTAGCCGAAGGCGAACTGCGGATCTTCACGCTTCTCGTAGACCGGCACAACCGCCTCCGATTCGGTCACGTCGGTATGGGTGACTGTCACCGGTTCGTCGGTGTAGGGGTGTTCGATCCGAACCGGGAGCCGACCGACGCGAACCTCCGCGAGCGTCGGATGAACCTGGCCGTACCCCCGCAGTGCCGAGTAGCCAAGCGCGGTTATCGCCCCTGTCTCGCCGCGAGCAAGTTCTTGCAGCACCGCGTCACGGGCGGGCGGATGCGTCACCGACTCCCGTGTGGTGTCGGTCGGTTCCTCGATATCAGGTTCGTCAGGTTCGTGTAGTAGATCCTCCTCACGGAGCAGTTCCGTGACGTTTGTCAGCCGGTCGGGAGCACCCGCATCCGCAACGTCCCAGTCGCCGGTTGGATCCGTTCGCTCCGTCTCCGCAAGCGCGAAATCGAGCAGTCGCTGTGTGTAATCCTTGGTTGCACCGAGGATCTGTCCACCCGGCACGTCCTTGAACGCCGGCGAGACGCGTCGACTGGCGATCATCTCGCGTGGGTCGGCGGTGATCGTCTCGTCGTATCGCTCAAGCGTTGAGCGGTACGCTCGCAGTAGAAATGCGGCCTCGATGGTGTCACCCTGGGCCTGCTTGACCGCCAGTGCCGCCAGCCGCGGCGCGTAGAGGCCGCTCTCGCTCATGACCTGGGCGGTCAGCCGACTGAGCTGCTCATCCAGTTGGTCGATCCCGAGGTCGTCCGAACTCCCCTCCGTACGCTGTTTCTCGAACAGCTGCTCGGCGCGTTTGATCACTTCCTCGCCGGCTGTGACCGCGACGTATCCCATTTAGGCCACCTCCACTGTTACCGACCGTGGGATCGCTGCAAGCCGATCTTCGGAGGCGAACACGGCATCGACACCACGCGGGTACTCCGACTGGACCGCCGCGAGTGCCGACAGCTCGGACTCGGGCAGTGTCACTGACAGTGTCCGATCCCCATCGACACCCGGCCCCGAGAGCGTAACCATCGTTTCGTCGGCGTCGCCGGTTGCGACCGCCTCGACGCGATAGATGATCGTCGCACCGTCGCTCGGCTCGACAAGTGAGCCACGCTTGCAGTTCCGTACGTCTACCGTCGTGTGATCCGACACGTGAACCACGCTTGCCTCGTCCGGTGATTCGGGATTGAAACGGCCCTGTTCCGAGAGGGCTTTTTCCAGCACCTCGTCGCTGGTTGCAACTGTGACCTCGTGGTCGACCAACGTTGTGATGATCGCGTGATCGGCGGGAGCCGGAACGGTATGGATACTCCCAGGTCGACTCATCGCCGAGAGCAACCCATCGAACGTCCGGCGCGTATCATGGACTGGGTCGATACCGAGTGCTCTCACTGCTGCTCCTCCATCGTTTCGAAGGTGACGGTCGTGTGGCGGCTCTCGGCCCACGACTGCCGGTGTTGGTCACGTTGTCGGGCTTCAACCGCTCGGAGCTCCTCGACGATAGCCGGTGTCTGTTCGTGCGCTGCGGCCACGGCGGCGTCGACGATGGCGCCCGACAACGCGGCTCGTTCTCTTTTGCCGGGAACCATCGCAAACCCACGGGTGTCGTCGAGCGTCACCTCGGCGGGGGTGACGACGACCTCACCAAGGTTAAACGGTCGTCGCTCAACGGGTTCCTGAACCTGTTGCAGCAGCAGCTTTGGTCGGGGATCCTGTCGGATCAACAGCGGCGGGTCGTCTTCGAGCACATCGTTGGCGAAGCCGGCGAGCGTTTCCTCGTCGCAGGCGGCGATCAACTCGAAGCGGTCGGATCTGTCGTGCGGATCAGCCATGGTTCGGCCGAAGCACACGAAAACGATCGCATAAACCTTCTCTCGGGACTCTCTATGGATCCCTCGTCGTCTGGGTTGTTTCCACCGATCAGCTCATCGCGTCTGTACGAGTACATACGCACTGTGCTGGCTGCAGGCCGAACCCGACGGCAATCATCGGCGACATGGGGGGTTCGGACTCTCCCCAGTCAACTGTTATTACCCTCGTTTTCCAGCCCGAAACTGATGTCTGACAGACAGGGCGACACCGGTCAGGACGCATCGAAATCGGACAGCAACAGCCGAACAGAATCGGTGGGTCGACGACACTTCGTTGCCGCCGGCGCGGCGACCGCGCTCACGACGGGACTGGCAGGCTGTGGTGGTGTCATCGGCAGCAGTGGTGAGGGCGAAAACACGGTGACGATGTTGTTGACGCCGGGCACGCCGGCTGATGCCCGACGCCGGTACAAACCCGTTCAGAACCTGCTCAACGCGGAGATCGACGGTGCGACGTTTGAGATGACGGTGCCGACAGACTACTCGGCGATCCTGCCCGCCCTCGAAAGCGAGCAGGCCGAGATCGGGATGGACGACGTGACGGTGTTGGCGAACCCAGATAAGATGGATATCTACGGCTCCACCGTGACCGGTGGGTCGGCGTTCTACTTCTCGCTGATGGTGGTTCCGCCGGAGGAATCGGAGATCGGAGGGCCAGCGGATGTCGAGGGGCGGACGTGGGCATTCGCCGATCGGCTCTCGACAAGTGGCTCGATCTTCGCGCTGTATGCCCTCCAGGAAGCCGGCCTCGACATCGGGGAAGCACCAAAAGGTGATCCGGTTGATTTCGAGGGGAGTTGGACCGATCACGATCAGGCCCTTCAGCGGGTCGCGGCGGGACAAGCCGACGGAGCGACAACGTGGGGCGGAAATGGGATCCCCCACCTCCCAGAGGGGACGGACGTTCCTGATCGAGTCGAGGAGAACAGTTCGTTCCTCGATACGATGGGAACCGAAACGCCGGAGTTCAAGGCCGTTTGGTGGTCGTTCCCGATCCCAAAACAGCCGATGTACGCGCGGAGAACGTGGGAGTCCGATATCAAACAGGAGGTCGGAGAGGTGCTTCGAGGCTCCGATAAAGCCCAGATCGAGGAGCATTATCCGGAAGATTACAACGAGGATGAGCTCCCGTTCACCACGCTCACGGATACGTCGATAGAGGACTACGAACCGATCATCGAACGGATGAACGCAGTTGGGATCGAGCCCGGTGAGTAACCGCAGTAGTCACATCTCACAATGAGCAAACTCACAGTCGAGAATCTGTCAAAGCAGTATGGGGAGGTAACCGCGCTCGAAGAGGTCTCCTTCGAGATCGAAGATGAATTCGTCGTCCTGTTGGGCGAATCAGGGGCCGGCAAGTCGACGCTGCTCCGCTGTGTGAACGGATTAACCGAGCCGACCGAGGGGTCGATCTCGCTTGACGGCGAGGAGATCTCGGGCTCCCA
This sequence comes from Halonotius sp. F2-221B, assembly GCF_046719765.1. Lineage (NCBI taxonomy): Archaea > Methanobacteriati > Methanobacteriota > Halobacteria > Halobacteriales > Haloferacaceae > Halonotius > Halonotius sp. F2-221B. The sequence goes on from NZ_JABEBY010000004.1 coordinate 149,266, forward strand.
GACGGCTGTTGGGATGATCTTCCAGCAGCACAACCTTGTCGACGGTGTCTCGGCGTATCTGAACGCGCTCACCGGCTCGCTCAGCCGGGTTTCGATGCTCCGAAGCATGCTGCAGTGGCAAGCCACGGAGGACAAAGTTCGGGCACTGGAATCGCTTGAAACCGTTGGCCTCCTCGAAGAGAGCCATCAAAAGGTGTCACAGATGTCCGGCGGCCAACAGCAGCGGGTTGGGATCGCCAGAGCACTCGTGCAGGATCCCCGCTGTCTGCTGGCCGACGAACCGGTCGCCAGTCTTGATCCCTCAAGTGCTGAGACGGTGATGACGTATCTCCGGAAGGCCGCCAAGGAACACGATGTGACCGCGCTCGTCAGCCTCCACCAGGTAAACGTTGCTGCTCACTTCGGTGACCGGTTTATCGGTCTGCGTGATGGACAGAAGCTCTTCGATGTGGAACGTGGGGAGCTTACCCCGGAACTCATCGACGATCTCTACGGAAGCGTTGAAACGGTGAGCCTTGCCGAACAAGCGAGCACACCCGAGAACGGATCGCGCGAGGAGGTCGTCGGCGACATCGAGCAGGTGATCGAGGCATGAGCGCGCCACCCTCGAAACTGGATTCGCTGGCGACGTATTTCGGTGTTGATGCTATCGGCGACTCCCCGGCCGAACAGAAGCTCCAGGATATGAAACGCCGGAAGACGAAGCGGCGGCTCTGGATGGTCGGCGGACTCATCGCTACCTACCTGCTGTTTTATGCGAGCCTTCGTCTTATCGAGTTTAGTCTCGCAGAGATCGTCGGCCAAGTCGATCAGTTCTATGAGGCGTTGTTAGGCTATTTCCCCCCGACGACCTACTTCGGGATTCCGTTTGTTGATCTCGGGGCGTATCTGAGCTTCATCGTCGAGGAAAACCTCATCCTCACCGTTGAGGGTGGAGAGATTGTCTGGGGTGCGATGTTCGTCACGATGGCCGTCGCGTTTGCCGGGACGGTTCTGGGGCTGCCGCTCGCGTTGTTCTTTGGCGTTATGTCCAGCGAGCGGGTCATCCCCTACCCGTTTAATTTCGGGTTCCGCGCAACGATGAGTCTCATTCGGGCGATCCCGGGGCTGGTGTGGTTTCTTATTCTGATCCCGCTGGCCGGGGTCACCCCGTTTACCGGTGCCTTGGCGATCATGGTCGACACCACCGGCTATCTCGGCCGACTGTTTACCGACGAACTTGAGGAGATCGAAGACGGGCCGATCGAGGGGATCCGATCAACCGGGGCAAACAGCTCCCAGATCGTCTCCTTCGGGATGTTGAGCCAGGTGTTCCGCCAGTTTATCGCCTGGATCGCGTTCGATCTTGAACACAACGTCCGGGCGGCGATCGGGCTCGGCATCATCGGAGCCGGCGGACTCGGCCTTGAGCTGTACGTCCAACGGCAGACGTTCAACTACACGGAGATGATGGCCTGTATTATCCTCATCTTCCTGCTTGCCGGATCGGTTGAGCTGATCAGCCAGCGCGTCCGGTCGGCACTGCGTGAAGACGACGATATCGAGCAATCTGGTATCATCGAGGTGTTTGTCAACGCCCCACGGAAGATCCTCTCTTCGACAGTGGGTCGCCGCTGACCATGCCCTACTACGAGTCGTACGGCCCTGACCGCAGCCGCACGCTGTCGCCCGAGCCAACCCTGCATGACCCCGTTTCGATCAATGAGTCCGAACTGGGCAGATGGACTGAGGTTCGCCGCGGCGCGCGGCTCAATGAGTCAACGCTGGGTGAGTACACCTACGTGATGGAGCGGGCACAACTGGATTTTACGACGATCGGCACGTTCGGTAGTATCGCAAGCGACGCCCGCTTGGGCCCGACGAACCACCCGATCGATCGCCCGACTGCTCATCACTTCACCTACCGTGCGGCGATGTACGATCTGGGTGAGGACGATGCCTCGATCTTCGACTGGCGGGCCGATCAGCCCGTGGAAGTCGGCCATGATGTCTGGATCGGCCACGGGGCGATCGTCCTCCCAGGTGTCACGATCGGGAACGGTGCGGTCGTTGGAGCGGGAGCAGTCGTCACCGCAGATGTCGATCCCTACACCATCGTTGCGGGCGTCCCGGCCGAACCGATCCGCCGGCGGTTCGACCCCGAAACCGCGGCTCGCATTGAGGCGACCGAGTGGTGGGACTGGGATCACGAGACGCTGTCTGAGCGACTTGCCGCGTTCCGTGATAAAGCGGTCTTCCTGGATCGATACGCGCCCGAACAGGTGGACACGACAGCACTGGATTGAGCTTCGGTTTGCGCTGTTGCTGTTTCCCGTCTTCGGTGGTCAGATTCCGATATGTCCGGGATCGAGGCCGGTATGGATCCTGACGGCCGTTTCGGCGGCACTGACCCAGTAGTGGATGATCCGTTCGAGCGTTCGGGTGACGGTCACGAGGTAGCCGTAGGTGTCTGGATCGTAGGCGGTTACGAGTTCAAACAGCTCTTGGAGGTCACGATGGACGGTTCGTTCGGTCGCGTGCAGTGTTTCCAACATCTCAAGTTCTCGGTCGAAGAGGATAGCCTCAACGTATTCGTTGATGCGCTCGCCGGCCTCGAATATCTCGACGGTGCGTTCGTGCACCGCGCCTGCCGGCGTTGCGTCGGTCTCTTCGACCGCGTCAGCGATCAGACACGCCCGGTCGCCGATGATTTCGAGGTTGACCGCGATCGTCGCTAACGCCGCCGCGATACGGTTGCCGGGCCAGTCGGTTGTGATCGTGTAGGATCTGAGCTCGCTCAGCACAGCCGAATACCGTTCGTTGGTAAGGGGTTCAAGCTGATCGGCCGCTTCGGCGACAGCCTCCCCACAAAAGGCGGCTTTCGCCGCCCGGTACTGTTTGAGCGTCACGTCGTTGAGCCGTTGGAGGCGATCGAACAACCCCTCAGTAGCCTGCACCTCCTGGTCTACCGCCGACTGCCAGAGGTTCGACACATCCTCCACGTGGCTGAAGATAGCACTGTCGTCGACGACGTAGGCTTTCCGCACCATCCCCTTCGATTTGAGCTCTTGGAGCACCTCCGAGAGATAGTTCGGCGAGAGCCCAACCGCCTCAGCCAGCTTCGCCTTTGTCGCCGGCGCGTCGGTGTCGATGGCCTCGATAACCGTCGCTAGCGTCCGTTCCCTGCTATGGAGCTGTCCGGCAGACGCCGTGTTCTGTGGCATATCCGGAGCCAACACCTATCGCTGTGTTAGGTTTGATCACCGTACAAGACAGGCGTCTCCGGAGGGCTCTCCACCGCTACCAACGCTATGTAGCCGTCCACATCTCTTTGTTACCAACATACAAACGCCTACACACCCAGGGGTCAATCCTGCCTGTAGCCATGGAAACACGGAAAGTCCAGCTTTCAGGTGGGACGACGTTCACCGTATCGCTGCCGAAGTTCTGGGCCGAGGAGCACGATATTACGGCGGGATCGTTGCTCTATCTCTATCCGAACGCGGACGGCTCTCTCCTGGTAGAGGCCGCCGAGAAGGCTGATGCGGATGGCCGTTCAGTCACGATCGATGCAGGCGACATCGATGAGGCGGAGCTACGAGAGACCGTCACCGGGCTGTATCTCATCGGCGTCGACAAGATCCACATCCGCGACCGAGCCGGTGAGATCGACGAGCAAGAGCGGTGTGTCAGAGACATCGTCACCGATCTGACCGGGTTTGAGATCCTCGAAGTCGACGAGTGGGAACTGATCGTCCGGAACCTGATGGATGCTGACAACGTTTCTATCCTCAAGAGTACGATCCGCCTCCGACTGATCGCCGACACCATGCACGAGGACGCGATCAGTGCGGTGCTCACGGATGATACAACGCTGGCACGCGACGTTATCGACCGCGACACCGAGGCTGACAAGCTCTTCCGTCTTGTCAGTCGGCACTTTCAGCGAACACTAACCGACCTCGGTGAGGTTCAGAAACTCGAGTTCACTCGGGCCGAACTGTTCGCCTACTACTATCTCGCACGACAGCTCGAACGGATCGCCGACCATGCCGAAAAGATCGCACGCGTTGCCATCGACCAGCCGCACGCCCCCGACGGCGACCTCAGTCGACAGGTCAAATCGTTCGGCCAGGACGCTCGCTCGCTGATCTGGGATGCGACCGAGCCAATCCTTTCGGAGACCGATATCGGTCTCGCCTACGACGCGCTGGCCGAACGCGAAGCGATCACAACGGGGATCGGGGAGCTGGATCGGGTGCTGTACGAGAGCGACCATGCGCCGGAGGCATTTCGCTGGGGCCTTCTCTTAGACAGTCTTGAACGCACGGCTGAGTATGGGGGGAATATCGCCGAACTTGCCATCCAGCAGCATTACCGATAACAGCTCTATATAGTGCTATTGTGGTGTATTAGCCACCAATACCGCCACATATCATTTCGTACAGATATTATAAGTGCATAAGTACATATTTCGTCCACATCGAGGTGATGGCAGATCAAACACGTCGACGCGTGCTTCAGAGCACCGGTGTGGCACTGACAGCTGGTCTCGCGGGCTGTAGCTCAGATGGTTCTTCTGGCAGCTCCGATGGGAGTTCCGGTGACGGTGCTGATGAGGAGTCGTCGGGCAACGACTACGAGCCGGTGAGCTTTCTTGAGACGCCGGGGGAAACGCCGGGTGATACCGAGGAGATGTGGGAACCGTTCAGAGAGCATGTTCGGTCGGCGGTTCCCGATGCGGAGTTCAACGTCGACTTTGCGGACAACACCTCGGCGATCGGTCAGGCCCTCATCAACAACCAAGCCGAGATGACACGCAGCGACATCGTCCTGCTTGCGAACCCGGAGCAGATCGATGTCGTCGGCATCGTCGAGGAAGGCGGTGCGTCGGTGTATTTCTCGGCACTCGCAACGCTGCCCGATTCCGACATCGAGGAAACCACGGATATCGAGGGGAAAACGATCGCGTTTGCGGATCGACCATCGACCAGCGGCTCGCTGTACCCCAACTACATGCTGAACCAAGCCGGGCTTGACACCGGTGAGGCACCGTACGGTGACCCAGTTGATTACAACGGCGAGTGGACGGGGAGTCACCGCAACGCCGTTCAGACGCTGATCAATCGGGACGATGTCGTCGCCTGTGGCTGCGATATCGCCGTGCTGTTGAACCATATCCCGGAAGACCAGTGGCCGGATCGCGTCCGCGAGGGCTCCGGACGGTGGGACGACGAGGTTGGGACGGAGTCGCCCGAACTGCAGCTGGTCGAGGCCTCAACGTCACTCCCCTTCTCTCCGATCATTGCGCGCAGCAACTGGGAGCATCCGTTACGGTCGGATATCGAAGAGGCGATCGTCGGTATCGATGACGGCACGCTCCGGGAGCCAGATGGTGACGTTGCAAACCCACTGACCGCGGTAACGGAGGCCAGCATCGACGACTATCAGCCGGTTATCGACGTGATCGATACGCTCAACGTCGATCTGGGCCAGCTCTAACGACCGATGGTACTCCGTGTCGAGAACCTGACGAAGCGATACAGCGAGACGACAGCCCTCTCGGAGGTTTCCTTCGAGATCCCGGACGGAACCTTCGCCGTCGTCCTCGGCGAATCCGGGGCCGGCAAATCGACGCTGTTGCGCATCCTCAACGGGCTGACCGAGCCAACGTCTGGGGGTGTCTACATCGACGACGAGGAGATCACCAACTCGCGGTCGGATGTCGGGATGGTGTTCCAGCAACACAACCTCGTCGAGGAGCTGAGTGCCTACAGCAACGCCCTCACCGGGACGCTCAACCGAACCGGGTTCCTCCGGAGCCTGCTCAGCCGCCAGCCTGCCGCGGAGAAGGAACTCGCGCTTGAAGCGTTGGAAACGGTCGGTCTGCTCGATGAGGCCGGTCAGACGGTGCGCAGTATGAGCGGCGGCCAACAGCAGCGGGTCGGGATCGCTCGCGCGCTGGTTCAGCAACCCGAGCTCCTGCTCGCCGACGAACCGGTGGCCAGCCTCGATCCGTCGAGTGCGGAGACGGTGATGGCGTATCTCCGCGAGACGGCCAAGACGCGCGATCTGACGACGCTCGCAAGCCTCCATCAGGTCAATATCGCCCGTGAGTTCGGTGAGCAGTTCATCGGCCTCAAACAGGGACGCGTGGTCTTTACCGGCTCCCGCGAGGAGCTGACGACCGACGTTCTCGAAGAGATCTACGGCCACATCGAAACCGAGGAGCTCCGCGAGGAATCCGATCCGGAGGCGATGATCGACGCGGCGACTGAGGAGAACACGGGGATCGGAGCCAAGCCATGAGTGCTGACTCCGATTCGGTTGTGGGGCGGCTTCTCAAACGGGTTATCGGCGGTGACGACGCCGACTCAGCTGTCAGACAGCGGCATGCCGCGCTCAAACGCACGCGGCTGCTGCGCCGGCTCTCGCAGTTTGGCCTGCTCGTTGTCATCGGGATTCTGTTGGTCGGCTCGCTCGTGATGGTTGGCTTCTGGCGTGAGGAGTGGATCCAGTACTGGCCGGAGTTCACCGACGCGCTCACGCAGTATTTCCCGCCGGAACTCTACTTCGGCTTTCTGCCTGCCGTCGATGTCGGTCGGTACTACCAGTTTTGGGTCGAAGCCGGGCTGCTCGGGGAGGCCGGTATCACGCTGGCGATCGCGCTTGCGGGGACGATCCTGGGCGCGCCGCTGGCCCTGCTGTTCGGGATTCTCGGCAACGAGCGTGTCACGCCGTTCCCGATCAACTTCCTCTTCCGCGGCGTTATGAGCATCATTCGCTCGATCCCGTCGCTCGTCTGGGCCCTGATCTACGTGCCGTTAGGCGGCATTTCACCCGTGACCGCGACGCTGGCCATCGGCACCGACACCATCGGCGAGTTGGGACGGCTGCTCACCGACGAACTCGAAGAGATCGACGACGGCCCGATTGAGGGGATCAGCAGCACCGGGGCCGACAAACCACAGGTCATCACCTTCGGGATGATCACTCAGATCGTGCGGCCGTTCATCGCGTGGTCGATGTTTATCCTCGAAAATAACGTCCGGTCGGCGGTCGGCCTCGGCATCATCGGTGCCGGTGGGCTCGGTGTCACGCTGTCGATCGAGCAGCAAACGTTCAAATTTACGAATATGATGGCGACGATCCTGTTTATCGTCCTGTTGGTGCTCTCTGTCGAGATGATCAGCCAGCGAACGCGCTCGTATCTCCGCGGCAACGACGACGATGAAGGGTTGAGCCTCTACGATCGCATCGTCGGATTGCCGGAGCGGCTGTCGAACTCGCTTTTCTAACTCGGTGATCTCTCTCCTTTCTGGATCAGCCGACGTTCTCACCGGTGGTACAGTGTTGTCGTCGGAGTCGAAGGAAATATCGAGAGCCTAGGCCGGAATTTGAACCAGAGGAAGACTCGCGTCGCTCGTCTTCCAGGGATTCAAATTCCACGTGTAGCTTTCGCTCCTCACGTTCGTTCGTCGCAGAAAGCCTAGGCCGGAATTTGAATCCGGGGTCTCGTCCTTACCAAGGACGCGCTTTACCGCTAAGCTACCCAGGCACGCATTCGCTCGTAGTCCGGGTTTGTCTTTAGGCGTTTCGATTCGGCGGCCCCGCACGGTGGTTTTTCGCGGTCAGCGATCGCCGACCGATGACGCGACCGGATCATCGCCACCCGCCCCAACCTCGGTCAGTCGCTGGCGAACCGAGTCGGTGAGGACGGTCGCCGCCGGCGGGAGCGTCTCGTAGCTTCGGGCGGCGTCAGCCGCAAACTCGACAAGCGCCTCCGAGGGCTCACCCCCGACAGCGGTGACGCCGGCCCGAACCGCCAACACGAAGATGTCGGCTTCGAGATTCCGGTCGTGTGTGTCGGTGTCGGCCCCCGGCTCCCGGCGGTGGGTCTGATCGCGGCCGAAAGAACGAACGGTTTCGACAGCCGCATCCGAGACCTCGGTTTGAGCCAACAGATAGAATCCCCGCGAGACGAGGATGTCGGCCGCAAGGATCTCCAGATCGGCGTCGATCTCGCTGTCGGCACCAGTCGCCCACGGCTCGTCGTCTGCCAGCGATCGTGTCAGGCGAAGCCCCTCGTAGATGAGCTGGACGCCAACACCTCGGTCGATAACAGCCTCCGTCGCAAGCGATGGCTGCCGGCCGCGCGCGCTCTCAATGACCAACACGCCGGGTGCCATCGACGCCTCCGCGAGCCGATCGAGGAGGATGGCCCGGAGCCGTGGTGGCTCGATATCCTCGACGGTCTCCCGAGCCGCAGTTCGCGCTCGCACGGCAGCATCCATTACACATCGGTAGGCAAGCGAGTGGCAAAGACCTTTGGAACCTCCTCCCCCTGCGGTGATGTGCCGGAGGCTCCCAGTGGTTGTGGCTGCTCATCGTCGTCTGCGGTGCTCCGAGACCGACAGCCAAGCGTCTGACAGAGCGCCATCACGAACGCTGTCGCGCCGAATTATCCGGTGATAACGCGACAAAAATACAGTATATTTTTAACATAGTGTCACAATAAGTGTTTTTAGAGCTACTCTCTTGTCTATGTCACGTGACCAACACTCGGAGGATGAAACGCCGACGGTCGACACCGACGCCCTCGGTGCGTGGGTCGCCGAAACAGCGGCGAAAAAAGATGTCTCCGAGCGAGAGCTCCTCGATGAGATCCTTTCGTCGTACTGGGTGCTCGAAGAGCTCTCCGAGGTGGTGGTCAACAGCGAGACCGATCCCGACGGCGGTGATCGCCGGGGGCCTCGTCGTGATTCCTACACGGAGCCACCAAGGGGGGCTGCGGCCGATCGGGATCGGTACCCGCCCAACACAGGGGAGCAGCCGGCAGCTGACGAGGATCCGGCGACTGACGACACAGCGTCGGGCGAGGACAACCCTCCCACGGATAACGACCCCGCGGCTGAATCGCCGTCAGCAGCCGAGCCAGCGTCGACCCCGGCGGAGGGAGAGCTCTCCGGGATCGAACAGGAGCTCGAAAAGCTTCGAACCGTTATCAATGGGTTGGCAGCCGAGGAGTCGCTGCCGACACCGGATGAGGCGGCCACCGGCTCCGACACGCCTGCGGATACCGCCCCAACGGTCGACCCCGACGAGGCGGCCGCCGAGCTTGCGGCGTCTCTCGCCTCGAACCCGGAACGAGGCCCGCATAGTCTGGGAGCCATCGCCGAGTTAGACGACGAACTCGTCGAGATCAGAGAGCGGCTCTCGGAGCTTGAGGCCGATCTTTCCGATCAGATCGCCGAAGAATCCGACGCCCGCGAGGAGCTTGAATCGTGGATCGAAACCGAGTTCGACAACGTCGAAGATGTGCTCCAACATCTGTTGTCGACAACCGACAATCTCGAATACCGGCTCGGCTCGGCGATCGACTCCCAGCGTGAGCAGCTCGAACCGCTACAGGCCGCCCATGCCGACCGCAAACAGCTACAGGAGCTCAAAAACGAGGCGATCGAGAAGGGTGTCTCAACGGCTGACTGTAGCAACTGTGGGGAGACGATTGATCTGCGCCTGTTGCCGGCACCACACTGTCCGAGCTGTGGCCAGGAGTTCACCGGTGTCACCGACAGCAGTTGGTGGCCGTTCGACAGTGCAACACTCCGGACGACGACAGCGCGGCGATCACAGACGGATCACTCCTGGGAGGCCACAGACCACGGGTCACAGCCGACACCTAGCAGATCAAACCAGAACAATGAATCTCCCTCGGCATCACACACCGACCAGCCAAATCCGACAGCCGACGCCGAGCCCCGTCCAGACGAGAACGGATTTGATCAGTTCGATGCGTAGTTGTGCTGTCACCGTCCTGCTGGTCGGTGATCTCCGAGGCGACGAACAAGCAGCGTAATCGATGTCCACTCACAGCCCACCACCCGTTGTCGAGTCTGCGGCCGACGACGACCACCAGGTGTCGCAGTCGGCCCAACAGCCGTCGCAGTCGGCTCAACAGCCGGTGTCGGCCGACGCAGCACCGGTACAGACAGCCAACCGGCTGTGGGATGATTTTGACGCCGATAGCGACACCGATAGCTCGGAGCCCGAAACGACTGACGCCGCAGCCGCCGAGGCGTCGACGTCGACCGACTCTCCCGAGCCCGATCGGGCGTTCGGCGATGTGTTGGATACGCTGTCGTCGTTTGGGCAGTCGACCTCGCCGACACAGGTGCTCGTGTTGAGCCCGATCTCGGGTGGGGCGACAAACGATATCTTCAGCCAGATCTGTACCGCCGAGGGGACGGCCACCCAAAACGTGGTGTTTGTGACCGCGACACGGTCGACCAACGACCGGCTGCCGATGACCCGGAAATTCGCCGAGTGGGTCGACGGCGAGTCGACGCTGATCGAGGTCGGCCAGCCGCACAGCGACACCGGATCGACCCGCGATACCAACACCCTTGGCCGGAAGACTGACACCCACAAAGAGATCCCGAACCCACAGAATCTCGCCAAGCTTGGGGTCGTCATCAGCCACGGGATCAGCCAGATCGACAACGGGTATCCGACCGTGTTGGGGTTCCACACGCTGTCGTCGATGGTGCAGCATCTCGGCACCGAGCGTGTCGTGCCGTTCCTCTATACGCTCTGTTCACAGCTCAACGAGTCCGGCGTGATGGGCTATTGCCATCTTGATCCGACCCGGCATTCCGATGATGATGTTGCGACAATTAAATCGATCTTTGATGTGGCGGTGCGGATTCAGCCCGACGGTAGTGTTGATATTGAGTGATGGCTCGCAGGCGTCTGTAGGTGCTACAATCTGAGAACTCGTCGGTAGCACCACAAGCCGGGTAGGACATCTCGTATTATTGGAGACGACCACCGTACGTTCTAGACCGGAGTCGAGTTTCTCGTAGTGATTATCTCGAATAGTTTCATTTGCAGCATGGAAAAGTGCTGGTACAGCCGTTCTCTTCACAGATACAGATCAGCACACCGGTAAAGACTCAAACGAATCATTATAAACAGGTGCGGCGATGAGCGTTCTAAAGGCGGAATCCAAGTGATCGCTTGCAGACCGATACACGATAGTCGAGAAGACGGCGACAGTTCGACGGACAGCACCGCCGCTATGCGGATGAAAAAATCTGAAAAGTAGTGAGCCGATTACGTGCTGTTGACTTCGCCGAAGGAAACCTGCGTTAGCAGCTCAACTGCGGTGAATGCGCCTTCGTCGAAGTCGTAGTTGCCTGCGGGAGCGCCAGCATTGTCCGCAATGTCCGACTGGATGTCAGATGTGTAGTTGATGCTGAAGTCAACTTTTGCTGAGGTTCCAGCAGTGACGGTTGCTTCGTTCGGAGTAGATGCCTCATCGCCTGACGAGGCAGGTGAATCCGGATCGGGGGAGATCTGTTGGCCACCAATTGAGAACTGGAATAGCTTGGCCACGTCACCTCTGTCCAAATTGCCATCGCCACGGGTATTACCTCCAGTAGTATCATCCACCGAGCTGCCGTAGGTGTATTCGACGGAGATGGTTTTGTCTGAGCCACCGTTATTAACGATTTCAAGCGGTGAAGTGCCACCGTTGCTGGTATCGTACGGATCGTTGGTGCCATCTTGATCGTCGATGACCTCATTTGGGGTTGCCACGGCGATCCGCAGGTTGCTATCTTGTGCGCCGTTAACGGTCAGTTGTGGTGAATCAACGTCTCTGAGGCCGGATCCCTGAGTGGTATTAAGCCGACCCTCTTCATTGGGGTTGGCGTCGCTTCCAACAAAATCAACCGTCGTGTTGACGTAGTTGTCGCTGGTGGAGTTCAGGATCTCGCCATTATCTGCTGTGTCGATATCACTGTTTCGCTGTAGGTTGAGATCGTTCTCGGCGATGACCTGGAAGCTTGCTCCAGCGTCGGCTGTTCCACTGATCGATGCACCTGTCACTGAAGCGGCCCCACTAAGTGTGGCTGCCGTCCCCAGCCCGAGGATGAAGTTTCGTCGATTCATTGTACCGAACGATAGTGAAAATGATACCACATCCTAATAATAATTGTGGAATAGCACAACAGAACAATTACCACGTATGCAACAGCAAAACTACTGAAAGCGATAGAGATCCTTCGATTATTTACCAGTTAATGACGCTCAGTTTTGTGCTATGAATGAAAACGTGTATATGAACCAGTACACCACCAACCGAACACTGATAGCCCGATTTCAGCCAACTGGTGAGCCGGAAGGTACATTTGGATCAGGTGATTAGATGTACTTCCTTCCTGACTATCATCACAGTCGATCCGCTCAGAAAAATCCGAGAATACAAACCACAGTATCATGAATGCCAGATCAGCCGCGGGGACAGTAGTGACCGGTCTGCTCGTTGTCGCCGTAGGGCTGATACTCCTGACGCAGATATTTGGCTTTCCCTCACCGATCAGTTTCGTAGCGACCGACAGTATGGAACCACAGCTAGAGCCTGGAAATGGCTTCATCGGAGTACCGAAACCGGTGGCCGGTGAGATAGAGACAGGGGACGTAATCACGTTTGAGGCACAGGAGGTCGGCGGCGGCGGACTAACGACTCATCGGGTTGTTGAGGAGACTGACGAGGGGTATATTACAAAAGGGGATGCCAATCCGTTCAGGGACACGGCAGCCGGTGAGCCACCGGTAAAAGCGAGTCAGATACAACTTGTCGTCGTTCAGTTCAACGGAGAGATTGTCACGATACCCTATGTCGGCCAGTTACAGAGCGCGGCTCAAAGTGCTATTTCAGCAGTAATCAACGCGCTTGGACTCAGTTCCGTTTCTTCATCCAATCCCGGTGTCATCATTGCTGTTCTTGGCTTCCTACTCGTTGTCGTAGGCGGAGGATACGAGATACTCACCCCCGAAAACGAACGTATGATGAGTCGCTCAGCGCGACGGAGTGAGGTGATTGATAGCCGACTCCTCCTCATTGGGCTGTTACTTGTTCTCTCTCTTCCGTTGTTGTCGGTTTCTGCGATCCCAAGTAGTACCGATGAGCTCACAATCATCAGTTCAACAGCACCAGATCCTGATGATCCATCGATAATCGAAGCCGGGAACTACAGCGAGGCGAATGTCACCATCGAAAACGGCCAACCTGTGCCGATGGTAATTATTGTTGAGCCAGCGAGTGAGGGTGTTAAAGTGTACGATAAGGTGTTGTCAGCCGCCAGCGGCGAGACAGTGAAATCGAAATTCCGTGTGTACGCCCCCGAAGAAACCGGGCCGTTTGTCCGCAGTCGTTCTACCAGTTATTACATCCAATCGCTTCCGACATCAGTTATCGCGTTCCTCCACCGAATCCATCCACTACTTGCGCTCGGAGCGACAATCGGAGTGGTGCTAGCACCGGTGGCAATCGGGTTCCTACTCGTCGTCGGCAATCGACAGATCCCGCTCCGGGATGTCAGTCGGTAGCAGGGAAACGGGCTACGACATGTATACTGTACGTACGCAATCAGCTGTAGGTGTTGTTTTCAACCGTGATCGCATCGAGCAAATCAATCGTCGTGATTGAGTCTCCGAAGCTCGCGGTCGTATCGATAGCGCCCCTGATGTTCTCCTTCGGGTTCAGCGTGGCCGACCCCAACACAGTGTTCACCGTCAGCTCCGTCAGATCGATCTTCAGGTTGATCTGGAACGAATCGCCGGGCTCTACGATCTTCGATTCGGTCGGCGTATCTTCACCTCTCCTCGGATCCGGTGATAGCCGCAGGTCGGTGCCGTTGGCCGGGTCAAACGATTGGAATCGATACACATGCTGTACGTCGTGTTGGGAAAGCTCGTCCGAGAAACTCCCTCCGACAATTACGTCCTCGCCGTACTGCCCGTTCGGATCGTAGGCCTCGTTGTCCCGGTCGTATCTGATGGCAACGTTCTTGTCGTCACCGCCGTTGTTCTCGACGCGCAGAATATCTTCGAATAGAAACGTATCAGTGTTGTTCTCGATTGAGAGTGCAACCGTTATTTCTAGCTCGTCGTTCACCGTGGTGTCTCGCGGGGAGACTGTTGCTACTGGAGCGTCATCACGGGAGATATCATCGAGTGGGTCACTCCCACTCTGAAAAAACGAGTCGTTGGAGGGGTAAGAGACGTACTGATCCTCGTAGGAGCTTCTGACCGTTCCGTCGTCGTTGAATGCAGCCCCTGCCTTGACCTCGAGGTTTTCGTCGACAATGGCGTTTATATTCGATGACGCATCTGCTGTCTCGGTGATTGCCGCAGTCGTCGCAACCGCGCCGCTCCCGGAAGCGAGCGCACCGATGCCGGTGAGCAGTGTTCGACGTTTCATTGTGGATCACAACCGCTTGCAAACACGGGATTTGAGACAGACACGAGATCCTGTTCCAGTCAACCGGTGGCTGCCGATTGGTGTCGGTGAAATGTGGTGCTATTAATAAGTTGTTTCGCCTGTCACGTTTATGCATTGCTATATTCACGCATTGGGCGACAGCCGGGAAGATATTGTCAACATCGATCGACGAAAGAGATGATAGCATGAACTAACGATCCTCACTGATCAAACCAACACACTATCATCGGAATCAAGCTGTGCCGTCAGTGGCAAAGCTTAGAATACCATGCGAGTGAGCAGGAGTTAATTGTACAGTAACACTCGCGTCAGTCGTCTGTTCCGTCACCAACCGCGCTCTCACCCACTGCCTCGTGACCCGCAATCTGTTCCTGTCCACCCATGTACGGCCGCAACGCTTCCGGCACCGTCACGGTGGCATCCTCGTTTTGATAATACTCTAAGATCGCAACCATCACCCGCGGCACTGCCAGCCCCGAGCCGTTGAGCGTGTGGAGATACTCCGCGGATTCGTGCTGCTCGGGACGGTACTGAATCCCCGCTCGCCGGGCCTGAAACGCCCGAAAGTTCGACACTGAGGAGACTTCCAGCCACCGACCACCCTCCTCAGGGCCGTCTTCCATGTCGTCACCAGGGGCCCAAACCTCGATGTCGTACTTTTTCGCCTGCGTGAATCCGAGATCGCCGGTACACATCTCCAAGATCCGGTAAGGCAGTCCGAGTTCCTGGAGCACTGATTCGGCCTCGCTGACAAGCACTTCAAACCGCTCGTCACTGTCCTCGGGGCGAACGAAGTTCACTAACTCAACCTTGTTGAACTGGTGGACACGGACGATCCCACGGGTTTCGGTGCCGTGTTCGCCGGCTTCCTGCCGGAAGTTTGGCGAGTAGGCCTGATATTTGAGGGGGAGGTCGTCATCCAGCAGGATCTCATCGCGGTGGAGGTTGGTGACCGGCACCTCCGCGGTCGGCAGCAGCCAGAGATCATCGTCGTCGTAGGGTTCGCTGTTGTCGCCCTCGATCCGGTAGGCATCCTCGGTGAACTTGGGGAACTGACCTGTTCCACGCATCGACGCGCTGTTGACCGGCAGCGGCGGGAAGATATCGGTGTACCCCTGCTCGCGGTGGAGTTCCAGCATGAACTGGATCAGCGCATGTTCGAGCCGGGCACCGTCACCCTTCGCGAAGTAGAACCCACCACCGGAAACCTTCGCGCCGCGGTCGAAATCCAGGATCTCAAGCTCCTCGCCGAGGTCATAGTGGGGTTCGATCTCTGCGGGGAGCTCCTGTCGGTCGTCGAACCCTTCGCGGCGACGCTCGACGTTTTCGCTTTCGTCCGCGCCGACCGGCACGGAATCATCGGGAAGCTGTGGCAGCGTCAGCAGTGCGGCTTCGAGTTCGTTCTCTAGCTCGTCGGCGCGGGCTTCGATCGCCTGCAGCTCCTCTTTGAGCTCCGAGGAGCGCTCGATGGCTTCCTCGGCTTCCTCATCCTTCCCGTCGGCTTTGAGCTGGCCGATCGTGCTTGAGACCTCGTTGCGCTCATGTCGGAGGTCGTCGCCTTCGCTTTTGAGCGACCGCCATTCCTCGTCGATCTCCAAGATTCGGTCGAGGTCGACATCGACGCCCTTCTGTTCGAGGGCAGCACGAACGGCCGCGGGGTTCTCGCGGACGAACTGTCTACGCAGCATTGCTGGAACGTTTTGCCGTCGGTGTGAAAACGGTATCCATTACCGCTGGGTTTCGGGCACCTGATGGACGTTCTCGCGTTGCTCGTCGTCCATCTCGGCGAGGTCGGCGTCGTCGACGACCTCTAGCCCGCGGTCGTTGATCGCGTGGGGGTCGAGGTGGAGTTCTTCCATGTGCTGCTTGTAGAGCCGTTCGACCGTTTCCCCGTCTTTCTCCTTGTCAGAGGCGCGATCACAGAGCTCGATCAAATCCTCGGGCACGTCGTTTTCGGCGACGATCCAGTGGTTGATCAGATCCGACAACCGCCGGATCGGGCTGGTGAAATGGCCGTAGATATCGAAGTTCAGCGCGTGATGGCCGCCGAAGGGGTCGTTCATGTACTTCGCGCGCGGCATCACCTTCAGCACGGCCCGCTGAATCTTGTTGAGCTGTCGCCCCGGTGATTCCTCCAGTGCGGCGTTGACAGCCTTCCGGGGTTCGTCCCACGAGCCACCCGGGATCGAGACGCCGTCGAGATCCTGAATCTCCTTGAGCGCCTCGTTCCACTGGTCGGGTGTCGGCTGTGGGTGAACGCGGTACATCGCCTCAACGCCGCGATCCCACATCAGCTCGTGAGTGACCGCTTTGTTCGCTTTCAGCATGCACTCCTCGACGATAGTATGCGCGCGATCCCGTGAGGGGTTGAGCACGAGCGAGCCGTCCTCCTTGCGTTGCTCGTGGAGTTGGTCGGCCAACTCATAGACGAGATTGCACTCCTCATGGAGTGGCGCGCCCGCTTCCTCGATCCGGTTTTCGGCCTCAGTATAGGTCAGTCGCTCGTCGCTGTGGATGACGGATTTGTAGATGTCGACCTCCTCGAACGACAGCGTCTCGCGGTCGATGGTCATCTCGACGGTGTGGGCAAGGCGATCCTCCTCGGGGACGAGTGAGCAGACGGTTTCGGCCAACACCGGTGGTAGCATGTGGACGGTGTAAGCGGGGAGATAGACGGTGTTGCAGCGTTCGACCGCCTCGGCCCACATCTCGGAGCCGGGGTGGACGTAGTGGCTCACGTCGGCGATATGCACCCACAGCGTGTAGGTCTCGTCGTCGGCGTCGATGCTGATCGCGTCGTCGAAGTCTTGGGCGTCGGCGGGGTCGGTCGTCCACGCCGTGAGATCACGAAGATCACGTCGCTCGTCGAGCTCATCCTCGATCTCGGTGTACACGTCCTCGGTTCGCTTGCGGGCCTCGACGAGCACGTCGCTGGGAAACTCGTCGTTGATCTCGAACTCCTCGAAGAGTTCGGCCCGTTTTTCGGCGAGGCGATCGGCGACAGCCTCGGTGATCCGAACCGGGCCTTGGCCCTCGGCGGTGCCGGCGTCGGCCTGCGCATCTGACATGGCCGATCCAACGGGTGGGCGGTAGAAAGGCGTGTCGGGCAGCCGTGAGACTGGTGAAGTTTTATACTCCTGTCGCCCGGAACTCATATCGATGGCTGGAACAGACGACGAAACGCTCGACGACCTCCCACCGAGCGCGAAGCTGGTTTTCAAAGTCCTGGAGTACAACGGGACGCTGACCCAGAAGGGGATCGTCGAGGAATCGATGCTGTCGGCACGCACCGTGCGGTACGCGCTGGAACGCCTCGAAGGGATTGGCCTTGTCGAGGAGGACGTGTACTTCGCTGACGCCAGACAGAACATCTACGAGCTCACCGCGGCCGCCGAAGCCGCCATCGAAGACAGCGAGGCGATCGCCGACTAATCACACATCTTTTGAGAGCCGCACCGCCCGGATCGCCGTCAACACGACGACGACGCCGAGTGCTGTCGCCGACGCGAAGACGACCGCCAACAGGAGAAACCACGCCTCCGGGCCGACGATCGGATACGTTCGTTCGAACCCAACGGGGCCGAGGAGCTCGAAGATCCGCACCAGATAGGCGAGTGCGGCGACACCGACGCCGACGCCGAGCCCGATAACGGTGTTTCGTTTGACCGCCAACGCTGCAAGCAGCCCCCCTGCCGGTGCCCCGTCTGGTTGCCCGTTCGCATCACCCTCGCTCATGGCACCCGCTACGCGCCCGGTCGACAAAAGGAGCACCGACTGCCGGCGGCGATCGGCGAGCGCCCGTGACTCGCTCGTATGGGATCGAACCGCTAAAGAACGGGGCGACCCTCCGCTCGGTAATGACGATCACGCTCGGAACCGCCGCGGCCGATCCCGGAGAGATCGACACCGGTCGGCTCGCGGTCGGTGAGACCCGCGATGGGAGTCCGGCACGCCTCCCGGTTGCGGTTATCAACGGGGCCGACGACGGCAAACGGCTCTATCTCCAGGCGGTCAGCGACGGCAACGAGCTCAACGGGCTCGGGGTCATCCGACAGCTGGTGCCACAGCTTGACCCCAGCGAGATCGCCGGTGAGATCTGTATCGTCGCCATCGTCAACTACCACGGGTTTCAGGTCGCCGAACACCGTAACCCGATCGACGACCGCAAGCTCAACCGCACGTTCCCCGGAGACAGCGAGGGCACTGCCAGCGAGCGCATCGCCGACGCTGTTTTCGAGATCGCCAAAACCGCCGACCTGATCTTGGATCTCCACCAGGGGTCGACCAGCCGGATGATCGATGAGGTACGGGTGCGGTGTGGTCGCCGCCATACGATGCACAGCGAGTGTCTCCGCTTGGCGAAGGTGTTCAACTGCGGCTACGTCCTCGATCAGAAAGGGCCGGAGGGTCAACTCGCCCGCGTCGCCCCGGATGAGGGGATTCCGACGGTCGACCCCGAGCTCGGCGGCTCGGTCGGCTTCGACGCCGACAGCATCCAAACCGGCGTCAACGGCGTCTACAACGTTTTGCGGCACTACGAGTTCCTTGATGGCGGAAAATCGATGGAGCGACAGACCCGCGCCAAGCGGTTCGATCAGTACGGCGCGTCGGCCGGCGGGGTGGTTGAGTACCGCGCCGAGCTTGGGGGCCGTGTCGACGCCGGCGACACGCTGTTTGTGGTGACCGATGCCTTCGGCGAGGTGAAAGATGAGGTCACCGCAGACAACAGCGGCATCCTCTGGCGGTCACGCCGGCTGCCACAGGTCGCCGTCGGCGAATACGTCTGTTCGGTTGGCACCAACGTCGACAGCTACTGATCTGGCCGCCCCGCACATGCTATAAGTAGTCGGATCACATATCACCACCAACGGAGTATTCGGGCGATGACACAGCACGACACCACAGGGCAGGCACGCAACGAGGCATTACAGCGATGACCGCACCGAAGGTTCTGCTGGTCGAGGACAGCGAGTTCATGTCGATGCGGGTTGTCGACGCGTTAGAATCCACCCACGGGATGGAGCTGACGGCTGTCAGAACGGCAAGTGAGGCGCGAAAACGCCTCAAAACAGACAGCTTCGATGTGATCGTCGTCAACTACGAGCTACCGGACGAAACCGGCATCGAGTTTGCCGGCTCGCTGAACCGCTCCGGCACCGATCCGTCTGTGCCGATCATCCTGCTGACGGGCAAGGAGCTCGAACCGATCGCCAGCGACGCTGTCGACAACGGCGTCACCGAGTTTGTGTACAAGGGCGACCACGCCGCCGCCGATATGGACGTGTTGGCCAACCGTATTCAGACTGTCATCGCCGCCTACGGCACCACGGCCGCATAGCAGTCGTCGTACTGAATCGATCGACCGACGCGAAATCGATCGACCGACGCGAAATCGATCGACCGACGCGAAATCGATCGACCGACGCGACTGAGACGACGCTGACGATTAACGACGGTTCATCCGGTCACGGAATGTCGACAGATCGTAGCCTCCCTCATCTTTCGGAAACACGGCGACAGCGGTCATGAGATCATCGCTTATCTCGTAGACGATGCGGTAGCCGCTGTTGCCAACGCGTTCTCGGTAGTAGTTGTACTCAGCAGCACCGGAGAGGTAGGTCAGATGCGTCTGTGGAACCCGCCCCCACTGGATCTTTTCCTCCCAGTCGTTGATTTTGCTGAGAATCCGTGCTGCGTGGTCGGGATTGTGTGCTTGAATCGCTGCGAGATCGTCGTCGATGACGACCGGAAGAATTCGGAGTGCTGTCGGCGGCTGCGGCACGGCTCTTATTCGAGTTCGATCCCGAGACGGTCGGCTGCATCCTCGGTGGTAAGAAGGTCATCGTCGGCAGCCTCGTCAAGAAGCTCCCCTCGGTGCGGCAACACCGCTGCCTCGTCTGGGAGCATATCGCTCTCGTCGGGTGCTCGAACGTCACTTTCGTCGTTCGTCGCCATTATCGCTTGTTTTGGTACGTGTCATCATAAGCACTTGGGTCGGAGAACTCACTACCGCTCCGGATGCGTCGGCGCGTCGAACCCGCCGCGAACGAGCGGTTTGGCGATATGGCGGCGCGCACAGGGCGGCACCTCATACCAGCCTCGTTCGAGTTCGCGGTCGATCTGACGAGTGACCTTCCCCGGTGTCGACGTGCCGCAGTCCCGACACCGATACCCCTGCCCGCTGCCGGCTGATTTCATCCGCCGGCCGCAGCCCTCGCAGGTCGGCGTCACCCGCTCGGTGCGATCGAGTTCCCGAACCGCGAACTTTTCGAGTTTGATCGTGCCGTCGCTGTACTCACCACAGACCGTGAGCCGGTCGCCTGTCCGCAGCGCGCGCACCCGGTCGCGGAACCGTTTTGTCGGCTCGAAAGCGACACAGTCGGCGGTCGCCTCACCCCCCGCGTCGTCCGGGGTGTCCGCGTTATCACCGCCCGAGGAGCCGAGTGTGAAGAACACGTGGCCGCCTTCTCGTGTTTCCGGCGACTCGGTGACAACGCCATCGACCCGGTAGGCTTCGCCCGCTTGCAGCGAGCCAAGCGTGCCTGCCTGGAGGTGGCTGTCGGTGCCCTGATTCGTCACAAAACAGCGGTCGCGTTCGATCGGCTCACCGTCGATCCCGTCGGCAACGCTGGCGACGGCATCGGGATCGTCGCCGCGAATCCCATAGAGGATCGGGCCGGGAGCGTTGGGGACACAGACTGCCTGACCGTCCTCGCGGTCGACGGTGTCCCAGACGGTCGGATAGCCGCGGTCGGCGGCCGCAAACACCGAGTCGATGTTGACATCGCGGGAGGAGCCACAGCGGTCGAACGCACGGTAGGCGATCTGTTCGTACGTCCACTCGTCGAACGCTGCCCACGCGCCGATGGCCGCCAGCGCGCCGATCCGGCCGCGACCCGCCACGTCGCAGCCCGCACCTGCCCAGCCGCGGTGCTCGTAGCCCGCCGCGTCGGCAACGTCGAGTGCGGTAGCAAGGCTGAGTTGGTCGTGCACTGCGCGTACAGCTAGGTCGGCGACGGCGTCAGGCACCGTCTCCGGGTCGTCATCGGCGACAACAAGCCCGGGGCTCGTTCGGGTGTCGGCGTCGACAGCGAGCGCATCGATGCGTTCGGCGGCGAGATCGGTCGCCGCGTCGGCCGGGAGGTCGGTGTGGATCGCCAGCGCGGCGTTCCCCCGGGTTTTGTGCTCAACGGCCGGGTTTAGTCGCACGAGAAGCGTCCGCTCGACGCGACCGCCGGCGTCGACGACGGCCTCAGCCAGCCGGGTTGCGAGGTAGGTCGTACACATCCCCCGGGTTCGGGAGTCGGTGTCGTCGAGCCCGATGACGGTCATCGGCGGGGATAATGGGGCGGCGGGAAAACGAGTTTCGGTCGGCTGAACGCGTTTATATATAACCGTATCGGTCGCGTGAGCGTGGAAATCCACTGACGTAACGCCGATAGGAGGCATCCATCGCCGCAACGTATATATGTGATAACTCACTAGCCACAGCTATGTCACGGACAGCACTGGTCGGCAACATCACCGCGATGCTGCAGGACGCCGACTTCCTCGTCAGCGACCGGTGTTCCGTCCGGCCGAAGAGCTTCGACCTCGCGGCCCGCCGTGGGGACGATCTCGTGCTGTTGAAGGTACTCGGCAATATCGACGCGTTCAATCCCGGAACCGGTGCGGAGCTCCGGCGGCTCGGCGAGTATCTGTCGGCGACGCCGATGGTGATCGGCCTCCGGACGCGCAACGAGGATCTCAAACCCGGCGTCGTCTACTTCCGCCACGGCGTGCCGGTGTTTAATCCCGATACCGCCTACGACCTCTTTGTCGAGGAGGTGCCGCCGCTGATCTACGCTGCCCCCGGCGGCCTCTACGTCAGCATCGACGGCGACCTGCTGGCCGACGAGCGCGAGGAGCGCGGCTGGAGTCTCGGCCGGCTGGCGACCGAGCTTGGTGTCTCTCGGCGCACAGTTTCAAAATACGAGGATGGGATGAACGCCTCGATCGAGGTGGCGATCCAGCTGGAGGAGCTGTTCGACCAGCCGTTCTCCAACCCGGTTTCCGTCCTCGATGGCGCGGAAGATGTCCATGATGCTGACCCCGTCCCCGAAGAGCCCGACGCTGACCCGGACGACGAACACGTGTTGACGGTGTTGGCGGAGGCCGGCTTCGATGTCCATCCGACAACACGCTCGCCGTTTAAGGCTGTCAGCAAGGCCACCGACAGCCGGGGCAGCGACATGTTGACCGGTCACTCATCGTTTACCGAAAGCGCGGAGAAACGCGCCGAGCTGATGAGCTCGATCGGTCGTGTCACAAAAACGCGGTCGGTGTACTTCACCGCCGAGCGGACGAAACGCGAGTCTGTCGATGGGACAGCGATCGTCTCCTGTGCGGAGCTGGCCGACATCGACGATCCGGAATCGATCCGGGAGCTGATCCAGGATCGCGGGGCCGAACCGGAGGCTTAGGCGTAGTGTGTTTCGAGGTGGGCGACGATATCGTCGCTTTCGGGCATCCCGTCGATATCGTGTTCCTCGTCGATCAACACCGGGACACCGGTCTGGCCGCTGACCTCCTTGACCTCGGTGCGCTCGCTGTGTGAGCGTGGTACCTCTCGGGACTCGTATTCAAGCCCGAGTTCGTCGAGTTTTGAGACGACTTTTGCACAGTACGGACAGCCCTGCAGTTCATAGAGGATGAGCTCTGACATCGGCCGTCCTACGGCCGGGAGGCAAATGAAGCCACTGGTGATATGTGCGACAGCGTCCCAAGCGTGAACGCCGTCAGTTACTCCGCGTCACCGGCGGTATCGTCGCCGTGAAACGCTTGTCCGGGCTTGAAACTCGTCAGCTCGTCGATCCGCTCCTCTAAGGCCTCGATTTCGCCCCGGAGTTCGTCGGTGTCGTCGCCGTCGGCGGCCGCCAACTGATCCTTGAGTCCTTGGAGACGGGAGGCCTTCGTGTCGTCGTCGACATCGGCCTTCCGGACGTAATCGCGCTCGTCGATCTCGTATACGTCCTCCTCGGAGACATCTGTTACGTCGAGGGCATCATCGACCTTGTCGGCATCAACGCCCTGGAGTCGCTCGCGGTCGATGCCTGCCGCCTCGAAGGCAGCGATAACCTCGTCGTCATCCTTCAGTGAGCGGTTCCGACGGCGTGTTCGCTGGACCGAGCCGAACTGGCCGGCGATCGGCTGATCGTGAGCGAGTCGATCCAAGAGGACACGCCGGATCTCCTGGCGGAGGTCGTCGGCGTTGCGCTGAACATCCGAACACAGCGTGTAGAGATCGACCAGCGTCGCCGTCTCGACCCCCGAGAGATCGGTCGGATCGGTACGTTCGAGCGCGTCGATCAACAGCAGCGCGTCGTTGTACACCGGGACATCGGGCTCGCTGCGATCGTCGTCATCGTCGCCTTCGTCGTCGATTGGTGGGATGGGCGCGTCGACCAGCGGTGTCGCCGCCGGGTCGTCGGTTTCGGTGAGCCTGTTTGCGTCGGTGTCGATCACAAAGCGGGGATGGACGCTCAGCAGGGTGGCGTACGGTTCGGCCGCCGCCGGGAGGCGATCGAGATCGAAGCCCGCGGTCGCGTCCGTGACACGGTCGTAGAGCGTTTCGAACTGCTCGCGGCTGAGTGGCGTCGTCTCGGTGTCGTCACGATACGTGATGATAATCCGGTGTTCCTGTAGCTCGTCGATACGGAAGGGGCGATCCGAGAGCGGCGTCCGAAATGTCGCGTCGGGCGGAAGCGATTCAAGTGGCTCCAAGAGATTGTGCCACGTCACGCTGAAGGGCATACTCGGCTGTTCGGCGGCGTCGGATAAAATGCTACGGCACGAGCTAGGCCCCAGATCGACTGTACAACACGAGCGCGCTGACCGCAAGCACCGCCTCGGCGGCCTTGCTGATCACGGCGATGGGGTTGAGGCTGCCGCCCATGTAGAACGCCTCGATGCTCCAGCCCTGAAACGCAAACAGCGCGAGGATCGTGATGATCGCATACGCGGCGGCGACAAGAAACAGCGAGCGTCGCCAGTAGCGGGTGAGATAGATCCCGATCCCGCCCAGAAAGCCCAGCCCGTTGAGCGCAAACAGGATCGCAAGGGTTTGGCTGAACTGGATCGCTCTGGTGACAGCCAGCAGGTGGAGAACGCCGGTGATGATAGCGGCAACGATTGCGACATATCCCAGCGTGTTGTCAGGCCACTGAATGCCCGCTGTGTTCGATGTTGCGGCGGTATTTGACATACCTGTGGCAACGAAACAACCGGGAAAAAGCGGTCTGGTACATTCATCCAACACGTCGCACATTCTGACGGCGGGCAGATCACCGTCTCAACACGGCGTCACAGCGAGACCTAACAGCGGCCCCCCGGCTACAGGAGCATCCCGCTGGTCTGGATGTAGAAGTAGCCGATCAACACGGCCGCCAAGAGCCACTGGCCGAGCCGAATGTCGTCGGCCTCGCCGGATGCAGCCTTCACCAGCGGGTAGCTGATGATCCCGGCGGCCAGCCCGTCGGCGATCGAGTACGTCAGCGGCATGATCGTGATCGTTAGTGCCGCCGAGATCGACCACGCCGGATCCCGCCAGTCGATGTCGACGACGCCTTCGAACATGATGATGCCGACGATCACCAGCGCGATAAACGAGGCGTAACTCGGGATCGCCGCGGCGATGGCGACAAACGGGATCATCAACAGGAAGAGGGCAGCGACGACGAGCGTGGTGAGCCCGGTTCGCCCGCCAGCCTCAACACCGGTTGAGGACTCGATGTAGGTTGTCACCGTTGAGGTGCCGAGCATCGCGCCGACGGTCGTCCCAACAGCGTCGGCCATCAGCGGCTTGTCCATCTCCGGGAGTTCGCCGTTCTCATCGAGGAAGTCGCCGAACTGGGCGATCCCGATCAGCGTGCCGGCGGTATCGAAGAAGTCCACGAAGAAGAATGTCAGTACGACGAAGCCGAAGGTTAGCGGTTCGACCTGTGAGAGGCCATCGATGAACGCGCCGGCCAGCGGCGTGATATCGTACTGGATCCCCGTGATGACGCCGAGGACGCCCTGCTGTTCGACCGCCGACAGCACCGATTCGTCGACGAGGACGCCGCGATCAACGACGCCGCCGAGGGTGAGCCCCCAGCCGGCGATGGCGGTCGTGAGAATCCCGATGATGATCGAGCCGGTGATCCCGCGAGCCCACAGCAGCAGCGTCAGCGCGACACCCGAGAGGCCGAGGATCGCCACCGGGTTTGAGCCGACCGAGCCAAGGGTGACGAGGGTTGCCTCGTCGTTGACGATCACCTGAAACTCCTGGAGCCCGATAAACAGCAGAAAGACACCGATCCCCGCGCCGACAGCGAACTTGACCGGTTCAGGAAAGAGGTTGATAATGTACTCCCGCGCGCCGATGGCCGTCAACACGATGAAGATGATCCCCTCGACAAACACCGCCGCGAGTGCCGTCTGCCACGGGATGCCCAAGCCGAGAACGACGGTGAACGCAAAGAAGGCGTTCAATCCCAATCCGGGGGCAAGGCCGAATGGTCGATTTGCGTACAGTGCCATCACCAGCATCGCGGCCACCGAGGCAAGGATCGTTGTGATGGCGATCATCTGGAACACCTCGGGGTCGGTGTACCCCTCGATGCTGATCGCGTTCGACAACACCGTCGGGTTGACGACGATGATGTAAGCCATTGCGAGGAATGTTGTCGCGCCGGCGATCACCTCCGCGTTGACATCGGTGTCGTGATCGTCAAGGTCGAAAAACGAGTTGAGTCCCATTTGTGGTATGTAGCGGTAGCTCCCGACACTGACTTAAAAATTTGCATAAAAGTGTGCTGAGGTACTAGATCACTGTCGAATGTCGATGAACAACCGTGATATGCTGCGAAACGAACTACCAAACGTACGGAATACTGCTGCTGGTCGGCCTACTCGCCGGTCGTCAACACCGCGACCGGTGCGTCGGTGCGCTTACTCGACGGTCGTCAACGCCGCGACCGGTGCGTCGATGCGCTCGCGGGCGCGGGCCAACCCCTCGTCGCCGACAGCGATCAGCGTGAACACACCGACGACCTCGGCGTCGGCCTGGGAAGCGATATCCAACAGCAACTCCTGGGTTTCCCCCGACCGGATCAGGTCGTCGACGATAAGCACCGATTCACCCGCCGCGAGTCCGGCAGCCGGCAGGTAGTAGGTGAGTTCGATCCCGGAGGTGAGCCGCTGGCGGGCCTCGATAAACTCCTCGACGGCGGTCTCCTTGGATTTTTTCGCGTAGGCCAACCGGGCATCAAAGTACGACGCCATCGCTGCCCCAAGGGTGATCCCGTCGGTCGCGGCGGTCAACACCACGTCTGGCCGGTCGAAGCCGACGCTGGTGGCGGCGACCGGCGCGACGCGGTCGAGAAACGACTGATCGAAGACGACCGCCGAGTTGTCGACATACCCCTCGTCGTCGACGCTAACCCGGGATCGAAGCTCGCGTGCGACGGCCTCGCGGCCGATCTCGCCGACGATCGCCTCGGCACGGTCGATCCCCGGGAGGACGTGACCGTTGACGTACCGGTTCAGATCGCCTTCCGGCAGTCCGGTCTCCGCAGAAAGCTCCGCGTAGGTGCGATCAGTTTTCAGCATCCGCAAGACAGCAACGGCCTGCAGTTGGAGGGCTGCCTTCTCAGCACGATTCATACGGAGTGTTCGAGATTGTGTAAGTATGAATACATCGGTACGGAGAGACCGCTTACTATCCGGTGTCGTGGATACGACCGGCCGACTCAGCGACCCAACCAACAGGTATCGGATCCAATTTGGGGTGACATGTTTCGCCGGCGGTCGCTACTTTTGCAAACAATAGTTTTTGAAATCAAAAAACGTATTTCTGTATCCCGAATAGTTAAGTGGATGGCAGCCGAATACTGAATCGCTATGAGCACCCAAAAGACAGTTCGCCAGCAGTTCGATGCGGTCGAACAATCGGAGGCTCTCCGCCTCGATGGCGATAAAGCCGAGCAGATTATTGACGCACTGAACACGGATCTCGCCAACGCTTACGTCCTGTATCACCAGATCAAGAAACACCACTGGAACGTTGAGGGCGCGGAGTTCAACGACATCCACGAGTTCCTCGGCGACGCCGCCGAGACACTTGAGGACGGTGCTGACGAGATCGCCGAGCGCGCCCAGGCCATCGGTGGGGTGCCGATCGCCGGCCCGACCAATCAGGAAGACCACGCCACGATCGCGTTTGAGGGTGAGGATGTCTATGACATCAGAACCTCGCTGGCAAACGATCTCCAGGCCTACGGCGACATTATCGAGGGCCTGCGCGACCACATCCAGCTGGCGGCCAACCTTGGCGACCCGACAACCGAGCATCTCCTCAAAGAGCAGCTCATCGAGATCGAGGAAGACGCCCACCATATCGAACACTACCTCGAAGACGACACGCTTGTCGTTGAGTCGGCGACCAACTAACGACCGCCGCGGTCTCTCGTTTTTTGCGTCTCGAACGCCCACGCAGCACCGACTCCCGGACAACTACCTCTGAGTCACAACGGCACCCAATCGATCACAACAGCACTCAATCGATCACAACAGAAACAGCCAGCTTACCGCGTGACAGCGACGCTGCAGTCGGTGGCGATCCAGCCGTCCTCGTTGCCCTCTTCGGTGAACACGGTTCGATCAGGTGTCGCGTTGCAGACCGAAACCTGTGGCGTGTCGTCCGGCGTTTCAGCGGTCGTTGTCGACCCGGGTGCGTCGGTGGTTTCCATACGACTTCTTAGGTATGCCTAAAGGGATATACGTTTTGGTCGACCTAATATCCGAGGGTGCTTCGTCAGCACCCACGTAGCGATCGCGTACTGACGACAGCGACGCTACGCTGTCGTTGATGGGGTCGGGAGGCGAATCTCGATCGTCGTTCCCTGTTGGGATTTTGACACGCTGATCTCGCCATCAAGGGTCGTTATGATCCAGTAGGTGAGCCACAGGCCGAGGCCTTGGCCGTGGACGAGCGGCTCTTCTTTCCCCTCAGCCAACACCTGCCGCTCTTCCTCCGGCAGCCCCGGGCCATCATCGCTGATCGTGAGCCGGAGTTGGTCGTCGGTTTCGGCAACAGCGAGCGTGATCGATGGCTGTTCACCACCGTGGACGGCGGCGTTTTCAAGCAGTTCCCACAGCGCCGTTTCGATCCGGGGCAGCGTTGTTGCGATCGCGGACGACGGGATCTCGGTGGTCACCGACGCCTCGGGATACCGGCTACTGAGTTGGTCGATAGCCTTCTCTAGGATCGGCGTGAGATCGACCGTTTCTAACTCCGGGGATAGCTCACGGTTGGCCTCGATGCGGCGTGCGGACTCAGTAAGGTCAAGCAGTCGATCGGCGGTTTCGACGATCTGTTCGGCTTTTGCTGCGTTGTCATCATCCAGCTCGGTGGCCAGCAACTCGGCGTAGCCGTTGATCACGGTCAGCTTGTTGCGGACGTTGTGCCGCAACACGCGGTTGATAACACTGATGAGCCCTTCGCGCTGGCGTCGATCACTCGCATCCCGAACCATCACCTGCGAGCCGACGATGTCATCAGGTGTCCGTGCCTCCGGATCGACGCTGGCCTCATATATCGGGACCGCCCGGATATCGACGTGTACCGTGCGGTCAGACCGCGTTGCGATCGGCAGGTCGCGCACCTGGATCGATTCACCGTTTGCGACATCCGCGTGGTAGTCCGCAGCCAACTCGGTGGTCTCCTCGTCAGTCCCAAGTACCGACATCGGCTCACCGATCAGTTCCGCCGGCTCGTAGCCAAGAAACTCCTCAACCGACGGGGAGACGAATTTGAACCGCCCTTCAAGATCAAGCCGAAACACAAACGCAAAGCTGGCAGCGATGACGGCCCGGTACAGTTCGGTTCGCTCGTCGAGTTCGCGCTCGCGTTCGACCAGCGTGCGTCGCTGCTGTTCGAGATCCGTCACATCCGTCAGTGCGAGCACCTCCACCGCTGAGTCACCCAGCGTCATCGATCTCGGGGAGATCAGGTAGTATGCTGTCCCCTCGCCGTTGTCCTGTGCGACGATCTGCTTATCGTCGCTTTCACGGATGGCGGCGACCGCCGGGAGCGCGTCGCCAAGGGGGTCGTCGATCGAATCGGTTAGTGCCGGAAACGCGGCCGCAGCAGCCGGCGAGTAGTCCTGGATCCGGTCGTTGTCATCGAGGATTATCGCCGCCTCATCACCCTGGGCGGTGGTTCGAACCGTCAGGAACTGATCACTAAAGATGAACAGCGTGCCGATCGCAAACGCGGCGACACCGATCGGCGCGTAGATGAAATTGATCAACTGCGGCGTCGCAATCGCAATGATATCAAGCGTAACCGGGAGGGCAAGCAGGCCTGTCAACACCGCCAGCGGCTTGCTGTTGTATCCTGACTCGACGTACAACTCGAAGATCATAAACAGGCCGATAGACGCAAGCACGTACGCCAGGCTGGTCGAGATCCAGTGGACAATGCCGTGGTCGATCGCCAGATAGCGGAACGGGGTCGTCACTAGCGTCGTGGTAAAATAGAGCCCATGAATCGGGTTTGTGATCTTTATCAGGACGATCAACAGAAAGACAGCCCCACTGAGTCGGCGGAGCGTGGTATTTCTGTGGAGCGATCGGCCGGTGTACGCAGACACGAAGTACAGCCACGCCCAGACGGTGGCAAACCCAAAGATCAGCCCGACAATGTAAGTGGCCTCTCGGAAGGGATCGGGCACAACAAAAAACGCGGTCTTGAGCAGTGCCCACATCCCAGTCGTCGCAAGCAGCCCAACCAACCCGTACCGCATCTCGACATCGTTGATACTGTTGGCCCGCGGAATCGAGGCAAAACACGCAACGCTGCTAAGCAAAAACAGCCCCATGTAGGTTGCGCCAGCGGGGGTCATCCACGGGAGAGCCATTGCTATGTGGGATACGTGTCCGAGAAGTATAAAATCGGGGTTGCTCCACCGCGGCGTGACAACATATCCGATGTGTTCGAACGGCCTGAAACTGCCGCATTCAGCGGCTGCATCTCTGGATGAAACAGGTCGGTTACGAGGTGATCAACGGCCGTTTGAGATACATACGTAGCCATACAAATACCGAGAGCCACAACTCGAACACCCGCCGTGGGGCCACAGTCTTAACAGACCCGCACCCCAAAACGGGTGTATGACCCCACCCGCAGACAACCCGTCTGATCCGCCGGATCGCGAGGAGCTGGCGGCCCAGCTTGACGAGTTGGCGGCGACGCTCACAGACCTCCGCGGTGAGCTCCGCGACGACAGTCGTCGTGGGCCACCGCAACCCCCACAACTGGGCGAGTTGCTCCGGTTTACCGAGCAGTACACCATCCCAACGCTGATTGCGATCCTTGAGGCGACGATCCGCTCCCTTGAGTTGCTGCGGCGGACGCTCCGGTTGGCCGATCCCGAACGCGCTGCCCGCGAGGAGGGGGCTGCCGCCCGGGGGCGACTTGACGAGGTCGGCAGCGAGGCTGGACGGCAGCTTGCCGACGCCTTGACCGAACTCCGCACCGCACTGTCCGAATCCGACCTCCCGGAAAACGCCGAATCTCGCGATCTTATTACCGACGCCCGTGAGCTGACCGGCGAGATCGAAACGCGGCTTCGTGATGCCGAACAAACTGTCAACGATCAGTGGGATCGTGAACGAGATGGGGGATCGACCCGGAAGCGACAGTCGAACGCCGCCGGAGCCAGCGACGGCGTGATGATCGATGTTAGCGATGACGGTGACGACAGCGATGACGGTGACGACAGCGACGACAGCGACCGGTCGCCGGCTGCCGACGGCAGCAACGCCGACGCCCCATCGGTCGATGTCGACGCCGAACTCGAATCGATCAAAGACGAACTCGACGAGGCCGAACAGGCGATCGACGACGCGAACCGTGATGAGACCCCGGACAACTCGACGGACGACGACGACACCGACGAATAGTTACTCGACCGGGCGGAACCGATACCCGTCCCACGACTGGCTTTCCGGCTCGCGGATGCCGGCATCGGGATCGCGGAGCTCCGGCACATAGACCGGTTCAACGGTGTCACCGATCTCGACATCGCCGGTCGTCAACTGACCAATGGCTCGCACCGATTCGCCGTCAACGTGGAACTCGACAATAGCGAGGTGATTCGGCTCGCGGACACCCGGCGGTGTCGCTGTCGAGGTTGTCCACGTCACAACGGTTGCGTGATAGTCGCTGAGGTCGACCATCTCGACCGGCTCTTGGCCCTCGGGGCCGAGCGGATGCGCCGGATAGAGGATCGACCCGTCTGGGTATCGGGCAGCCTCCATCGGCGGCTGGTCGTCGGTTTCGTCGGCGTCGGCATCGTCGGTGGCGTCGGTTGCGGTTTCGTGATCGCTCATTGGCCGGCCTCCATGATCGTCGTAATCACACAGTTGCCAAAGCCACCGACGTTGCAGGCGAGCCCCGTTTCGGCCTCGACCTGGCGCGGCCCGGCGGTGCCGGTGAGTTGTTTGTAGATCTCATATACTTGAGCGACGCCGCTGGCACCGAGGGGATGGCCCTTCGATTTCAGCCCGCCGGAGGTGTTGATCGGGAGTTCGCCGTCGCGGTCGGTGACACCATCTTCGACGGCTTTCCAGCCTTCGCCCTGCTCGAAGAAGCCCAACCCCTCCGATTGGAGGAACTCAAGGATGGTGAACATGTCGTGGAGTTCGGCCACATCGATGTCGTTGGGGCCGAGGCCGGCCTGTTCGTAGGCGATTGCGCTGGAGTCGACGACGCCGTTCATTACCGTTGGATCCTCGCGCTCGTGGACGACGTGGGTGTCGGTCGCGCCGCCGATCCCGGAGATGACGGCGTACTCGTCGGCGTACTCGCCCGCGACCGACTCGGGACACAGCAGGAGGGCGGCCGAGCCATCGGTAATGGGGCAGAAATCATAGAGCCGCAGCGGATCGGCGACGATCGGCGACTCCATGACCGTGTCAAGATCGACCTCCTTTTGGAACTGGGCGTGAGGGTTGTCGACGCCGTTTTTGTGATTTTTCACGGCGACCTTGGCGAGACTTTCGCGTGGGGCGTTGTACTTGTGGAGGTATCGCCGGGCGGTCAGCCCAGCAAAGGAGGGCAGGGTGACGCCGTGTTTGTACTCCGCGGGGTGGGTCAGCGAGGCGATCACGTCAGTCGCCTCAGCGGTCGTGCGGTGGGTCATCTTCTCGCCGCCAATCAGCAGCGTGAGATCGCTGGCTCCCGAGGCGACGGACTGCCACGCGCTGTAGACGCCCGCGCCGCCGGAGGAGCTTGTCTGGTCGATCCGGGCGGTGTAGGCGGGGAGGGCGTCGAGGTCGTGGGCGACGGCGTTGGCGATACCGGTTTGGCCCTCGAACTCGCCACTGGCCATATTCGAGACGTAGAGATGCTCAAGGTCGTCGCCGTCGATATCGGTGTTGGCCAAACAGGCCTGGCCGGCTTCCGCGAGCAACTCGCGGATCCAGCCCTCGCGTTGGCCAAACTCGGTCATCGACGCGCCGACGATCGCAACGCGATCCATACCACGTTTCTCACCGCGGGGTAGTTACCGATTTCCCTTCCAGCCCATCTCGGGCGATTTAACAGGACGGGACGGCGACCATTGAGCATGGAACCGGATCGTACGCTGCCGTATCTCGGTGCCGGAGCCGCGCTCGTCTTTGCCGTGCTGGCGGCGGCCCCGTATCTGCTCGTCCGGGGGCAGTCACAGCTGCTGGCGGGCTACTACGGGGCTGGGCCGTTCGGCGTCGCCGGCGCGATCTTTCTAGCCGTCCTCGGCGTCGTCATCTTCCTGTCGGGCGTCCGCGGGCAGGCTGATCCGACGCTTGTCGCGGGGATCATGCTCGCGGTCGGATTGGCGATCTTCGGGTTGACGGCGGTGTGGGCGTTGGCAATCCCCTCAACGATCCTCTATAGCTTCCCCGCCGACTACGGCTGGCTCGAATACCATCCGTGGGCGAGTCTGGTCGCCAGCGGCCTCATCGCCGGCAGCGCGGCAGGGTACGCACTCGTCGTCAACTAACCTGTGGGATCAGGGCGTAATGACGAGTTTGCCGAGGAAGCTCTCTTCGAGGACGGCGCGCTGGGCCTCGCTAGCGCCGTCGAGATCGTAGCGTTGGGCAAGCTGAATCTCCAGCTTGCCGTCGGCTAGCAGTGCGGCGACGTTTGACAGCGGCTCCCGCAGATCGGGTGTGTTGAACATGCTCATCAGCGTCAGCTGCAGATCCTTCCCGCGGGCGGCTGAAGACTGGCTGAAGCCGACCGACTGCTCCTTTTCGCCGATGCCGACGACCCGACAGCCGGTGGCGGCCACGTCGGCATCGAACTGGAGATACTCGTGCATGCGGTGATCGAGAATCACATCGACGCCGCCGTCGCTGGAATTGAGCACCGCGTCGGCGAGATCATCACGGCGGTAATCGAAGACGTGATCCGCGCCAAGATCGGCAAGCTCGTCGTGGTACCCCGGGCTGGCGGTCGTGATAACCTGCGCGCCCGCGGCGGTCGCGATTTGGACAGCCGCGTGGCCGACACCGCCGCTCCCCCCGTGGATCAGACATCGGTCGCCGAGTTGGAGGTCAGCGTGGTCGATCAGCGCGCGCCACGCCGTGACGGCTGCGACGCCCGCCGCGCCAGCTTCGACGGTATCGACGCCCTCGGGGAGGGTGACGACCCGGTCGTTGGGGATCGCCGCGTACTCGGCGTAGCCGCCGTAGTGATCCTTACCGATGCCGGTAGCCATGACCGCATCGCCCGCGGTGAACCCGGTCACGTCGTCGCCGACGGCAACGACCTCGCCGGCGGCGTCGATACCGGGGATCATCGGCAGCGTGAACGGCTCGTAGGAGCCCTCCCGAAAGTAGGTGTCGACGGGGTTGACCGCTGCACCGTCGACGGCGATCACCACCTCGTCGCCCGCCGGCTCTGGCTGGGGGATCTCGTCTACCTGGAGTACGTCGGTGCCACCGTGGCTATGGAATCTGACGGCGCGCATAGCTGGATCGACGGGTGGGAGTCGAATAAACGCCGCGGCGAGGTTGGGTCGTCAGCAACCCGCCGGATTAGTCGAGGAAATCGGGTTCTTTGCGTTTCTCGTCGCGCTCGTCGGTGAGGTGATCGATGAACGTCTCAAGTTCAACGTCTTGTTGTTCGCGCTCTTTGCGATCCCGCACTGAGACGGTGCCGGCCTCGGCCTCGTCGCTGCCGACAACGAGCATGTACGGCACCCGGTCGTCCTGTGCCTCACGGATCTTCCGGCCGAGCGTCCAGGATCGATCCTCGATGTCGACGCGGAAATCGGCGTCTTCGAGGTCGTTTTTCAAGCGGTGGGCGTAGCCGAGTTCGTCGTCGCTGATCGGGAGGATACGCACCTGTTCGGGCGCGAGCCACAGCGGGAACTTGCCGTCGTAATGCTCGATGAGCACCATGAAGAATCGCTCGAAGCTGCCGTAGAGGGCGCGGTGGATCATCACCGGGCGGTGGTCCTCGTTGTCCTCGCCGGTGTAGGAGAGATCGAACCGCTCGGGCATGTTGAAATCGAGTTGCACCGTCGGCCCGTCCCACTTGCGCCCCAGGGCGTCAGTAAAGGCAAAGTCGATCTTCGGCCCGTAGAACGCGCCGTCGCCAGCCTCAAGCTCGTAGTCCATGTTTGCGCTTTCGAGGACGGATTCGAGTTGGGATTCGGCCTCCTCCCAGATCTCGTCGCCGCCGACGGATTTCTCCGGCCGCGTGGCGAGGGCGACCTCGTAGTCGAGGTCGAACGTCTCCAGTACGTCGTTGATCATCGCCATGATGTCGTTGACCTCCGACTCGATCTGGTCGGGCCGGACGAAGAGGTGGCCGTCGTCGATGGTGAACGCCCACACCCGGGAAAGCCCCGAGAGTTCGCCGCGCTGCTCCTTCCGATAGACTTTGCCGTTCTCGGCGTAGCGGACGGGCAGATCGCGGTACGACCAGGAGTTTTGCTCGAAGATCGTCGCGTGGCCCGGGCAGTTCATCGGCTTGAGGCCGTACTCCTCGTCGTTCACGTCGAGCAGGAACATGTCGTCGACGTAGTTGTCGTAATGCCCCGACTGCTTCCAGAGTTCGGTGCGGAAGAGATGCGGCGTCTCGACGTACTCGTAGCCGTACTCCTCGTTCATCGACTCGCCGTATGCCTCAAGCTCTTTGAGGATGGTTTTGCCGTTGGGATGGTAGAGTGGGAGTCCGGGGCCGGTGACGGTCGGAATCGAGAACAGATCGAGCTCTTGGCCGAGTTTGCGGTGGTCGCGTTCCTTGGCCTCCTCGCGCATTTCGAGGAACTCCTCCAGTTGAGACTCCTTCTCGAAGGCCGTCCCGTGAACCCGCGTGAGGGTGTCGTTGTCCTCGTCGCCGCGCCAGTATGACGACGAGATGTTGAGGAGTTTGAACGCGCCGATCTCGCCGGTTGATTCGACGTGGGGGCCCTGACAGAGATCCTCGAACTCAGCTTGCTCGTAGAATGAGACTTCGGCCTCGTCGGCTTCGCGGTCGAGGATATCGAGTTTGTACTCGTTTTCGTCCTCGTACTTGGCGACGGCCTCCTCGCGGTCGTAAACGACCCGCTCGATGTCGTAGTCGGCCTCGACGATCTCCTGCATCTCATCTTCGATCTCTCGGAGGTCTCCCTCGTCGAGATCGACGCCGGTGATATCGTAGTAGAAGCCTTCCTCGGTCCATGGGCCGATGGTGAGTTTGGCGTCGTCGTACAGTCGCAGCAGAGCCTGTGCAAAGACGTGGGCCGCCGAGTGTCGCAGCACCGAGAGGTACTCGTCGCTTTGGTCGGTGACGATCTCAACCCGGTCGCCGTCGCTGACAGGGGTTGCTTTGTCGACTAGTTCACCTTCGATCTTGCCGGCGATGGTGTCGTCGCCGAGGCCGGGGCCGATCTCGTAGGCAACATCCTCCAGCGTCGCCCCTTCGGGCACGCCCAGTTCGGAGCCGTCCGGGAGGACGACAGCGATTTCGCTCATGAATTTGGGAAACCGACAGCCGGGGATAAGTGTTGTTGGATGCGGTCGTGGACGGTAAGGGATCGTTCGCACTTCCTGTCGATGATGTCTTCGTTTCAACTGGTCGCAGAGCTACAGCGTCTCGCTTGATCCTTCGAGAAATTCAGACGGCGAGACAATCTCGATATCACGAAACGCTCCAAGGTCGGTGAGATGTGGGTCGCCGGAAACAATGTATTCCGCCTCGGCTTCGAGCGCGATCTCCAGAAACAGGTCATCGTCCGGATCGTCGTCGATCACCTGAACTGACTGATAGTGTTTAGTTCGAATCTTTACCGGTAAGATACGGCCAGATGTTTGGTTCGGTGATCGCGCTCAATCCTCGTGGA
>NZ_JABEBY010000005.1:0-181550 GCF_046719765.1 Halonotius sp. F2-221B
CGCTCTCTCTGCTGACCATCTTGAGACCAGTTACGAGCTCCGTTCACAAAAGAAGTACTCATCGCTACAGATGAGCGTACAATTATACAGGCGTATCGAGGACTATTGAGCAAGGATATTCTCCACCGATAGGCAATCAACCGATTTGTGACGAATTACCCAACAGAGTCGAACAAGCTGTTATTACTCGTCGTCCAGCGTGATCGCCGTGATATCGGTAATGCGGTCGTCGGCAAGCAGTTGATCGACAACGTCATCCGGAACATCGACATCCAGATTGTAGACGGTCAGCGCCTCGCCGCCGATCGTCTCGCGGGCGTTGAACATGCCGGCGATGTTGATATCGTTGTCGCCGAGGATGCTGCCGATAAAGCCGATCACGCCCGGGGCATCCTTGTTGCGTGCGACGACCATGTGGCCCGACGGGATCGCGTCGACGCGGTAGCCGTCGATGCGGACGATCCGGGGGTCATCGCCGGCGAACAGTGTCCCCGAGACCGTGATCTCCTCGTCGCCGTCGGCAACGCGAACGCTGACGAGACTCTGGAAGTCATCGGTCTGTCGGGTTTTCGACTCGGTCACGTCGATACCGCGATCCTCCGCGAGCTGTGGGGCGTTGACGGAGTTGACCTGCCACTCAAGCGGCGTGAAGACGCCTTTGAGCGCGCTGGCGGTAACAAGGTCGATGTCTTCCTCGGCGATGTCACCCTCGTAGGTGACCTCAACGGATTCGATACGCTCACCGAGCAGATTGGCGGCGATCTTGCCCGCCGTCTCCGCAAGGCCGAGATACGGCTTGATCCGGGGGAACGCGGTCTCGTCGACCGACGGCGCGTTCAAGGCGTTGAGCACCGGTTCGTCGTTGAACGCCGCGACGACCTGCTCGGCGGTGTCGACGGCGACGTTCTCCTGGGCGGCCTCCGTCGACGCGCCGAGGTGTGGCGTGACGACAATCTCGTCAACATCGAGCAGCGGCGAGTCCTCGCTGACGGGCTCCTCGGCGAACACGTCGAGCGCTGCGCCGGCCATCGGGCCGTTTTCGACAGCCTCGGCGAGAGCGTCCTCGTCGACGATCCCGCCGCGGGCGCAGTTGATGAGGAAGCCATCGTCGAGCAACTCCAGCTCGTCGCTCCCGATCATGTTTTCTGTCTCCGGCAGTAGCGGCGTGTGAATCGTCACGAAGTCGGCGAGTTTGAGACACTCATCGAGGTCGTCGATGAGCTCCGCGCCGAACTGGGCGGCCCGCTCCTCGGAGATGTAAGGGTCGAAGACGACAAGATCCATCCCGAGGCTGTCGAGGCGTTTGGCGACCTCCTGGCCGACGCGGCCAAGCCCGACGATCCCCAGCGTCTTGTTGTTGACCTCGTAGCCCAGATAATCTGATTTTGCCCACTCGCCGTCTTTCAGGCGGGTGTGAGCCTGCGGGATCCAGCGAGCGGCGGCGAACGCCATCGCAACCGTGTGTTCGGCCGCCGCACGGACGTTGCCCTGCGGGGCGTTGGCGACGATGACGCCGTGGTCGGTGGCGGCCTCGATGTCGATGTTGTCGACGCCGATGCCGGCACGCCCGACGATCACGAGGTCGTCGGCCGCCTCGAAGATCGCCTCGCTCACGTCGGTGCCCGAGCGGACGATCAGGGCGTTGGCGTCGGCGACCGCGTCAAGCAGGTCGTCGCCGTCGATTTTATACTCGGTCTGCACCTCATGGCCAGCCTCACGCAGCCGATCGAGGCCCGCGTCGTCGATCGGATCCGTGACGAGTACCTTCATACCGAATCGATCCCGGGCAGCGGGGTAAAGCGTTTCCACTTCGGCGCGCAGCCCGCGAGAGGAGTTGCCACACCGTCGAAGCCGATCGATTACTCATCGTCGCTATCGATCCCGTCACCCGGCCACGGTAACTCGTCGGCGTCGGCGATGAGCTGTTCCTTTTCGCTTCGGCGGAGCTGTTTGATCTCGTACTCGCGGGCCATCGCGGCGGATCGGGAGTCAAACGCGGCGAGAAAGACGGGCTCGACCGGTGTTCGGCCACGAGTGTATTTTGCCCCCTCGCCGGCGTTGTGTTCGGCCAGCCGGCGGTCGGGGTCGGTGGTGTAGCCGGTGTAGTAGCTGTCGTCGGCACACCGGAGGATGTAGACGTAGTGGTCGGCAGTGTCGGCGGTGTCGGCGGTGGGCATAAGACGGTTCGGTCGCTGCGGTAGCTGTCAGGCGGCCCTTGTAATATATAAAGCCACCGTCTCCGGAGATCGATGAGTCGACAATTCGGTGCACACAGCACTCAGACCGACCGGATCCGCGGAGATGCGCGTCGGGACATGGTAATCCTTATTATGGAGGCTTGGGTACGACGCACTGCATGGCAGATCTTATCGTCAAAGCAGCGGTCAAAGAGGCCCTGAGCGACAAGAACGTAGCTTCGGATTTCTACGACGCACTCGACGCGGAAGTCGAGGAGCTGCTCGAAGACGCAGCCCGACGCGCCGAGGATAACGACCGGAAGACGGTGCAGCCGCGCGACCTCTAAGTCGGCGTCTGTTGTTCCTGCTTTTTTCAGCACCGAGGAGTGACATCGCTCTCTGCGAGCTCAGTACGTCGTCGTCGAGACGCCGTCAGCACGCCCGACCGAGACCGCTGTCGCACAGTCGACGAACAATCCGTGTTCGACGACGCCCGGCACCGCCGAGAGGTGTGTCGCCAATGAGGCGGGATCGGAAATCGTTCCGAAGTCGACATCGCAGACAAGATTCCCGTTGTCGGTGACGACCGGGCCATCCTTGTTGGCCGCATCACGGAGCGTCGGCTCCCCGTCAAGTGAGCGGGCGGCATCGGCGACGACAGTGTGGGCATCCGGCAGCACTTCGAGCGGCACCGGATGGTCGAGGGCGTCGGTCAGTTTCGTCTCGTCGACGACGATGTGAACGGTGTCGGCCGCGCTGGCGACGAGTTTCTCCCGGCTGTGGGCCGCACCGCCGCCTTTGAGACAGCTGCCGGTATCGTCGACGAACTGATCGGCTCCGTCGATAGCGATATCGATCTCATCGACCGCATCAAGGCTGCAGAGGGGAATGCCGCAGTCGATGGCGCGTTGACGCGCCCCAAAGGAGGTTGGCACGCCGACGATATCGAGGCCGCCATCGACAGCATCACCCAGTGCCTCGATCGCGTAGGCGGCGGTACTCCCGGTGCCGAGACCGACAACCATCCCCGCCTCAACGGTGTCGGCTGCGGCCTCGCCGGCACGTCGTTTCGCGGCGTCGCTGCCGCCAGTCGATTTCATGCCTGAGGGTGTCTCACGGAGAGACATACAGCTATCGGAGGCAGTCGACCTCGCGTGGGGCCGCGACCAGATCAGCGATCCCGGCGAAACCTTACTCAAGGCGGTCGACGATGGCCGATTGTTCGTAGTCAAGGCTGAGCTCCCGGGAGCGACCCCGCCCGTCGACATCGGCGTACGTGGCGGTGATCAGCCCAAGCTGGTCGAGTTTGTTGACCAGCTCGGAGTAGCGGGTGTACCCCAGCCCGGTCTCCTCGCTGAAGACCTCATAGACCTCACCGGCCTGTTTGCCGTCGTGGTCAAGCAACACCTCGATCAGGGCGCGTTCGGACTCCGAGAGCCCGTCCAGACACCGCGAGAGGTGGACGTGTTTCGACTTCTCGTAGGCGGCATCGATATCCTCCTCGGTGATGGTACGGGAGGCCCGCATCTCGGCGTGGAGGCCGGCCCGACGCAGCAGGTCGATGCCGACCCGAAGGTCGCCGCTGTCGGCGGTGTACTCCGTGACCGTATCGAGCTCCGGGCTCCCGATGACGCCCTCATGGAAGCCACGCTTGACCCGTTCCCGGAGGATCGAGGCGATCTCATCGGTGGAGTAGCGCGGAAAGTAGATCTCCTCGGGCCGGAAGACGCTCTGTACCCGGCCGTCGAGGTCGTCGATAACATCAAGCGAGAGATCCGAGGAGACGACGATGACACCGATCTTTGCCCCCGAATGCACCTCGTGGGCGCGCAGCAGCGAGTACAGCGTGTCGCCGGCCTCGTTTTCGTAAAACAGGTAGTTGATGTCGTCTAAGGCGACGACGAGAACCGTCTCCTCTTCGACCAGACGGTCGGTCAGTTGGCCGAAGAGCTTCTTGAAGGAGATGCCGGAGGCCGGCGGCTCGTACTCGAAGACGCCCTCAAAGAGGCGTGAAAAGACGGCGTATCGCGTCGAATCGACCTGGCAGTTGACCCGGACGACCTCGATGTCGCTTTTCCCGCCGAGTTCGCCAAACAGTTTCTGGACGGCGGTCGTTTTCCCGGTGCCGGGCGGCCCACGGATCATCGTGTTGAGCGGCCGCGACCCTCTGACCGCGGGGCGGAGAGCGTACTTCAGGCTCTCCAGTTGGCTTTCGCGGTGGTGGAAGGTCTCGGGGAGGTAGTCGATCTCGAAGACGTGTTCGTTGCGGAACACGGATTCGTCCCACGACAACATCCCCTCCGAATCGTCAGCCATCTGGCTACCACCACCGCGGCTGTCCACTTAATCATTCCCCGGCAGCCCCCTCGAAGCAGGCCTGTGGCCGGATGAACACGCTTTTGGCCGGCGGTGGCGTTCGCCCGGGCATGACTCACGACGACGACGAGACGGAGGTGTGGCGATGACGACCGAACTCACCGAGATCACCGTGATCGGGGGCGATAAGACCGGCCTGATCGCCCGGGTCACCACTCTCCTGTTCGAGCGCGGCATCAACATCGAGGACCTCGATCAGGCGGTTCGGGATGGCCTCTTCCGGATGTCGATGCGGGTCGACACCGGCGAGATGACCTGCGAGCGCGACGACCTCCGCGATGCCCTCTCGGAGCTGGGCCGCGAACTCGGCGTCGAGATCCAGGTGCGGTTCCCCAGCGACCGGGAGACCCGGCGGATCGCCGTCTGTGTCACCAAGGAATCCCACTGTCTGGAGGCACTGATGGAAGCTGCCTCCGCCGACGGCGACCTCGATGTGGAGATCTCGGCGGTCATCAGCAACCGCGGAACCCTCCGGGATGTGGTCGAACCAACCGATATCCCGTTCTACGATATCGGCGACGGCAAGGGCTCACCCGACGAGGATCGGATGCTCGATATCTTAGCCGAACACGACGTGGATCTGATCGTCCTCGCGCGATACATGCGGATTCTCGGCCCGAAGATCGTCTTCCGGTATGAGGATCGGATCATCAACATCCACCCGAGTCTGTTACCCTCCTTCCCCGGGGCGGCTGCCTACCGGCAGGCCAAGGAAGAGGGCGTCCGCATCGCCGGCGTCACCGCCCACTATGTGACGACCGACCTCGATCAGGGGCCGATCATCACCCAGCGCGCCTTCGACGTGCCGGACGACGCGCTCATCGATGAGATCAAAGCCCGCGGCCAGCCACTTGAGGCCGAGGCGCTGCTGGAAGCGGTTGAACTCCATCTCGACGACGCGGTCGCCGTCCACCGCGGCCGGACGAGTCTGCGTGATGGGGCCGATCCCGACAACTACCAACTCGGATTGTCGCCGACAGCACAGGACGCCAACCCGGCCAAGCCGGTCGACGACGATCTCGATCTCAGCGAGACGCCAGGTATCGCTGACGACTGACCGAGGCGAAAGGACTGTGCCGCAGCGGCGAGAAACGGTGGTGTGGTTCCCTGGCCGATCCGAACCGTTGTCATCCCGCCGCCGATCCGTACGTCCATCGAGAGCCACGTCGCAACCCACCATCCCAACGAGGCCGGCGGCTTTCTCGGCTGTCGGCGGCGCGGGCGTCACCTCCGGGCGACCCGCCATATTCCGATCCCAAACGAGTCGTCGATCCCGAAACGCCGGTTTGAGACGACCGTCGACGAGCGGGTGCCACCGCCGCCACGCGTGTTTTATCACTCTCACACCAGCTCGGAGTCGATCTCGGGGCTCACGCGGATCGACAAACGCTCGATCCCGGAACCGTTCGCCCTCGTCATCTTCGCACCACATGGGGCGGCGTTGAGCTACCGCGGATTCAAACACGGCCTGC
The DNA here is from genome assembly GCF_046719765.1 of Halonotius sp. F2-221B. Classification (NCBI taxonomy): domain Archaea; kingdom Methanobacteriati; phylum Methanobacteriota; class Halobacteria; order Halobacteriales; family Haloferacaceae; genus Halonotius; species Halonotius sp. F2-221B. The sequence continues at coordinate 6,026 of NZ_JABEBY010000005.1, forward strand.
TTGAGTGGCGGGAACTTCGGGTCGAAGCTGACACGGGCAGACGGCTGGCGCGGCTCTAACCCCTCATCACCGACCGGGAGCCGCTGGTGGGTGTACAAACTGTTTATATATGCTGGTACGGATGGGCGTAGTTTATGTCTACACCCGCGGTGCACAAGTAAATATACAAATACAGGCCAGAGCTTTTTATTGATGAACGAATCTCCATCTTTGTCGATAATATGCACGCGAAAGAACGCCGCTTGCGCGGAAGAATAGACAAACACGTATCACGTGCTGCCGAAGTTGGGGTGAGCATTCGATGAGTGTCATCCTCTATGGGATCATCGGCATCATCGTCACGATGCTGGGGATCGGCTTCTATGTCGCCCGGAAGGTGAAAGGCGACAGCGTCAACTACATCGTCGCCGGCCGGGGGCTGATCCTCCCGTTGGCGGCGGCGACGCTGATGGCCCAATCGCTGGACTCGAATGCAACATTAGGAAACACAGATCTCGTCGCCTCCTTCGGGTTCTGGGCCGGGGCGGCACTCCCAGTCGGACTGGCAACCTGTCTGTTCCTGACAGGGCTGTTTTTCGCCAAGCCGATGAACCGGATGAACCTCACGACGCTGCCGGACTTCTATCGCCGAAAGTACGGCCGGACGGCCGAGATCCTCGCCAGCGTCATCATGTCGGTTGCCTACGCGTTCCTCTTGGCGGGAAACCTCGTCGCCGGCGGCTTCCTCTTTGAGATCTTTGTCGGCACGAGCTTCCAGATGGGCGTCTTCATCATCGCCGCCCTCGTGTTGGCGTACACGGTTGCCGGCGGCCTGTTTTCGGTTGCCTACACCGACTTCCTGCAGGCCGGGGTTGCCCTTGTTGGCTCGATCGCGCTCATCATCTTCGTGACGAGCCAGTACGGGATCACCATCCCCTCGGGGATGGGCCCGACAAACCTTGGCCAACTAACTGATCCGAGTCAGGGTGCCTACATCAACCTCGCCACCATCGTCGCCCTCGGGCTCGGCGACATCGTCGCCATCGACTTCATGGAGCGGGTGTTCGCGGCTGACAGCCCCGAAACCGCCCGGAAGGCCTGCTTTATCGGTGCTGCCGGCACCCTGATCATCGGGATCCCGTTTTCGATCGTCGCGCTGTCGGCGAACCCAATTCTCGCGTCGCTCGGCGTCGAAAGCGGCGGGCAAGCCGTCCTCTACACCCTGTTGCAAAACGCGGTGCCGCCGTGGCTCGGCGCGCTTGTTATCGCCGGGATCCTCGCAGCATCCTTCTCGACAAGCGATGGGGCGATCCTCGGCACCTCGGCGGTCATCGCTCGCAACATCGGCAACATCCGCGTTGACGAAAGCGAAGCGGTCGCCACCGATGGCGGCACGAGCGACGACAACGGGAGCGACGGCGGGCTGCTTGGCACCGACAGCGACAAGCTGCTGACGGTCACCCGACTGATGTCGGTTCCGATCACGCTGCTTGGCATCTTTTTCGCTATTCGGGTCTCGGCGACTGGGATGTTGCTCGTGTTGGCGTTTGACATCATGCTGGCAGGCGCGTTCGTCCCGCTGGTGATGGGACTCTACTGGCCGGATATGGCGACCACGCCGGCCGCGCTGGCCTCGATGGTCGGCGGCTCGCTGACGCGGCTCGGACTGTTCGTCCTGGTTCCAACCACCTACGCCTACGAGAACACGCTCCTGTACATCGAAAACGACATCTTCACCGCTTCCTTCGACGGGCTACCGACATTTATCGCCGCTGGGGTCAGCCTCGTTGTCTTCGTCGCTGTCGCCTACGCCACGAAGGACAGCTACGGCGTCCGCACCCTCGACCGTGATGGTCGCCGCACCATCGTCGCCGGCGGCGAGGACGAGGAGTAACGGCACCCATTTTCCTGTCTTCGGTTATAATTGTTTGAACGAACACCCTGACGTTTATACAACACAAGTACGATTGCTTTTTCAGCCACATGGTTTCGCATGCACAACTTCTGAGGTGCCGTAGATGAAAGGTGATGATCGCCAGATCCGCCGGAAAGCCCAGCAGTTGGGTTCTTCAACATTGGCGGTGACGGTGCCGGCCGAGTGGGCCCACCGCCATGATCTCATGAAAGGTGATGAGCTGATCGTCCAGCGCGACGAAAACGGCAACTCGCTGCTTGTGACGCCAGCCCAACCCGCGCTGACCGAGACCGAAACGACGATCTCCGCCGATACGATGAGTGCCGACGCGCTCTCGCGGGCGGTTGTCACCCAGTATGTGCTCGGTCGCGGGTTCATCCGGATCGAAGCCGACGAGGCCCTCACCGCCGCACAGTACGACGCCGTCCTCGATGCCGAACGCCGGCTGATGGGGTTGGGGATCGTCGAGGAGTCGGCAACTCACATCACGATCCGGTGTTCGGTCGATCCCGACGACTTCGATCTGCCGACGCTGTTCGGGCGGCTGGGTCGCACCGAGGCAACGATCCGCTCAAGCGCGGTCGACGCGCTGTTGGCGGCCGACCCCGAGGCGGCCCGCCGGGCACAGGATCGGAGCCCGCAGCTCGAAAAGCTGTTTTCGCTGTTCCTGCGGCTCGTGTTTACGACCTACCGGAACCCCCAGCTCAACCAGGCCGTCGGCGTCGGGTCGGGGTTCCCGCTGATCGGCTACCGGTCGGCGGCCCAGGATATCGCCCTGATGGCCGGGATCGCCGACGAGATCGCCACGATCGCCGCCGAGGAGATAACCGAGCCGCTTGACAACGAGGTCGCCGAGGGGATCACATCGGTACATGAGGCTCTCGATGCGGCCGCTGAGACCGTCAGGGACGCCGTTATCGACCCGGAGTACAGCCAGGTAACAACAGCCCGCGAGAAACTCACACGGTTTGATACCGCCTCGACAGCCGCCATCGACCACCTGGAAGCCGCCCGACCGGAGCCGCTACTCGCGCTCCACCGGTGTCATCTGCTCTTCGAGCGGAGCGCGCGCCACACCGGGGACACCCTCGATGTGGCAACACATCTCGCCTTCCGGGAGAGCCCGGATGTCGTCACCCAGAACGGTCATTAAGGAATATAAGGTGCATCAAACTGTTCGAGTTTGCACCTAAACACCCCGATAGCTTGAACTTCATCCAAGAAACGCTTTAGTATGATCTGAATCTCCATCCGGGTGGGCAACAACGAGTCACCGCAGGCTCGGGATTGCACGAGATAACAACCTATGACAGACGACCGATCAGGCGAAGACATCTACGGCGATCAGTACAAGGAATCAAACGAACCCATCTTCAGCGGCATCCCAACCTTCCTCAAACTCCCCGAGGTTGACCGCGACGAGTTGGCTGAGGAGGACGTCGACATCGGCATCATCGGCGCGCCGCTGGATACGGCGACAACGATCCGTCCCGGCACCCGCTACGGGCCGCGTGCAGTGCGCGCAGCCTCGACAGTGCCCTCGCCGCCATACGAGCACTTCAACATCGAAACCGGCGTCGACCCCTTCGACACCTTCAGCGTCGCCGACACCGGCGATGCGGCGGTCTCACCCGGCGACACCCGCCAGAGCCAGCTCAACATCGAGGACGCCGTCTACGAGATCAGCGAGCAGGCAACGCCGATCGTCATCGGCGGCGACCACTCGATCTCCTACCCCGACATCAAGGGATGGGCCGAGGCCAACGATTACGACGACATCGGCCTCATCCACTTCGACTGCCACGCCGACACCGGCGACGACGGGCTGACCGGCTTCGAGTACGACCACGGCGCGTGGGTCAAGCGGGTCTTCGATGAGGGGATCATGGACGGCGAGAACTACACCCTGATCGGCCCGCGTGGCTTCTGGCCCGGTCCGGACACCTACGAGGAGATGCGCGAAGCGGATATGAAATGGTACACCTCGATGGAGGTCGGCAACATGGATCTCGACGAGATCGTCGCCGACGCCGTCCAGCGGGCGACCGACGGCACCGACGCGGTGTGGGTCTCCTTCGATGTTGACGTGATGGAACCCGCCTACGCGCCCGGCACCGGCGAGCCAGAGCCTGGTGGACTGATCCCCCGGGAGGCGATCTACATGGTGCGTGAGGTCGTCAAGGCCCTCGATCCCGAGGACTTCGGCTTCGATATCGTCGAGGTCTCGCCGGCCTACGACACCAGCGACACCAACTCCTACAACGGCGGCGTCACCAGCGGGCTCGCCAACCGCCTCATCATCGAGGTGATGGGCAGTATGGCTCTCGCCGAGCAGGGGCTCGAAGAGGGCTCCCCGATCAAGCCGAAAGAACCGCTCGGCCCGACCGAGTCGCCGCAGGCAGCCGACGACTGATCGGCAACAGCCGCCATCCTACAGCCTTTTTATCGCCGCAACTGCGTCGTCCAGCGGTGGCGCGTCAAACCATGCGGTGCCGGTGTAGGCGTTGGCACCCGCGGTGTACATATCGGCAACCGCCGTCAGCACCGAATCCGGCAGCGAGATCGGATCGATCGCACAGAGCGGCCGCCAGTCCGCGCCGTCGGCGTCGGCGACGTTTTCCTTCGCCGCGGCGACAGCCTCGACCCACTCGGGCTGTTCGCGTTTGTAGTACTGCCGGATCACCTCCTTCGAAAGTTGGTGACCGTCCACCGAAAACCGGTTTTCGTCGAAGGTGCCGACCACGTCGGCGACGCGAACCTCGCCATCGGCGTAGAGGCACTCGATCTTGCCGTCCTCGTGGGTGAAGCCGGCGTCGGCCGCCTGCTCGTTCAACAGCTCGTTGACCGACAGCGCGATCGATTCGAGGGAATCGATGTCGGCGATGCCGGCTATTTCGTCGGCTTCGTCGCGGCTGAGATACCGATCCTGTTCCTCGTACTTGGTCGAAAACTCAACAACAGGCTCGGGCAGTGCGACCTTCTCGTCGGGCCACTCGTCGCTATCGAGGCCGTACTCGCGGGGCTCACCGCGCTTCCGGAGGCTGGAGCCGACCGGGACGGTGTTGCGGAAGACGATCTCCAGTGGGATCAGGAAATGGTCGCCAACGGCGTCGTGGTAGGCGTCGTAGTCGTATCCCGTCCGGCTGTCGTACGGGAGGTCGGGCACCTGTGTAAGCTGGATCGCCATCTCGGTCGGCGGGGTCTCACAGTCAGCCAACTCGACGACCGCGCCGTCGCTGTCGACGACACCCTCGTAGTGGGTCGACACACCGGCGTCGGCGAGGCGGTCGAAGTTGAACGCACCCATCGTACAGAGACTAGCTCCCTTCTCTGGAATCGCATCGGGCATCTGTCCCCAATCAAAAACGGAGTAGGCGTCGGTGAACACGAACCGGCCCGCGCCGAGGTCGCTGTCGGTGGGCTCGCGGTCGACCCGAAACTCCTTGACGCTGGTCATGCTCCAACCGGCGGCGGCCACGCCTATCAAGCTTTCAGTTCGCCGTCTCGTCGCGCCGATCGTAAGGTTCCGGTGCCGGTGGCGACCGCCGCGACCGACCGCTTTTTAGTCGGCACGACCCACCGTCCGGTAATGAGCCGCCGGTCGGCCGCCGACCTCAACGCCGCCGATATCAGCTTCGAGCACACCGCCGAGAGCGATCAGTCATTTGAGAACGCTCTCGCCAAGGCACGGGACGGCGACCGACTGACCGTCGACGACGCCGTCGAACTGCTGACCACCGGCACTGACCGCGACGGGATCAACCACGAGCGCAAGGAGGCCGTCCTCGAACTCGCCGACCGCCGACGGGCCGAGGAGGTCGGCGACGACGTAACCTTCGTCGCCAACCTCAACAACAACGTCACCACCGCCTGCAACGTGGGCTGTCTGTTCTGCAATTTCAAGGATACAGCCCACCAGTTCGAGGCCGACCACGAGGCCGACCATGCCGGCTTCACGAAAACGCCCGCCGACTCCCGCCGGATCGTCGACGACGCCCTCGATCTGGGGATCTCGGAGGTCTGTTCGGTCTCGGGGCTCCACCCCGCCTTCGCCCTCAACGACGAGCACCACGAGATCCTCGCGGGCTACGACGAACCGGCCCGCGCGGTGAACTACAAGCCACCAGCCGTCTACGCAACCGATCCCGGCACCTACACTGAACAGATCGACGCCATGTCGGTCGATGGGGTGCACGTCCACTCGATGACCCCCGAGGAGGCCTACCACGCCCGCCGCGGCACCGACTGGAGCTACGAAGAGGTCTACCGCCGATTACGCACCGCTGGCCTCAACTCCGCACCCGGCACAGCCGCCGAGATCCTCGTCGAGGAGGTTCGTGATGTGATCTGTCCGGGAAAGATCAGCAGCGACGAGTGGATCGAGGCGATGGAGGGTGCGATGGCCGCCGGACTCGATACAACGGCGACGATCATGTACGGCCACGTCGACAACGCCATGCATCGGGCGATGCACCTCAAACGCGTCCGCGACCTCCAGGATCGCACCGGCGGGATTCGGGAGTTCGTGCCCCTCTCATTCGTCCACCAGAACACACCACTGTACGAACATGGCGTCGTCGACGGCGGCGCGAGCGACGCCGAAGACGAGTTGATGATCGCGGTCTCGCGGCTCTTTTTCGACAACATCGACAACATCCAAAGCTCATGGGTCAAATACGGCGATTCGAAGGGGCTCAAACTCCTGAACTGCGGTGCGAACGACTTTATGGGGACGATCCTCTCCGAGGAGATCACCAAACGGGCCGGCGGGAGCTACGGCGAGTTCCGGGGTGTCGGCGACTACGTCGAGATGATCGCGGCGATCGGCCGCCGCCCCGTCGAGCGCTCGACCGACTACCGAACGAAACGGCCGATCAGCGTCACAGACGAAGACGACGCCAAGTATGGCCCAACGCTCGGACCGCGGGCCGACGGGACACCGATGCTCCAGCCAGCCGACGAGGATCGCATCGCCGCCGACGACTGAAACCGGACTGATGGCACGCAGCAGTTCCGTCGAATCCAGGGGACTCAGGGCTGTGTCACCGGGTGTCGGTGCCGGCCGGCGACAGCACGATACCGACGACCAGCAGCGGTGTCGGTGGTTACTGCCGACTGAATCCGCGACGACAGCCACGCGTCATTGTCGGCGGCGGTATCGACAGGATCGGCTGCGGGCGCAACATCATCACGGCGAACCGCCGCCGGGAGATACCGATCGTACACCGGGAGCCGCTCGTACAGCGGCAGGCCCGCGTCGTCAGCGATCGCGTTGAGTTCGTTGAGGGCGGGCCAGGCGTAGTCCGGATTGATGTAGTCATCTGTCACCGGCGAAACCCCGCCGAGGTCGTCGACGCCGCAGTCGATCAGCTCGCCGGTCGGCGAGAGGTTTGGGGGAACTTGCACCGAGACCTCCTCTGGCAGGGCGGCCCGTGCCATCGCCACCGCCCGGCGCATCGTTGCGACAGAGGGCTGGTCGAAGTCCGATCGCTCGTTGGGTACGACATTCTGGATGATGACCTCCTGAATGTGGCCGTATCGCTCGTGGAGCTCACGGATCGCCAGCAGGCTCTCGGCGCGATCCCGCCAGGTCTCGCCGATGCCGACGAGCAGGCCCGTCGTGAACGGCACGCCAGCACGACCCGCGGCGCGGATCGTGTTGAGTCGCTGGCCGGGGGTCTTCCGGCGGCTGCCGCTGTGGGCGTCGACATCGGCTGTTGTTTCCAGCATGACGCCCATCGACGCGTTGACATCGCGGAGGGTGTGGAACTCCGATTCGGTGATGTCGCCGGGGTTGGAGTGTGGGAGCAGACCCTCGTCAAGCGCGATCTCACAGGCCGCAGAGAGGTAGTCAATAATCGAATCGTACCCCCACTCATCGAGCTGGCGGTGGATCTCAGTGTAGCGGTCATCGGGCTTGTCGCCAAAGGTGAACAGCGCCTCGGTACAGCCGGCGTCGACGCCGGTTTCGACGACATCGCGGATCGCCTCCGGCGACATGAGCGTCGCCTCGCCTGGCACGTCATAGTAGGTGCAGTAGCTACAGGTGTACCGACAGGCGGTCGTCAGCGGGACGAAGACATTGCGCGAGAAGGTGAGCTCGGCCGGTGGCTCGACATCGTTCGGCTCGACAGCTAGCAGGTCGTCGACGGCCGACTCGTCGACCGCGATCTCGATGTCGTAGTCGTCGGCCGCCGGGAACATACCGAGGGTCGGGGCGGGGGCCGCAAAAACCGCTCGGCTGCGGTCAGCCCCGCCGCCGCCCCGCTCACGACCGCCGAACCCCAACCCGCCCATCACCCGTATCGAGTTCGACGCCGGCGTCGATGAGCCACTCACGGGCTGGGCCGTCGCCGTGAATCAGCACCTCGGCGAGGTCGCCCGGCTCGTCGATATCGGTTGCGAGCTGGCGGGAGTCGACGACGCTAACGGTCGCATCGAGATCGGCGGCGGCCGCACGGTGATCGAGATACGACGCGCCGTGGTAGTCGACCCGAAACGCCGGCTCCCGAACGACAAGCGCGTTCGTCCCGCCGCCGAGCCCGGGTGCGATGGCGATATCGGCGTCGTTGCCAGCGTCGTCGCTGGCGGCGATGAGTCGGCGGATGCTCTCTGGCGTTGCCAGCGGGAGGTCGGCCATCACGATCAGCGTCGGCGTCTCGGCGGCCAGCTGGTCGTTGACCGCGGCTGTCAGCGGGCGGTCGTCGACAACAACCGAGGTGTCCGGTGGCAGCGCGGGTTCGTCAAGCGTGGCCTCGTCGAGTGGGGCCGTCGCAAGCACCGTCGTCTCGTGGCCGGCCTCGCGGAGTGTCGCACACACGGAGCGCAGCAGCACCCGCGCGAAGGCGGCACGTTCGTCGGCGGTAAGGACGCTATCGAGCCGTGTTTTCGGATCGACAGCGGCGAATGGGACAAGGCTACGCATGGCTGAGGGGAGCGTCGAAAACGGAACCGCGAGGACGGCTCAGAACAGCGATTCGAGCTCGTCGCTGTCGTCGTTGACAAGCTCTTCGAGGTTGTCGTCGCTTTCCTGTTGGATGTTGTCGATGTTGTCTTGGGCCTCGATGGCGACCTGCTGGAGTTCCTTGATCCGGGGGACGTTTGTGACGCCCGACAGCAGGACAACACTGGAGACCCGGCCGGTGGCCTTCGTCGGGTAGTCGCCGCCGCGAACCTCCATGCTGCCGGTCTGCTCTTCGAGCCATTTCCGGCCGCGCTCGATTCCTTTCCGGTTGAGATAGTTCGGTGGGCCCGCAAGCACGACCAGTGCGCGTTCGGCCCCGTCGATCTCACAGGGCAGCGTCAGTCGCCCGAGTGCGGCCTTCCGCACGAGGCTGGTGATCCGGTTTGTCGTGTTGGCGGTGTCGAGGTCGTCGGTGCTGTCGTCACCGGTGAAACGCGACAGCAACCCTCCGGACGAGGAGACCTCAACCTCCTCTTCGGCAAAGCCGATCGTCGAAACGCCGCCACCGGACAGGGTGTTGATGATCTCCGAGGAGTCGACGACGCTTTCGGCGACCTCGTCGCCCTCGCCGACCTCACCAGCACCAAACAGGACGCCGAACCGGCGGACGATTTCGCTGTTGATCTCCGCGTAGCCGCCCTGGACGGATTCACCGGTTTTCCGCCAGGCGTCGTTGTCGAAGACCAGCAGGTTGTCGACCTCCCGGACGAACGTCTGGAAGGATCGGGCCGCGTTGAGCGTGTAGATCCCACCCTCGTCGCTACCCGGCAACACACCGAGGCCGTAGACCGGTTCGGTGTAGATCCGCTTGAGGTGTTTGGCGATGACCGGCGCGCCGCCGGAGCCGGTGCCGCCGCCGAGCCCGGCGACGATGAGGAAGGCGTCAACCTCGTGTACCGGGATGCTGTCGATCGCCGACTGGATCTCGTCGATGTCCTCCTCGGCGATCTCCGCGCCGAGCTCGTTGTCCGCGCCGACACCGTGGCCTTTGACCCGTGACTGACCGATCAGGATGCGCTGATCCTCGGGGATCCGCTCTAACCCCATCAGGTCGGCCTTCGCGGAGTTGACCGCGACGGCCGCGCGGACGATGTTGGAGCCGGTCTCCTCGTCGTACTGGAGGAACCTGTCAACGATCTTCCCACCGGCCTGTCCGAAGCCGATCATCGCGAGTTTCATGTGGTACGCTCCCTCTCCATTATCGCAAGTAGAGCACGAAAAAACGGATAAAGCTTGTGGCTACGTCGCTTCGGCCGGAAGTTCCCGATTCGTGTGATTCTGTGTCGTGAGACAGCCACACACAGCCACTATAGCCGGATAGACCGTCCAAAACGGCTGTTTCATCGGTATTCGGTTCCGAGTAAGGATTTCAGCGATGGTGTCGGTCAACGCACAGTTTCGCTCGTTTTCCCCGGTATATATACCTGGGCTGACATGGACTGCGATCGTTGTGCGTTCGGGCGACGAGCGGCGCTACACACCAAGATAGTCGGCGAGCGTCGTGAGATCAGCCTCATCGACGCCGAAGGCACCGATATCGTTGTCGGCGGTCGTGTTGTCGAACTGCAGCGAGCGGTACTGATCGGCACCCATCGGGAACCCGGGAACCTTCCCGCCGAGCGTGAGACCGACCCCCGCAAGCGCCATCGGCACCGAGACGATCGAGATCGATTTGCCCTCAGCCTCGTAGACCATATTGGTGATCTCCCGGAGTGTCAGTTTATCGGGGCCGCCGAGTTCGTAGGTTTCGCCGACGTGAGCGTCGTCGGTGAGCGTCTCGGCCAGCATCCCGACGAGGTCGTCGACATAGATCGGCTGGAACCGGGTTTTGCCGCCGCCGGGCAGCGGGTAGACCGGCACGCCAGGTGCGAACATGCCTTTGAGCTTTTTTGTGAAGGAGACGAACTCGCCGCCCTCACCGAAGACGACCGAGGGGCGGATGAGAACCCCATCGAGCTCCGAGTCGGTGACGTGGGCCTCAGCCTGCCCCTTCGCGCGGATGTAGGCGGTTGCCCCGTTGGGGTCAGCGCCAAGCGCGCTCAGTTGGACGAAGCGGTCGACACCGCCGGCCTCGGCGGCCCGCACGAGGTTTTCCGTGCCGTGGCGATGCACCTCGTCGTGCATCCTGTCGCCACCTTTCGGTTTGAACAGCGGCGAGAGCGCGACAAGGTTGACGACGGCGTCGTGGCCGTCGACGGCCGACTCGATGGAGTCGTAGGCGGTGACATCGCCGCTGACGGTCTCGACACCGTCCGGTACGGCGTCGCTGTCGGGGTTGCGCGCCAGTACGGTTATCTCGTGGCCAGCATCGAGCAGTTCGGGGACAAGGTGGCCCCCAATAAACCCGTTTCCGCCGGCGACTAAGACATGCATACCACATCTTATCACCGAACCGACCTAAAAGTAGCGTGTGCTCGTGGTGGGGCGGTCAGTGAGTGAACGCCACGATTGCACCGCGGAGCGAACGGTTGATACGTCGGCGCGCGGAGTGGCCTGTATGCTCGTGACCTTGGAGGGTCTCGACGGCAGCGGGAAGACGACCGTCTGGGAGTCCCTACAGGAGACGTACCCCGACGCCGTCTTCACCCGTGAGCCGACCGAGTCGTGGTACGGCGACGCTGTCTACCGGTCGATCACCGCCGACGACGCCGATCCGCTGGCGGAGCTGTTTCTGTACACCGCCGACCACGCCGACCATCTCTCCCGTGTCGTCCGACCGGCCCTCGCCGACGGCGATCTTGTCATCTCGGATCGCTACAGCGATTCCCGGTACGCCTATCAGGGGGCAACACTGGCCGGCGGTGAGATCGACGACCCCCTCGACTACGTCCGGTCGATCCACGAGCCGTTTACCCGCTGTCCCGACCACACCATCTACCTTGATATCGATCCCGAAACCGCCGCCGAGCGGAGCGGTGGGACGAACAAATTTGAGCGAGCGGAATATCTGCGGCAGGTGCGGGACAACTACGAGCGGCTGCTTGAGGCCGACCCCGAGCGGTTTGTGCGGATCGACGCCAGTCAGTCACCTGAGGCGGTTGTCGCGGCGGTGCGCGAGCAGCTTGAGGCGTTCCTGTAGCGCGCTATAACAGTCCAGCAGACCCATTGTCACTGTCGCTGAGGAAGCTCAACATCCTCCGGCTGGGCGACATAGAGCAGATCGATCGTCATCCCAAGGGCGACAGGCAAGCCGATGAGGATGGCAAAGACGACCAACCGCGAGCCGAGGGTCGGCCCCAGCCCGAGCGCGCCGGTGACCACCAGCGTCGACAGAAAAAACAGGATCGGCAACAGCCCAAGGGAGTAGCCGATCCAGCCGGCCTGCGTGTCCAATCGAAGCCGAAAAAACCGCGTCATGACCGCTGCGAGGATCGTGTGGGCGACCACAAGCCCGAAAAAGACGCCGTAGTTGATGACTGCGAGCATACGCCGACTACGTGGTGCGGACTCTTTGCGGTGTCGACTACCGGTGAGCGGCGTTGCCGCAACCAACGGTGACAGGGGTCGTTGCCGCGACCGGCGAGGCGGCGCGCCGGGCGCGGTCAGTCGGGATGGTGTCGCAGGCAGGGATACAGTTATGCGGGCCGAGTGTGTTAGATCGCCACATGAAATTTGTTATCATTGGAGCCGGGCGTGTCGGTCTCCGAACTGGCCGCGTCCTCCGGGAGGAAGGCCACGACGTGACGGTAATCGAGGCTGATCCAACGATCGCCGAGCGCGGCCGCGAGGCCGGCTTCGAGGTGATCGAGGGCGACGGCTCCAGAGAGTCAGTCCTCGAATCGGCCGGCGTCGACGACGCCGACGCGGTCGGCGCGCTGACCGGCGACCTCAACGTCAACTTTGCGGCCTGTCTGATCGGCAAACACCACGGCTGCCGGACGGTGATGCGGATCGACGAGGACTACCGTGAGAGTATCTACCAACAGTACGCCGACGAGGTCGACGAGGTTGTCTACCCCGAGCGACTCGGCGCGATCGGCGCGAAAAACGCCCTCCTTGGGGGGTCGCTGACCGCGATCGCGGATGTTGCCCAAAATCTCCAGATCCTCCGGATCACGATCACCGAGGAGTCGCCGATCCGCGGCTACACGCTCAGCGAGGTCGCCCTCCCCTCGGAATCCCGGATTCTTGCCTTCGGGAAAGGCGACGAGCCGATGGGGATCCCGCTGCCCGACAACTCCATCGAGGCGGGCGACTCACTCGCCGTGTTGGCGGACTTCTCTGAGCTGGCGGCGGTACGCCAACTCCTCGTCGGCGAAAAGCCGGCGGGTGCGGTCGCGGCGGGAGGTGCCTAACGATGGTGACCGCCTACGTGCTGATCAAGGCAAACACGAGCGAGGTCGACCGCGTCAAATCCACCATCGAGAGCTTCGACGGCATCGAACGCGCCGATGTCGTCGCCGGCGACGTGGATTTCATCGCCACGCTGTCGGTCGACTCGCCGGCAGCGGTGAAGGATATCGTCGCCACCGGAATCGGCTCGATCGATGGGATCGAAGACACCCAGACCTACATCGCGATGACCTGACAGGCCTGCAGTATCGGCTGTTCAGCTGCCACCGGCTGCCCGCGCCTGGTCGAGCAGTCCCGCGACCGGATCAGTGTAGGTGTAGCCCGGGATGATCCCCTGGACGTAGGTGCCTTCGACAAAATCGATGAGCGCGGCCGCGTCGTCGACGCCGCGTTCGACGTTTCGATCGGTGAGCGTCGCGGTGACGACGGCCTCACTTTCGTCGTGGCTAACCTGTGGCGTGAGCTCGCGCTCGATGCGGAAGATCGCCCCGAGGTCGGTGACGCGTCGCTCGAAGGTCTCATACCAGCCGTCTTCGACGATCGGCGCGAGGTCGTCGTCGGTTACCGTACCAAGCATCGGGACGGTCACCGTCACGGTGAACGCCACGCGGTCATCATCGGTTGGCGCGGCGTCAACGACGCCGTCGAAGGCGGTGGTCGTCGAGACAAACGTCGTCTCGGCGTCCGCCCCCGGTTCAAACGCGCGGTGGGAGTCGATGGCGCGGACAAGACCAGCAGGGGTGGATGACATAGCATATCGAAGGAGCCACGAGAAAAAAAGCCCTCTCTTTGGCCGGGATCGACGGTGGGGCTCGGCGAACCCGGAATCATTAAGTATTGCCCATGATTACTCATCGATGACGCTTCGCTTTGGAGGGCCGAAGCGTCAGCGGGGACCAATCTGAGGCACGTCGCCTACGCGGGACTTTTCTTGCCGCGTGGGCGGTATTGCCTTTTCATAACACGATCACCGGAGAGCGGCGGGACACCCCACTGGTACCGCCTCATTTTAAATAGCTGGAAACTAATTAGTCGATAACGCCTGGTGCAGTTGCGGTTCAGGCGGGGTCAACCATGTTCAGCACGCACGCACACCGTCGGAAACGGATAGGGACGTTCGTAGTATACATCACGATGGCGTTTGTCGCAGCCATCGTTGCCGGATACCTCTCCCAGCAACTGTTCCAGTTGATGGGACTCTGAATCGATCGGGTCACACACGGCTCATTTTTATCGCGTCGAAACCGACAGGTAGCCATAGCTGTCGTCTGGGTATGAACTGCGAGGGACTGGATTCGAACCACGGTCGTTTCGCTCCTGGTAGTCGCTCCACTCCCTGCTTCGAATCCGTCCAGAGCGATACGCGATCCTCACTGTCGTTCGGATACGCGATGCGAGGGAAGGGATTCGAACCCTCGGACCCCTACGGGAGCGGGTCTTAAGCCCGCCGCTTTTGGCCTAGCTCAGCCACCCTCGCGCGTCTATCCGTTCTCCGATCGCACAAAAGTCGGTTTCGATTAGTTACCAGTCGACGCTCAGCGTCCCATCGCCGTGGGGATCGGGCGCGATCTCGATGTCCTGCTTGCGGTCAATGATATGGATAACACCGCGATCCTTCTTGGCCGGACATTTCTCGGCGGCAGCGATGTTTTCGTCAAGTTCCGACTCATCGAGAAAGTATGCCCGCGGTTGAGCGACACCGGTGTCGAGATCCAGCTCCCAGTTGCGGGAGGCCTCGGCGCATTTGCCCGCCCCAAAGCATTTGTTGGCCTCAAAGATGATCTTGTAGGGCTTTTTATCGATCGGTGGGGCATCCTCAACGGTGCCCACATCGCTTGGGCTGGGACGATCGTCACTCATGGGCCGTCATTACAACTGCGGGATCATTCGTGTGTTGGTTTGCTGGGCCACAGCGGGATATTTTTGCCTTCGACGGCTGAACCATGTCCATGTCCCAACAGATGACGACATTCGGCAAGTGGCCCCTGAAACGGCTGATGACGGAGGTCTGTGGCTCCGGCCACAAGTCGGCTGACGATCTCACCCGCGAGCAGGCCCTCGACGCCTTCGAGCGGATCATCGCCGGCGAACCCGATCCGACGACGCTGGGGGCGTTCTGGCTGGCCAACCGCTGGAAACGCAACACCCCGACCGAGTTGGCAGCCTACACCGACCTGATGTGTGAACACGTCGATACCGCCGCCCCGGACTGTGACCCCGTCGACTGCGGTGCCAACTACGACGGCAAGGGCCGGTCGGCGATTCTCGGTGTTGGCGCAGGCGTCGTCGCCGCCGCCGCGGGCACCCCGGTTGTCGTCCACTCCGGGGATCGTGTCCCGACCCAGAAGCAGGACGCCTACAAACACGTTCTCGACGAACTCGGCGTCCCAACAGAGTTGAGTCCCCAAACATCAGCCAAGATGGTCGATGCGACCGGATTTGGATTCTATTACCAGCCCGCGTTCAACCCCGCCATCGACGAACTGTTCGATCGCCGCGATCAGATGGGCGTCCGCACCTTTGTCAACACCATCGAAACGCTGGCTAACCCCGCCGACGCCGACGTGCATCTGGGGTCATTTTACCACCTCGCGTTTGCGAAAAAGGTCGTCGAGACATTCATCGAAAGCAAACACCACGACCTCGATCGCGTCCTCATGTTTCAGGGGATGGAAGGCTACGACGATATCCGTCCTGGGCTGACGAAGGTCGCCGAGTGGGATGCCGACAGCGATGATGAGAGCAGCTTCGACGACTTCGAGATCGAAACCGCCGACTACGGGATGAACTTCGAGAGTGAGGATCTTCGCGTCGACGACATCGCCGCCGACTCCGCGGAAATCACCGAATCGGTGGTGGCCGGCGAGCGCGACGATCAGTTCGCCGACGCCATCGCGCTCAACGCAGCCCTCCGGAGCTACGCGCGTGAGGATGTCGACTCTCTCGATGCGGGGCTTACCGCCGCCCGCGACGCCATCGCTGACGGGAGTGCAGCCGCCGTCCTCGACGACCTTCGGGCCTTCTGACCGGTGACAGCGACCGAGATCAACTGTCCTGGCGCAACAACACGAGCATCGAGAGTCCGGAGACAACCAGCAGCAACAGCGACGGCACCACGGCGTACTGATAGAAGGCGTTGGCTTGGGCGCGCCAGATCAGCGTCACCAGCGTTTCAAACCCTGTCGGGCGAAGAATCAGTGTCGCCGGCAGCTCCTTCATCGTCGTCAGAAAGACCAACGCGGCACCGGCGACGATGCCGGGGGTGACCAGCGGCAGCGTCACCGTTCGAAAGGCCGCCAACGGCGTCTCTCCGAGCGTCCGGGCAGCCTCAACGAGCTTAGGATCGACCTGTAGCGTCGAGGTGCGGATCGAGCCGACGGCCTGCGGCATGAACCGGACGACGTAGGCGAAGATCAACAGCGGGACAGTCTGGTAGATCGACGGGATAAGCGGGAGATCCAGCCCGTCGAACCCGGTGGCGAAGAAGACCAGTGCCAACCCGAGCACGATCCCGGGGACAGCAAAGCCGACGTAGGTCGCTCGCTCGAAGAGCCGCGCGGCGATCGAGTCATCTCTGGCCGCGAGGTAGGCGATCGGAACCGAGACGACAACGGCGACGAACGCGGCAGCGGCGGCGACGCCGACGGAGTTCGTCACCGTCGACAGCTGGAGGGCCAACTCGTCGCGCGCCGTAAAGTCGGCGGTCACGAGCCACAACCCGAGGATCCACAGCGGGACGAGCAACGCCAACCCCGCCACCGACGCCGGCAGCAGCGTCGCCGGCCACCGCCAGACGCCCAACTCGATCGGCTGTGTCTCATCGGCCGTGCCGACGCCCTCGCCGTGGCCATCAGTCTCTTCCCGCAGTCGGGACTCGACGGCAAGAACGACGAGGACGATCCCTAGCAGTTGCAGCGAGAGCAGCGAGGCGTAATCCTGGCTGAACGTCTGGAACTCGACGAATATCTGCCGCGTAAAGACGGACAGCCGCATGATCGCCGGTGTTCCGAAATCAGACACCGCATACAACGCCGACAGCAGCGCGCCCGCGGCGATCGCCGGCCGGACATGGGGTAGCGTCACCCGGCGAAACGCCTGCCACCGGCCGTGATTCAGCGTCCGCGCGGCCTCCAGCAGCGTCGTATCGAACGACAGCAATCCGGCGCGGGCGGTCAGATAGACGTAGGGGTAGGTATACAGCGTAATCACCAGAATCGAGCCCGGCAGCCCATAGATCTCGGGCAGTCGCTCGATGCCGAGCGGTTGGAGGATCTCCTGAAACTCCCCGCGCGGGCCGAACGCCGAGACGAACGTGAACGCGCCAATGTAGCTCGGTACGACGAGCGGGAGGGCGACGACGATCGACCAAAACCGGCGGAACGGGAGGTCGGTCTGGACGGTCAGCCACGCAAGCGGGACGCCGATCAGGATCGAGAAGGTGGTGACGCCGACGACCAACAGCAGCGTGTTTCGAAGGATGCCGATCGTCGCCGGCCGGGCGATCAGCTCCCACGCCCGCCCGGGCTCGACGCGGACGGCCTCGATCACGAGCCACGTCAGCGGCACCAGCAGCGTCGCCGCGATCGCGCCGGCCAACAGCGTCAGGCCGACCGACCGGTCAGCACTGCCGTCGGCGATAGCGCGGAGTTGGTCGAAGCGTGAAGCCATTGTGCAGGATGTACTCGGAGCCTGTTGCTCCGTCGGGACAACCGTATCGGTTCCCGTCGCCCGGCGGTCGGATTCCAACGGATATAAGGTTTAGGTTTGCCTAATCGAGGTATGAAACTGACCCGACGGGATGCCGTGAGCGCGCTGACCGCGCTCGGGGGCTCCGTTGCGGTCGCCGGGTGTAGTGACGCCGCGCCGAGGGCCCAGCAGTCCGACGGCGACACTGACGCCGCTGCCGCCGCCGAGACCAACATCCGCGAGACAATGGTTGCCGCCGCCGAGGTGGTGTATCCGGACGAAGTCAGCGGCATCGACGAGTTCGTCACCACGTTCCTCGACAGTCGGCTGGCCGGCGAGACCCACGCCGCCGGCGTCGCCGACGCGGTCACCGCCATCAACGACCGCGCCCAGTCGTGGTACGACGGCCGGTTCGCCGAGCTGTCGGCGGCCGACCGGGACTCGCTGCTCCGGGAGATGGCCGCCGACACCGCCGAACCACGCCGCGACGGCTCGACCGCCGAGGAAGTGCGGTACTACGTTGTCAACGAACTGTTGCTCGCGCTATACTCCTCACCGACCGGCGGCGAGTTGGTCGGCATCGAGAACCCACAGGGGTACGCTGGCGGGATCGACAGCTACCAACGGGGGCCGCAGGCGTGAGCGGGCGGCCACCGGCCGAGGATATCGAAAACAGCGCGGGCGCGACCGACCGCACGCCCGTCGCCGACGCCGACGTGTGTATCGTCGGCGCGGGGCCGGCGGGCGCGCTCGTCGCCGACCGGCTGGCCGACGCCGGCCACGAGGTCGTCGTTCTGGAGGCCGGCCCGCGGTTCGATTTTGACGATCGACTCGCCCGCCAGGAGAAAGCGATCCGGCCCACTTACAGTCGCCCCGACGTGTGGGACAGCGATCCCGAACGCGACGCTCACTCGAACTCGGGGCCGTGGTTCTACCCGCTGAATCACGCCCGCGCTCGCGGCGTCGGCGGCTCAACGCTCCACTGGCAGGGGATGGTGATGCGGCTCCACGAGGCGGATTTCAACTCACAGAGCGAGCGCGGCGTCGGCACCGACTGGCCCATCGACTACAGCGACCTGCGGCCGTACTACCTCGCCGCCGAGCGGGCAATCGGCGTCGCCGGCGGCGAGAATCCCTTCGCGCCGCCGCGCGAGGAGCCCCGCCCCATGCCGGCGTTTGAACCCTCCTACAGCGACAGCCTCTTCGCGGAGGCCTGCGACGAACTCGAAATCGCCATGCATCCGGTGCCGAACGCTCGGAACTCCGAGGTCTACGACGGCCGGAGCAGCTGTGTCGGCTACGGCACCTGTCAGCCGGTCTGTCCGTCCGGGGCGAAATACGACGGTACCGTCCATATCGAATCGGCCGAGGAGAAGGGCGCGACCGTCATCGACCGCGCTGCTGTCCAGCGGCTTGAGCACGACGCCGACCGGATCACTGCCGCGACCTACGCGACCCCGGACGGCGAGCACCGGCAGGAAGCAGATCGCTTTGTCATCGCCGCGGGCGGCGTCGAAACCCCACGACTACTCCTCCTTTCGGAGTCCGAGCAGTATCCCGACGGCCTCGCCAACTCCAGCGGCACGGTCGGACAGTTCTTCATGGATCACCTCTTTGCCGGGATGGGTGGCACGCTCGATGAGCCGACCCGCCAGAATCACGTCGGCTTTCTCACCAGCGAAACCCACCAGTTCTACGACGACGCCGACGAGGAGTTTGCCCCCTTTAAATTGGAATTTTTCAACTACGCCGGCCCCTCGCCGGTCGAGATGGCGCTCACGGGCGACGACTGGGGTGACGACCTGCTTGAGCGACTGCGGGACGGCTACGGCACCCACATCGCCATGGGCGGGCTGGTCGAACAGCTCCCCCGCGAGGACAGCTACATCGGCCTCGACGAATCGACGACCGACAACCACGGCAACCCAGTCCCGGATGTCCACTGGAACGTCGGCGAGCGCGCGCTCCGAACCATCGAGCGCGCAAACGAGATCCAGCGATCGATCCTTGAGGAACTCGGCGTCAACATCGAGTGGACGGCCGGCCCCGACAGCACCGGCCCCGCCTACCACCACATGGGCACGACACGCATGAGCGAGGATCCGGCCGACGGCGTCGTCGACGCAGAGTGTCGCACCCACGATCTCGACAACTGCTGGATCGCCTCCAGCTCCGTCTTTCCGACCAGCGGCGCGATGAACCCGACGCTGACCATCGCCGCCCTCGCGCTTCGGGTCGCCGACACCGTCGATGCAGCGTTGTGACGGCGCGCACCTACTACTTTAGGTAAACCTAAAAGTATAAACCGGAGCGGTCGAAACGGCGGGTAATGAGTCAACAGTTACAGCAGGAGGCCGGAACCGAGCCACGAACGAACGGAGCGGAAGACGCTGAGGCGAGCGTCGGTGCCGACGACGCCGAGGAAGCGGGCGCGTTCACCTTCAACGACCTGAGCGTCGTGATGGGCACCTACAACGAGGAGGCCGCTATCGCCACCGTCCTTGAGGACATCGAGCGCGTCACCGACGGCAAGGCCGAAGTCGTCTGCGTTGACGGTTCATCGGATCGAACGCCGGAGATCGCTCGCGAGCACGGCGCGCGCGTGATCGAACAGGAACCGCAAGGCTATGGCGTCGCCGTCAGCGCGGCCCTTGCCGCCGCCGACCGGCCGGTCGTCGTCACGACCGACTGCGACGACACCTACCCGATGGAACAACTCCCCGAATTCCTCGCCGAGATCAACGACGGCGCGGATGTCGTCAGCGGCGACCGGCTCTACTACGGCGCGGAGGCGATGCCCGGTTTCAATCGGTTCGGCAATCAGGCCTTCGCAGCGATTGCCAGTGTTCTGATGGGCGAGCGCGTCCACGATACGACGACCGGGATGAGAGCCTACCGCAAGGCGGTCATCGAGTCAATCGAGTGGACCGAAAACACCGGGCTCTCGGCGGAACTGCTCATCCGGCCGCTCATGCGTGGCTATGAGATCCGCGAGGAGCCGATCAGCTACGCCGAACGCGCCGGCGAAACGAAGCTCGATCCCATTCAGGGTGGCGCGGCGATAGCGAAATCCATCGTCAAGGTCTGTCTCGAAGAGCGGTTCCGGTAACAACGTAGTACGCGACGTTTTCTTCGATCGCCGATCAGCCCGGAGCGACGACATCCGTCTCGAAGTTGACCCACTCGGGATGCGCTGTCGGGTCGTCGGGCAGATAGGCGTCCTCCGGATCACAGTCCGTCGTGAGCCGACAGACGCGTCGCTCCGGCGGCGCGAACGCCTGTAGCCCCGCTGGCGTCGACTGCACGGCCGTCCACTGCTGGTAGGTGTAGGTGTTGCCGCCGCTGTCGACCAAGGTGATCCGCAGGCCGACATCCTCGGTCGCATCGATCGGTACCGACGTGTTGCCGGCGGCGACCGGCTCGCCGTCGATCGAATCGAGGCGAGCGGTGCCGTTGGTCAGCGTCCAGTTTGCCGTGATCGTCTCACCGGGCGAAGTAAGACCGCGGGTGACCGTTTCGCCATCGGCTCTGACGGCGACAGTCGCCCGGTTCACCCGGTCGGCGACGCCGACCCGCGTCCCGACGGTCAGCGATTCGCCGGTCGGCGTCGACAGCGACTCCAGTTTCGGCGACACGTCCTGATCGGGTTCGGGCGTCCACACGCCGCGGTAGGCGAACCGGTAGACCGAGCGGTTCGGATAGGCTCCACGCACCTCGAAGTTCCCCCCCGGATCGCGGTCGCGGGCGTAGACCACCTCGCCGTCGAAGCCGGGATCGTTCCGCAACGACTGGAAGGGGTGGTTCTGCCATGGGCCGTAGGGGTCAGGAATGAAGACGAGAGCGTTCTCGAAGTCGGCCGACTCGATCGGCTCGTAGGCGACCGCGTACTTTTCGGTGTATTCCATGTTGCGGTCGAGTGGCTCGGCAGCCGCTTGTGCGGTGACACCACCGACCGCGAGCGCGGCGACGAGGGCGAGTGCGACGGCGATCCGGCGGGCAGTCGTCGGCGACGTGGCGGCGACAAGTCGGTCGAAGGCGGCCCCTTCTCGGAGCCATCGCCAGCCAGCGACGAGCGCGAGGGCGGCAAAGATCGACAGCGGCACGAGGAGGTCGAAGTAGTAGAAGGGGCCGAAATGCGATACGAGGCCGTTAGCCGGATCGTCCAACTCGGCGAGCATGTTGTGGGTGCCCCAAAACGGGATGTTGCCGAGCGGCACCGACACGAACAGCCCCGCGAGCAACAGTCCGGCTGTCGACCCCCACTCGCGGTCGCGCGCTCGCCACCAGCGGACGGCGACCAGCAGGCCGGCAGCCGCCGCCAGCGTGCCGATAACGCCGCCGGCGAACCATCGCGTGCCGAGGAACTGCAGCGCGTAACGGTTCGACTCGATGGCGAGATCGAGCGTGTAAATGACCTCGTGACCGAGGATTTCGCGGAACCCGAACCCCGGCCCGTCCAGCGGCGCGAACGCCTGATACGGGAAGGTCAGCGGCGCGCCGGTGAGCACCGTGTTATACGCCAGCGTGAGCCCGACAAACGCGCTCCCGCCGATCCCGGTGAGCAGGTTGCGCTGGACTGCGTTCGGCAGCGACCGAACGCCGGATCGACTCCCGAGCAACCGCGCCTGCTGGCCCAGCGAGTGGTCGTCGCCCCGGAGGCTCCGAGCGACCGTCCACACCGCGTGGACGATGAACGGCGCGGCGAACAGGATCGCCGTATAGGGCCGGGAGAACGCAGCCAGTCCGACGGCGATCCCGGCGACCGCGGCCGCCCGCAGCGACCCGGTGCGGACGCCGTGGAGATAGGCGACCGCGAACGCGAGATTGAGCAGCGTCGTCGGCGCGTAGGGCAGAAACACCGACGACGTGAACAGCGTCATCGGCGAGATCGCAAAGAGGCCGCCGGCCAGCAGCCCCACACGGCGGTCGGCGACCATCGAGCCGAGGATCGCTACGAGAACGGCATTGCCGGCGGCGACCGCCGCCAGTGTCACCCGCGGTTCGCCGAAGAGCGCCATCGAGACGGCGAACATCGCCGGGGAAACAGGGTTGTACTTCGCGTAGAGTTCGCCGCCGTCCTCGATGAAGAACCACGGCCGGAACACGTCGGCGAGCTCGCCGGCCGACAGCGTGAGTTGGCCCTCAAGCAGCATCGACGCCTGCATGAGATAGACGCCCTCGTCGTGGTTGACCGAATGGTACGGGAAAACGAAGACGGCGATGAGAAAGACGGCGATGCCCGCGGCCCCGCCGAGCGCGAGATAGCTGGCTGTCGCCCTGTCGAATCGACCGCTAAACCCGCCGCGACCGACGCGTGCGATGGCCTCTCGAAGCCACCCACCGAGCGTCGCCAGCCGGGCGCGCGGGTCGACAGCCACGTTAGACGCTGATACCGACGTCCCGCATCAGGTCGATCGTCGGTTCGAGGTCGCCGAGCTCCGAGAACTCGATCTCCGGCACGTCGAGTTCGTCGATTGCCGGCAGGCTGCCGACGGGGTCAACGCCCGAAATCAGCGGGTACTCGTCCGTTTCGACCGCGAAGTACTCTTGAGCTTCGGCCGACAGGAGGTGGCGGATGAAGTTCTGGGCCAGATCCGGGTTCGGGGCCGTATCGAGGACGGCCGCGCCGGCGACATTGAAGATCGAGCCCGCATCGCCCTCGGTGAAGGCGGTCTGGATCGGGGCGTCCGGCGAGCCGTCCAGCACGCGCTGGATGTAGTAGTGGTTGGCGAAGCCGGCGTCGAGTTCGCCGTTGGCGACCGCCTGGGAGACCTGGAACTCGTCGGGGTAGGCGGTGATGCCGGCGTCGACGACGCCCTGCAGCCACTCGCGGGTCGCCTCCTCGCCTTCCAGCAGCCGCATCGCGGTAATGAACGCCTGACAGGAGCCGTAGCCCGGGGCCCAGCCGAGATCAGCCTCGAACTCGGGGAAGGCCATTACGTCGTCGGGGATGTCGCTTTCGCTGAACTCATTGGTGTTGAACGGCACCGTTCGCGCACGGCCGGAGGTACCGACCCACTGATCGGTACGGAACTCCTCGGAGACGGTGTCTTGGATCTCCGCGGAGAGTGCTTGGGTTCGACCCAGGCCAGCCAACGCGGCGAGGCTGCCGGCGTTGACCGAGTAGAACACGTCAGCCGGCGAGCCGCTGCCTTCGGTATCGATGGTGTTGACGAGTTCGCTGCTGGAGGCGTACCGGACGTTCGGCGTGAAATCCGGGTAGGTGTCTTCGAGGAACTCGATCAGTTCGCCGACGAGGAACTCGTTGCGGCCGGAGTACAGTTCTAACTCGCCTTCGAGATCCGGCAACTCCGCGACCGGCGTTCCGCCCGGTGCTGGTCGTCCAGCCCGGCCGGAACCGATCTGACCGACCGGTGAGTCGCTCGCGCCATCGTCGTCACCGCTGTCGTCGCCGGCACAGCCGGCGATCGCAACCGCCCCGACCGCGGCTGAGCCCGCAAGGAACCGCCGTCGACTACTGTGCGTCAGTCCGTCACCCTTCGTATTCTGTGTCATATTTTTAGGTCTACCTAAAACAACTTATACTCACTGGTTCGCTGTCGGGGCTGTCTCGGCGAGTTCGTCGAGGCAGTCCAGCCAGTCGCCCATGAACTCGCCGACGTAGTTGAAGAACTCGCCGTTGTTGTACTCCTCCCAGTCGCCGCCTTCGAGTTCGTCGGCCATCGCATCGAAGATCGCGGCGTAGGCCTCGGGGTCGGCTCCGAACGCATCGCCAGACTGATCGACGGCTGCGGCGGCTTCCTCGCCAACGTCGTCGACGATTTCCCAGAGGTGTTCGTTGAGTTCGAGTCCCGGCACCTCGTTGTTGAGGTCGTCGAAGGTGCTGCGGGCGGCCTTGTTGTGCTCACAGAGCGGCTCGCCGTTGTAGATCTGGGTGCCGAGGATGTCGCAGGCGCGTTTGAGGAAGACGCCCGACCAGATGTCGTCGAAGCGGCCCACGTCCCACTCGTTTTCGTCCATCGGCAGCTGATAGAACGCTGGAATCACCTCACGCCGGAAGGCGAGGTTCATCGAGCAGACGGTGAGATAGTTGCCCTCGGCGGCGACGAAGTCGCCCTCGTAGTCGTCTTTCGAGGTTCGGGTCTGGGCCTGCCCCTGGAGGTCGCCGTCCATCAGAATCCGGACGGCATCGAGGTCGGGCACGTTCGTCCACAGACCTTGAGAGGCGACGATGGTGTCGGCGTGAGCTTGTTCGGTCTCAACGTTCTCGTGCATTGCCGAATAGGGGTAGCCGCGCGGGTAGAGGTCGTGTTCGTCGGCGTTCTGGTAGAGGACGTTCACCCACTGCTCGTCCGAGGAGACGGTCTCGATGTCGCCCTCGAAGGCGAGGTTGTCGAGATGGGTGCCGAAGAAATCCCCCTCGTCGTGCGGGAGGGTGTCGTCGTCGATGAAGAAGCCGTAGTCGTAGTCGCCGGCCCACATGTAGAGCAAGCCGAAGCTGGTCTCGGCGTGGCTGGCGGCGGGGACGATGTGGCTGTACTCCTCGACGCCGTGGGCCTCGTACCACTCTTGGCGACGCGTGCCGTCGAAGACTTCGCCGGCAACGTCGTCTTCTTCCTCCAACATGGCTTCCATCTCGTCGGTGTCACAGAAGTCCTCGGTGACGAGGATCACGTCCAACCGTGAGAGATCGAAGCCGTGTTCGCGGGCGTTCTCGAAGTACGACCGCATACACTCGTACTCGCGGATCGTCGGCACGATAACACAGATGTCTCGGCTCATTTGGGTACTCGCCACTCTTTAGGTCATCCTAAAAGATGTGTCGGTGTCGACTCAGTCGTCGGCTCCGCGTGTCTCCCCGCCGCTGCCGTCGGCTCGTGGGGTGCCCGCGGCGGTCGGCTCCGTCGCGGTCGTCGCTGCCGGGTCGGCAGCCGTCGCTGTCGCGTCAGTATCACCACCAGCATCGGCGTCGCCGCCGCGTCGGGCGGCCGTCGAGGGATCGATCCCGAGGACGGCGATGGCGACCCCGCCGCCGACCAGCGTCACCGCGTTCTTTAGGGCGTGATCGACGACCGCTGCCGCCAGCGCGAGACTCGCACCCAACGGCGTCAGCGCGACGACGAGTCCGGTGAAGGCAGCCTCGTAGAGGCCGACCCCGCCTTGGGAGAGCGGGAGCACTTTAGCGAGGTTGCCGACGCTGACCGCGAGGGTGCCGACCGCGAGCAGCGACCCGACCGCCAGTCCGCTGTCGAGGGCCGCGAGTACGAGCACCGCGGTGGCGACATCCAGCGACCAGATCAGCAGGCTGCCGCCGCCAACGACGGCGACCGCCCGCGGATCACGGGCGACGACGGCGATGTCGCCGGCGAAATCGAGGACAGCGGCGACCGATCGCTGCATTCGTGGCCGCCCCACGACGGCCGCTCGAAGGCGGGTACCGACTGACAGCTCCGCGTTGGCGACGCCGAGCGTGAGGAGGCCAGCCGCGAGCGTCACCAGCGCGACGCCGGTCGCTGCGAACATCGCGGTGCGAGCCTCGCCCGCGGCGGTGACGGCCGTCAGTGCGGCCGGGTCGCCGCTGACGACGAGCCACGCGGTCGCCGCGGCTCCGAGCGTGGCGATCGCCGCGAGATCGAAGCCGCGTTCGACCGCCAGCGACGCGAAGCCGGCGGAGTAGGGCACGTCGCGGCGCGCCTGCAGGACGTAGGCCCGCACCGCGTCGCCGCCGCGGGCGGGCACGACGAGGTTCGCCGTCTGGCTGAGGAACACGGCGAGGGTGAGAAAACCGATCCCGAGCGGGTGGCCGGTCGTCGACAACACGTCGCCGTACCGCCGGCCGCGCAGGGGCCACGAAGCGGCGTAGACGCCAGCGGCCGCGGCCAGCAGCCACGGATCGGAAGCCGCCATCTCGCCGACGACGCGGTCGAACGCGACCTCCCGGAACGCGACCAGCAGGCCGGCGACGACGAGGACGGTGCCGGCGAGCGTCAGGCGACGCTGGGTGAGGAATCCGCGAGCCGTCGCGCTCGAATCGCCGGCAGTAGTCATATACGGCCGTTCGTAGCGAGATATTTAAGCCCACCTAAAACTCGACGGGAGTCACGTCTCGTCGCATATATCGAACGAATCAGCAGAAAATAGAGCCGTGATCAACGGAGTTCGTCGATCAGCTCTCGCGTCGACTGCCGGACGGCGCGGTCGCTGGAGAGCTCCGGTTCCCAGCCGAGCGCCGAGAGTTTCTCGATCGAGAGCCGCATCTTCGGCACGTCGCCCGTCCAGCCGCGGTCGCCGCCGGTGTACTCGTAGTCGGGGTCGAGATCCATCTCGTCGGCGACGATGGCGGCGATGCGGTCGACCGATGTCGTCGTCCGCGTCCCGAGATTGTAGGTGTTCATCGCGTCGTCGGCGGTGGCGACGATATGCAGCATCGCATCAACGCAGTCCTCGATGTGGAGGTAGGATTTCTCCTGGCGGCCGTTGCCGAGGATCGTGAGCGTCTCCGGATTCTCGATCAGTTTCTCGATGAAATCCGGGATCACGGCACCGCGCAGGCCGGGGCCGACGACGTTCGCAAATCGAAAGTTCCAGACCGTGAGGTCGTGGCTGTGGGCCCGCGCCGACAGCAGCCCCTCGTCGGCGAGTTTGCTCGCGCCGTAGGCACTGATCGGTTCGAGGGGGGCGAAATCCTCGGGCGTCGGGCGAGGTGCTTCGCCGTAGACTGTCGACGACGACGTGTAGGCGATCTCGGTCACGTCGGCGTCGGCCATCGCCTCCAAGAGGTTCAGGGTCATCTGGGTGTTGTCCTCGAACTGGCCGTGCGGGCGGTCGGTGTCGACGAGTTTCGACGCCGCCAGGTGGAAGACGAGGTCGACGCCATCGAGGACGCCGTCGAGGGCGTCGGGGTCGGTCAGGTCGGCTTCGACGAAGTCGGCTGCGTCTGGGATGCGATCCCGGGAGCCGGATGAAAGGTTGTCGACGACGGCGACGGTCGCGCCGTCGGCGAGCAGGCGGTCGACGAGATGTGAGCCGACGAAGCCCGCGCCGCCCGTAACGAGGATGTGCTGGGTTGAGAGATCCATACGCCCATGAGTTGCCAGTCGGTAGGAAAGCGTTCTGTTGTCGGGTGGCTACCCGTCGAGTCGCTCGGCGATCCCGACGAGCGTCTGTCCGGCCGTCACCGTCGCCTCGCGGGCGATCGAGTAGACGACGCCGGCGCGGTCGGCGGTGACCGTCTGCAATGGCTCGTAGGTCGCCGGATCGGAGACGGTGCCAAAGGTTTCGCCGGCGTCGACCTCGCTGCCGAGTTCGACCGCAGCGTCGGGAACAAAGAGCCCCGAGTCGGCCGCCCGAACGCGGCCGAGGTGGTTGCGTGCGCGAACGCCGTCCCACGGATCTGGATCGTCGGCGAGCAAGCCGAGGTGGCGAAAAACGCCAAAGAGGCCATCGAGACCGGCCTGGATCGCCTCGTCGTCAAGCTGTTTGTTCGAGCCGAGTTCCGGCGTGATCGACGGGATTCCCTCACGGGTCGCTGCGACGCGGAGCTTCCCCCCAAAATTGCGCTCGTCCCACTCGGTGTCAGCCTCGTCGCCGGCGGCTTCCGCCAACAGGAGATCAGTGCCGAAGGCTTCGGCCAGTCGACGGGAGGCGTCGTCGCCGCGAAGGTAGACCGTGTGTGTCAGCATCTCGGGGCTGCCGGTGTGGAGGTCGACGATGGCGTCGGCGTCGCCCGCTTCGGCCCACAGCCGGGCGGCCATCCGCTCGTGGATCGTCCCCGCGGGGTCGCCGGGCCAACAGCGGTTCATGTTGGGGGCCGCCGAGTCGATGGGTTCCGGCGTGGTGTAGGAGACCCGATCAAAGGTGAGCGGGTCGGCGACGGGAACGACGATCAGCGTGCCGTCGATATCGCCCGCGAGCGGGCCGTCGCTGTCGGTTGCGGTCGAGCCGGCAGCGTCGCCGGTTAGTCGCTCATGGAGTCGGCGGCAACAGTCGGTGCCGTTGATCTCCCGGCCGTGTTGGGCCGCTTGGACGTAGCAGGTTGGGCCGTCGCCGGCCCCGTAGCGGTGGATCGTCGTCTCGATGGGGACGCCGGAGGGGAGCCGCGCGAGCGTGACTCGGGTGGCGGTGTGCATGGGAGTCGATACGGGGTGGATGCTTGTAGGGATCAGGGTCACCGACGGTGCCGGCAGTGGGGCGTGGCTCAATCAGGCAAAGGCGTTGCTCAGTCAGGCGAAAGCGCGGCTCAATCAGGCAAAGGCGTTGCTCAGTCAGGCAAAGGCGTGGCTCAATCAGGCGGTGGACTCGGTGTCGGCGGCAAACTCGATGACCTCCGCAAGCGACAGCGGCACCGATCCCATCTGATAGCCTGTTGCCGCCCCGTCCGGCCGAAGCCGGAAGACGACCGCCGGGCGATGGCCGACCTCCGGCTGTTCGGTCATGATCGGTTCCCACGCCGACGCCGGAAACGACGAACAGTCGACCAGCAGGACGACACCGCCGGCATGGGCATCGAGTTGGCCCTCAGTTTTTGTCTTGGCCGTCTCCCGGATCGCGGCGGTCGCCGAGGATGCCGCCCGGCGAGCCGGCGGGAGCGGCCGGGTCACCTCGACTAACACGCCACCCGCGCCGTCGCTCCCGCGTGGATCAGCCCGGAAATCGATGGAATGGCCGGTTGTGACCTCGATCTCCGGGGTGATCGCATAACCCGCATCCACGAGCAGCTTGGCGACGTTGAACTCGCCCATCGCGGCGGTCATCCGCGTCAGGTCGACCTGTTCGGAGGTGCCGAGCTTGCCGGCCATCTCCTCGCGGTCGTCGTCGAGCGCGCCGGTGTGGAGCACAGACTCGTAGTGCTGGAGGGCCTCGTCGGCGGTCGCATCCGGAAAGCCGGCGGCGTGATCGATGAAAAACGAGCGGGTGCTCTCCCGGCCGTCCTTCGAGAGGAACACGGGCAGAAAGAACCACGCGAGATGGTCGTAGGGCGCAAGCCACGGCGACTCCATCCGGAGTTGGGCCAACAGCTCGCGTTCGGCCCACCGCGAAACCGGGTACGGCACCTCGCTGAACCCGTATTTTTCGGTGCGCCAGAGGCTCTCGGGCGTTTCGGTGTTGCCGATCCAGTAGCCGCCGGGGCCGCTCTCGATACCGGTAGGCCCCTCGTCGCCGTCGGTCCACGCAAACAGCGCGATGTCGCCGTTGTCCATCTCGAAGCGGACAGCGTCGTAGCCGTCCGGCGGTCGGTACCACGGCCCATCCATCGTCGCGCCGAGGTTGTCGTCTAAGGGTTGGAGTACCTCCGAGCGGAGACGGCCTGGTGACCACCCACCGGGGGCATACCGGAAGCGAAGCGGTCGTGCCACGCCACGATAGTTGCTGGCAGGGTAGTTACGTGTTCTGGCTTCGGCAGGCCGGCTGAACCAACCCACGGGTGAGCGATATCTATTTATTCGACAGTATCCAAGGTATGGCATACCATGTCACTTGGCGATTACGACGAAGCCGAACACGAACGTCGGGAGCGAAAGAATGCGACGGTCGATGCCGATTTCGAGCAGGCCCGCCACGAGTACGAGGGATCGATGGAGTACGACACCGGTGAGTCCACCGACGAGCTGTTGGCACAGTTCGAACAGCTTCAAAAGGAGTGACCTGCCGGGTCGCCGCGGTGATCCTTGCTATCGGATTGCAAGCTGGGTAGCACCGCTGGGATCGACCTGTCGCTGGTATCGGCGGCGACAGTCGGTCTCAGTCGCGTGTCGTCGCAAAGAGCGGGTCAGCGGCTGTCCGCGTGAGCCAGATCGATGCCGCGGAGACGACAGCGACGGCACCGATGTGGCCGCTAACAGCGACGAGCAACACCGGCTGGTCGAGAAGAAACGGCAGCAAGATGACCTGTGAGGCGGCAAACGCAGCGTTTTCCAGATCGATCCGAACGAACTGGCTCGCAGCGGCCGGCTCACAGGGGATCGTCAGCGCGCGCCACAGCGAGACGACAGCGGCCCACCACGAGGTGCCGATCCGATAGCAGAGATCCCACGCGACCAACAACACCAGATAGACGACGATCACCGGCGGCTCGGCGCCGAAGAGCGTGGTGATCAGTGGTTCGCCGGCAGACTGCACGTCGAACACGAACAGGTGGGTGATGAGCGCGATAAACGCCAGCACCGAGAGCACGACCTCGATGCTGGAGCCAAACAACAGCCGGTAGTAGGCCGCCGGCGCGTCGACAGCACGGTTTTGGGTGCCCAGCCGGTGCATGGCGACGCTGCCGACCGCCGCGACGATGACCGCGGCGGTGCCGGCAAGGGCGGCCGACCAAAGATCGTAGATCGCCGCAAACACGAGGATGCCAACCTGAAAGAGCCCAAACTGGATGGCGACGGCGTGGGTGTTCGAAAGCTCGATCCCCGGCAGCCCGCCGACGATCCCCTCATAGACCCACGTGTCGCCGTACTCCTTGACCATCAGTGTCCTCTGGTTGACGGCCACACACTCGGATGTATCGGTTTTACTGTCGACACGCGGGGATGCGCGTAACCGTGACCGAACCGCCCGCAGCTGGCCCCGATCATGGCTTGCTCCCGCGGAGCAGCCGCCCAACCCGGGCTTTCGGCGTCGGCGAGGCCGCCGGCTCGTCGGCAAGCGCGTCGGCGACCGCCGCCTCAAAGGAGAGTCGATCGCGCGGCAAGATGTCCTGAATGCGGGTGTCGGTGACGACAACGGAGTTTTTCACGCCGTCGATCAGCGGCCGGGCGACCGCGGGGTCGACATCAGTCACAAACCGGATCCACCACGAGGACAGCCGCGGGGTCAACACCGGCACCGGGACGATCCGGAGTCGGCCGCCAAGCTGGCGGCGGGTTTCCTTGAGAATCTCCGCGTAGGTCAACACGTCGGGGCCGCCGATCTCGTAGGTCTCGCCCGCAGTTTCGGGGGTTTCGGCGACGCCGACGAGATAGCCGATCACGTCGTCGATGGCGATCGGTTGGCACTCGGTGTGTACCCACTTTGGCGTGATCATCACCGGCAGCCGGCCGGCGAGTTGGCGAATTAACTGAAAACTGATCGAGCCCGCGCCGATGATGATCGCCGCTCGGAGGACGGTGAGGTCGTACTCTCCGAGGCCGAGGATGCGCTCGACCTCCCGGCGTGACCGGAGATGCGGTGAGAGATTGTCGCGGTCGGCCCCAAGCCCACCGAGGTAGACGACGCGGTCGATGTCGGCGTCGCTGGCGGCCTCCGAGAAGTTCCGGGCGGCCCGGCGGTCGCGTTCGGCGTAGTCGCCGCCCGCGCCCATCGAGTGGATCAGATAGTAGGCGAGGTCGACATCGAGGGCGTCATCGAAGCTGCCCGGCTCTAAGACGTTGCCCTCGACGACGGTCACCTCCTCGGGCCCGTCATATCGCTCACGGCTCCGGGTGAGGATCGTCACCTCGTGGTCGGCAGCTAGGAGGGCGTCGACGAGGTTGGAGCCGACGAAGCCGGTCGCGCCGGTGACGAGTATCTGCATACATGATGTTGGGTCGGGACGCGAATAACTGTTGGCTCGGCTGACTACGGTTCGCGGTCGGCTGCAGCGTCGTCAATGAGTTCGTCGGCGCGCTCGCGGAGCTCACCGGTCATATGTAGGCCGTGGCTGTCGAGGCGACGAACGAGGTCTTTGGCTTCCTCGACGGTGAGCCGTCCGGCGGTGACCGCACGCACGACGATGCCGACCGTACCGGTAACTGTCGCCCCGAGTGTTCGCGCCATCGTGCGGACGCGCTGGTCATCGCTTACAACGGCGATATCGTCGCCGTCGTGTGCCAACACCCGCGCAATGAGCGCAACGTCGCCGTTTTGTCTCTGTTCGCCGAGCATCGTCTGTGCCTGCTCAATGGTGCCTTCATCGACTGCTGTCGGCGAGCCGAGATCGGTCTCCTCGCGGAACCGCTGGAGTGCGGTTCGCGCTGGCTCGGTTGTGACCTCGTTGCTGATCCAATCAAGGATGACGATTTCGCTATCGAGGACGTTCAGGAGGTCAAGCGCGTCAATCGAACCGAGTGCGATGAGTGTTGTCGCGTCGAAATAGACCCTCATAGCTCGCGGGCAGCCTCAGCATCGGCTGCGAGATCGTCGGGCGTGAGTTGCGTGGTCAGGTTTCGTTCTCTGGCGACCACCAGCCAGTCAGCGAGGCTTAGGCCGGCGATCCGGGCAGCTTCGTTTACCGACACGTCACCGGTCTGGTACTGCTCGACTGCACGGTCGAGGCGGATGTCGGCAAGTCCTTCACGCAACGCCTCTCGAATCACTGTACTCTTATCTGAGTCGAGTAGTTCGGCAACAGCTTCGATCTCATCGTTGTCGTCATCGGGGATTCTGGCACTGACTGATGGCATGTATGCATTCTACTACAACGTCATACGATAAAAATACTCGCCGGGGATCTCCTATCCGCCACCCCAATCAGTTCTATCGCTCCTCGTCACGCTGCCGCTGTTGGCGCATGCTCTGACGGGTGAACTGCGGGCGCGCCCGCAGCCCGGTCGGCTGTTTGAACGACCGATAGAGGAAGAACACCATCGGCACCGTCAACGCCAGAATTGCCACCGAGATGCGCCACTCGCCGGTAAAGGAGTAGATGATCGACGCCGACAGTAGCCCGACGGCAACGATTATCGAGTAGGAGATGCGCTTGGCGAGTTTGTCGAGGACGTGGTTTTCGTCGTCGATCTGAACGTTGACCGTGAGATTGTCGCGCTCGACCGTATCCAACACCCGGTTCAGCTTCGGGGGGACGGTAAACAGGGCCTCGGCGGTGTCCTGTACCTGCTCGCCGGCCTCGGTGGCCAGCCGTTTGACCGTCTCCTCGCGGTAACCCTCCTCGGTGAGGTAGTCGGTCGCCACCGAGATGAAATCGAAGTCCTCGTCCAGCGTCACACAGACGCCCTCGACGACGGTCGCCACCCGGAGGACGAGCGCGAGATTCCGGGGGAGCCGCAGCGGGAACTCGTAGATCGTTGATTCGACCTGCTCGATGATCTGGTTGACGCGGTACTGCTCGATGTTCTCCCCGCGGGCGTCGGCGATAGCGAGCTCCAACACGTCGCCCATGACCTGCCGGTCGGCCGTCGGGCTGAGCGTCCCCATATCGATCAGGGTATCGAGGATCGCATCGATATCCTGGTTGGCGACAGCGATGTAGAACTCGACGATCTTCTCTTGGATGAAGGGGTCAACCGTACTCGACATCCCGAAATCGTAGAAGATGATCGTCCCGTCGTCTTTCACCGCGAGATTGCCCGGGTGGGGGTCGGCGTGGAAGACGCCGTCCTCGATGATCATCTGGAGGTAGACCTCTTGAAGCGTCGTCGCCAGCTCGGTACGGTCGAGGCCCTTCTCGTCGAGGGTCTCGACATCGTTGATCTTCGTCCCGGGGATGTACTCCATCGTGAGCACCCGCGGGCTACAGACCGGATCGATCGGCTCGGGGATGTCGATATCGTCGTTGCCCGCGAAGTTGCCGCGGATCTCTTCGAGGATATTCCGCTCGCGGCTGTAATCCATCTCCTGGCGGATCGTCTTGGCGAACTCGTCGGCAAGACTATCAAGCGAGAACGCCCGGCCTTCGCCGATGAATCGGACGAGAATCGGGATCGACCACCGCAACACCTTCAGATCGGCTTCGACGAGCGATTCGATCCCCGGCCGGCGGATCTTGACGGCGACCTGTTGGTCGTCGTACTCGGCGAGATACACCTGGCCAAGGCTTGCACCGCTGATCGGCTCGGTGTCGAACTCGTCGTACACCTCCTCAACCGCGCCCAACTCCTCCTCGATCACCAGCTTTGATTCCGCCCACGGCGCGGGCGGCACATCGTCCTGCAGACTCGACAGAACCTCGATGTAGGCCTTTGGGAGGATATCCGGCCGCGTCGACAGCAGCTGGCCGAGCTTGATGAACGTCGGCCCGAGCGTCAACAGCGTGTCGAGGAGTACCGCCGCGCGCTCGCGTTGGGTCTCGCGGCTGACCTGCCGGCTGCCGCCGATGATGAAAAACCGCCGCCGATCCCGCAGGTAGGCGACGATCAGGGGCAGAAACCGGTAGGCGACGACGACGAACCGTCGGTAGGCACGCAGGGAGACCAGAGCGACCACCTACGCCGAGGCGTCGTCGATCGGGATCGGCTCCCCGTCGGCGTCGGCTTTCGGCAGCCGGATCTCTAAGACGCCGCGGTCGATCTCGGCGCTCGCCGCGCTGCCGTCGGCCTCTCGGGGCAGCGGGAGTTCGGCGTCGAGAAACAGCGGTCGATCCTCCCGGAGATACTGAAACTCCGGCGGCACCGACTTCCCGCGGCGGGCCTCGACGACCAGCCGCCCGCCCTCGGTGCGGATGTCGGCGGTCTCGGCGGTCACCCCCGGAAGATCAAGGACGAGGAGATAGGCGTCGTCGGACTCCAAGAGATCAGCGAACACCGCATCCGGCAACTCCTGCAACGCATCGCGCAGTGGTGACATGCGCTCCTGTAGGGTCGGGAGGTCGAAAAACCCCGCGGTCGGAGCTATCGACCCTGAGAGGCCGCGGCTTAAGAGGATCGCCCTGCAAGTGAGCCTATGCCCACTGAGGATAGACGCCGCGCCGGGTTCAAACAGCAGACCCGCCTCGCGGCCGCCCGCGAGCAGTTGCTGTCGGCGGTCTCCCCGCATGACCGCACCGAACGCCGCCGGCTGTCGCTGGCTGACGGCCGGGTGGTGGCGACGACGGTCACCGCGCCGAACCCGGTGCCGAACTACCAACGCGCCGCGATGGATGGCTACGCCGTCCAGGCCGGCGACACCGTCGGCGCGTCGAGCCGCAGCCCCGTCGTCTTGGACGCCCTCGACCGCGGCAGCGACTGCCGCCCCAACGGGGCCGTTCCGGTTCATACCGGCAGCGAAGTCCCGGACGGAGCCGACGCCGTCGTGAAGATCGAACAGGTCGAAGAGGTCGGCGATGAGATCGAGGTCTTCGCGTCGCTCGCCGAGGGCAGAAACGTCGGCCCGGTCGGCGAAGACGTGACCGAGGGCCAATCGCTGTATGCGCCGGGCCACCGGCTTCGGCCCTCGGATCTCAGCCTACTGAAGTCGGTCGGGCGCAACGAGATAGAGGTCTATCAGCAGCCGACCGTCGGCGTCGTCCCGACCGGCGAGGAACTTGTCGAGGCTGATCCCGAACCGGGCGAGATCATCGAAACCAACGGGCTGACGCTCTCGCAGTTGGTCGACCGCTGGGGCGGCGTCGCAACCTACCGCAACACCGTCACCGACGACGAATCCGCGCTCCGGGCGGCGATCCAACGCGACCTCACGAAGGACGTGATCGTCACCACCGGCGGCTCCTCGGTCGGCGAGCGCGACCTGCTGCCGGAGGTCGTCGATGACCTCGGCGAGGTGGTCGTCCACGGCGTGGCGATCAAACCCGGCTACCCCGTCGCCCTCGGCGTCGTCGAAGAGACGCCGGTGCTCATGCTGCCCGGCAACCCGGTCGCCTGCATCGTCACCGCCCAGCAGTTCCTCCGGCCCGCCCTCAAGCGAGCCGGGCACATGCCCATCGAGGCGGTGCCGACGCGGTCAGCGACGCTGACACGCAAACTCCCCAGTGAGCCCGGCAGTCAAACCTTTGCCCGCGTCGAAACGAGCGAGGGCGACGGTGACAGCGAGACCGATGATGGCGACGAGAACGGGCTCACCGCAACTCCCGTCCGCACCAGCGGCGCAGGGATCCTTTCGAGTGTCGCGCTGGCTGACGGCTGGGTCGTCGTCCCCGAAAATCAGGAGGGGTACAGCGCGGGCGAAACAGTCACCGTCGAATACTGGGAGGCGATGCCATGAGCGCGGAGGATCGACGATGACCAAGGAGTTCCGCACGCTGGCCGATCCCGACACCGTCAGAGAGACGATCGCTGATCTCGATCTCGGCGGCAGGGTCGAACAGGTCGATCTGCGTGACGCCCGCGGCCGCGTGTTGGCCGAGCGGATCGACGCTGCCATCGACGTGCCGGGGTTCGATCGCGCGGCGATGGACGGTTACGCCGTCCAGGCCGGCGACACCGTCGGGGCGGACGAGGTCGAGCCGGTCGTCCTCAACCTTGCTGGCACGGTTCACGCCGGCGCAGAGCCGGACGTGACAGTCGACCCCGGCAGCTGTGTCGAAGTCTCGACCGGCGCGGTCATGCCGCCCGGTGCCAACGCGGTCGTCGTCGTCGAACGAACCGACGAGATTGAAGCCGACGACGGCGACACCGCCGGCGACACCGCAATTGAGATCCGCACGGCGGTCGCGCCAAGCGAGAACGTCATGCTCGCGGGTGCGGATATCGCCGCCGGCGCGCGCGCACTCGGCCCCGGAACGCGGCTGACGCCGCGGGAGCTCGGCCTCCTGTCGGCGCTCGGCGTCGACGAGGTGCCGGTTCGGGCGCGCCCACGCGTCGGCATCATCTCGACGGGCGACGAGCTTGTCCCGCCGGGCGACTCGCTCAACAGCGAGCGCGGCGAGATCCACGATGTCAACACGACCACGATCGCCGCGGGCGTCGACGCTGCCGGCGGCGAACCCGTCGTCTACCCCCACGCCGGCGACGACTTCGAGGCGATGGAGAATCTCCTTCGGCAGGCTGCCGACGAGTGTGATCTCGTTGTCTCCTCGGGGTCGACCTCCGCCAGCGCGGTTGACGTGATCTATCGTGTCATCGAGGAACGCGGCGAACTCCTGTTGCACGGCGTCGCGGTCAAACCCGGCAAACCGATGTTGGTCGGCCGGATCGACCACCCCGACGGCGACAGCGAGACCGCAACGGGAGCCGGCGACGCGGCGGCCCGGTCGGCCTACATCGGGCTGCCGGGCTACCCCGTTTCGGCGTTGACGATCTTCCGCGTGTTTGTCGCGCCGGCGATCCGGGCGGCCGCGGGCCAGCCCGCGCCGACAACCGCAACCGTCGACGGCGAGTTGATCGCCCAACAGCGACACGACGAGGGCCGGCTTCGCCTGCTGTCGGTCGCGCTGATCGAGGACGCCGACGGTGAGACGCTGGTGTACCCGGTCGACAAAGGGTCAGGGGCGACGACGAGTCTCGTCGATGCCGACGGCGTCGTTGCGATCGACGCCGACACCGACTACCTCGCGGCCGGCGAATCGGTGACGGTACAGCTGTTCGATCCTGACGTGCGTCCGCCGACCCTGCTCGCGGTCGGCGAGGCTGATCCAGCACTTGCCGAACTGCTGGATTCGCTTGATCGCCCCCGATTCCTCCCGGTTGGGAGCCGCGAGGGGTTGCGCCGCCTCCGTGAGGGGATCCCTGATCTCGCGGTCGTCGCCGGCCCGACCGACCGCGCGGTCGATGCGGTCGATATCGGCGGCTGGTCTCGGGAATGGGGATTGCTCGTCCCCGACGGAAACCCCGACAGCGTCGACGGCCTTGGCGATCTCATCGACGGCGATCTCCCGTTCGTCAACCGCAACCGGGAATCGGGGCTGCGGGCCGGCTTCGATGCCGAACTCGACGCGCTGGCCGACGCGCGTGGGGTCGATCACCGCGATCTGACCGCCGCGATCGATGGCTACGAGGCAACTGTGAGTGGGGTCGAAAGCCCCGCCCGCCGGGTCGCCGACGAGCGGGCGGCTGTCGGGCTCGGGCTGCGGGCGACGGCCGACCGCCACGATCTCGGCTTCGTCTCGGTCGGGACACAATCTGTCCGGCTGCTCGGTAATCCGGATCGGGGTGGGAAACCCGCGATCGACGCGGTTCGGGACGCAGTCGAAACGCTGCCGGCGGCCTGTTCGTCACTTGCGGGCTACCAGTTTGAGTGACGACGACGCGATCTATCGGCTCGATCAGAGAAACCAGACGATTGCACCACCGACAACGACTGCTGCCGGAATCGCCTGTGCGATCCCGACCGCCGTGAACCCGCCGCCGTTTGCGATGCCGAGCACTAGCAACCCAACGAACGCGAGCAACGCGACTACTTTCGCAGTGATTGAGCCCTTTGGTACCTGGCTGTTATCCATACACGACGCTCCGATCAGCGCGACACAAAACCGTTGCCAAACGGCTCACTCTTCGTGCGTTGTGTCATCGTCGACGCTGTTCGTTTGATCAGTGGGAGCGTCAGCACCGGGTACTGCCTCGTCGACCTCATCGGCTGCCCCTTCGATCGGGAGCTCATCGAGTTGACCGGCGATGGCCGCCGCGTCGGCGGCGACAGCGTCGTAGTCGGCACCGGCCTCGGCGGCGACCGCCCGAATGTGGGTCGCCAACAACGAGAGGGTGTGAATGCTCGGCGCGTAGTCGCTGGCCGGATCCCTGGCGACGACGGTGTCGACGGTCTCGTCGTTGCGGATGACGCCGAGATGGAGCGCGGTGATGGCGTCGTCGTCCAGCAGCGTCCGTGCACGGTCGCGGTCGGCGGTAAAATCGGTGCGGTCGCTCATAATCAATTTCGGCGGAGAACGCTGAAAAAGACGCGGGTTGGGCGACGCTGGCGCGACACTGCGGCGTTAGTCGTCGGGTCGCGGCCGGCCGACGTAGATCGAACTGACGACCGAGAAGGGATCATACACTGACTGGTGGCACTGGCAGTAGACCTTATCCTCGGCGTCGTAGTTCGCGGAGCCACCGATCGTCTTGTAGCCCGGCACACAGCAGAAGTGCGTACACTTGTTTAGGTAGGCCATGACGCCTTGGTCGGTGCTGGCTTCGAGCCACGGATCATCCTGTGCGGCTTTTTCGATCGCCTCCGAGCGGATGATCGCCACCGGCATGAGATTCTCGGAGTCGGCTGATCGCCATTTCGCCTGTGCCGGCTTGCCGAGACCGGCCCGGCCGATCCCGTTGCCCCACTCGGTGTAATCATCGAAATCGCTGATATTGAACCGATCGCCCGCGGATTTCGCGTCCTGTTGCCACGCGTAATCGGATCCTTCGATGGCGACAAAGTAGTTGTCCGACTCGTAGCTCGGGGTGAGGGCATTGTTCGATTCAAGCCCGCAGTACTGGAACCACTCCTGGGAGTAGGTGACACCCGACCCCTTGAAATCCTCCGCTTTGGCGACCTCGAACTCGACCCCCTGTTGCTTCTCCGTTGTTACTTCGGGCCAGATGCCCTTGATGAAGCCGTCGTCGTCGATCTCGATGGGGATCTGTGGCATCCCACGCGGGGCCGGGCCGGCGGTGTTTTCGATAACGCGGGCTTCGACAGTCCCACCACCCGCACCTGAGGCGGTCGTCAGCGTGTTGACAGAAACCGCGCCGGTCGCGCCAACGCCGGCGAGCGCGCCACCGCCGACGACGCCTTTCACGAACCGCCGTCGCCCGGATTCTGGGGGATATTTGTCGTCTTCGCTCATACCCGAGGGTTGGTCG
This sequence comes from Halonotius sp. F2-221B, assembly GCF_046719765.1. Lineage (NCBI taxonomy): Archaea > Methanobacteriati > Methanobacteriota > Halobacteria > Halobacteriales > Haloferacaceae > Halonotius > Halonotius sp. F2-221B. The sequence continues at coordinate 46,203 of NZ_JABEBY010000005.1, forward strand.
CAGGCGTGAAAAGCATGACGAATATCTGACCCCGAACCAGCCGAAATCAGCCTGCTTGTCCCCTCGTGCGTGGTATATCTGTCGAAATCGTCCGAATAACCGATGTGGTGAGACTTTTAGGAGTGGGTTGTTCTACCATACGGTATGTCTTTGCACAACCGAGGTGTGCGGCAGGACGTCCGTGAACTCGGTGCCCTACTCGGTGACGTACTCAAAGAACAGACCTCAAGCGACGCGTTCGAAACCGTCGAAGCCCTCCGGAAGACAGCGATCGCCTACCGCGACGACGAGATCGACTCCCGGGAGGAGCTGCGAGACACCATCGATCAGCTCTCACCGGGCGAGGAAGGCGAGGTTGCCCGCGCGTTTACCACCTACTTCGAGCTCATCAACCTCGCCGAGGAGCGCGAACGCGTCCGGGCGGTGCGGACAGGCTCTCAGGAAGGCACCCTCGACGACAGCTTTGATCGAACTGTCGAAACGCTGACCGAGGCCGATGTCGACGCCGAGAGCGTCGAGGGCATCCTTGAGGATGTGTTGATCGAGCCGACATTCACCGCCCATCCGACGGAAGCCCGCCGCCGAACGATCAAGGCCAAGCTCCGCTCGATCGCCGACCACCTCCAGACGCTGGACGAACACAACCTCACCGACCAGGAAGCCGAGGATGTCTGGGAGGATATCAACGCCGAGGTGACAAGCCTCTGGCAGACCCGACAGGTTCGACAGCGACAGCCCGAACCCCAAGACGAGGCGCGCAACATCCAGTGGTATCTCGAAAACACGCTGTTCGATGTCGTCGGCGAGGTCTACTCGGAGTTCGAGGAGGCCGTCACCGAAGAGTACCCCGATGTCGACATCCCCAAGCTCTTTGAGTTTCGCTCGTGGGCCGGCAGCGACCGGGACGGCAACCCGTTTGTCACCGTCGATGTGACCGACGAGACGCTGGCAACCCAGCGGGATATCGTCCTCGATCGGTACAAAACCCGGCTCAAGCGGCTCTCGGCCGTGTTGAGCCAAGACGGCGACCGGTATGCGACGACCGGCGCGTTCACCTCCTCACTGGAGGCCGACATCGAACGCTTCCCCTCGGTCTCCGAGGAAGCCAAGGAACGCTACCCCGAGGAGCCCTACCGCCAGAAGTTTGGGCTGATGCGGGAGCGACTCGATCGGGTCGGCGACGTGCGCCCTGGCGGCTACGAGGATAGCGAGGAGCTGCTGGCGGATCTCGAAACCGTCGACGCCAGCCTGCGGGCCTACGGCGGCGTCGACATCGCCGACACGTTCATCCAGCCGCTGATCCGCCAGGTCGACACCTTCGGCTTCTCGCTGGCCAGCCTCGACCTCCGTGATCACCGCATCCAACACACCAAAGCCCTCGATGAGGCTCTCGCAAACGAGGGGATCGACTACCGCGGCCTCGATGAGGACGAGCGCGTCGAGCTGCTGACCGACGCCATCCTGCAGGACGAGCCGCTGCTCGATATGGAGTCGCCGGGTGAGCTCAGCGAGGAGTCCCAGAAGGTCATCGACCGGTTCCTCGCGCTCGGCGACTGGCAGACAGAGTACGGGATGGAGGCCATCGACACCTACTGTATCTCGATGGCCGAGGAGCCCAGCCACGCCCTCGAAGTCCTCTTCCTCGCCGATCAGGTCGATGTGGTCTCGCTGCCCGAGCATGTCGGCATCGACATCGTTCCCCTGCTTGAAACCGAGTACGCGCTCAACGGGGCCGACCGGATCATGGGGACGTTGTTCGAAAACGAGGCCTACAAGCAGGCCCTTGAGATCCGCGGCAACACCCAGGAGATCCTGCTTGGGTATTCGGACTCAAACAAGGAAAACGGGTTTATGGCCGCCAACTGGGATCTGTACAACAACCAGCGTCGCCTCGCGGAGATCACCGACAACTACGGCGTCACGATGCGGATGTTCCACGGCCGCGGCGGCTCGATCTCCCGCGGTGGCGGCCCGATGAACCGCGCGCTGCTCGCCTTGCCCAACGAGACCGTGACCGGCCAGGTCAAGTTCACCGAGCAGGGTGAGGTCATCGCCGAGAAATACGGCACCCCGCGGATCGCCGAGCGCAACCTCGAACAGATGCTTGACGCCCAGATTCGGGCGCGCCACAACGCGATCGAGGAGCCGATCGAAGATGTGCCCGACGAGTGGTGCGACGCGATGAACACGATGGCCGACGCCGCCCGCGAGGCCTACCGTGATCTACTGGAAACCGATGGCTTCGTCTCCTACTTCGAGCAGGCGACGCCGATCACGGTGATCGAGAACCTCAACCTTGGCTCGCGGCCGGCCTCCCGCTCCGAGGAGCGATCGGTCGAGGATCTGCGGGCGATCCCGTGGGTGTTCTCCTGGACCCAATCGCGGTGTATCCTGCCGGGCTGGTACTCGATCGCCGCGGGGATCGACGCCTATCTCGACGACGGCGGCGACCTCGACACGCTCGCCGAGATGTACGAGGAGTGGCCGTTCTTCCGGACGACCTTCGATCGGGCGACGATCGCACTCGCCCGAACGGATCTCGAGATCGCCGACGAGTACGCCGCTCTCGCCGACAGCGACCTGCGCGAGGAGTTCCAACCCCGGCTCGAAGCGGAGTACGAACAGACCGTCGAGTATATGCTGGAGATCACCGGCCGAAGCTCGCTGCTGCGGCGTGAGTGGTTCGAAGATAGTCTTGAACGCCGCAACCCCTACGTCGATCCGCTGAATCTGCTGCAGACCCACCTGTTGAGCCAGACGCATCTCACCGAAGCCGAGGAGCGAACCCTCCGGCTGACGGTCAACGGGATCGCTGCCGGGATGAAAAACACCGGATAACGCGTCGACGCGGTGGGTTTGTAGCGGTCGCTACGTGTTTTTGTTGCGTTGCTGTCGTCGAGTTCTATCGCTCAACAGCCGAACGTACGGTTGCAAAAGCGTGATCGCAAGCATCGTGGAGGAGGAACCGTCAGCGGGAAACGATACCCACACGCCGTGGAGTGCCTCAAGTGGCGTGTGGGCGTGCCCGGAAGATGATCGGATGGAGTGACACCGATCACAGAGTGTGCGTACTGCGACCGATTAGGGTGCACCACCTCCGTTGCCAGCGTTTCCGTTACCGTTGTTGCCCGGATTTCCGTTTCCGGCGTTGCTCGGGCCGTTACCGATGCCGTTGTTACCCGGACTGTCGTTCTCGTCACTGTCGCTGTCACCATCGTCGTCAGCGTCGGCCGCGTCTGCGTCATCCGGGGCGTTGCCTGCGTTGCCGGCGTTGTCAGGCGCGTTCTCAGCACCGCGATCGGCTTGCCCGGGTGCGTTACCCGCGTTGCCGGCCTGTGGGGGCGCGTTGCCAGCGTTGCCCGGTCGGTCGGAGGCGTTCCCCGATCCGTTGCCCGGTGTGTCAGGCGCGTTGCCGGCTGCCGAGGAGACGATCGGGCCGAGTTTGTCGTACTCGCCGTTCTGGAACGCGCTGATGAGCTCGTGAATCGTTGAGACCTGATCAGGCACCGGCTCCGGCATCGCTGTCGGCGGGCCCTCGTCGTCTTGGGCCACGAGCGAGCCGTCCTCGACCGCGTAGACGGTGGTCTGGGTGACGCCGTCAACCATCACTGCCACGTCGATGGCTGAACGGTTGTTGAGGTCGAAGGCGACGGTGCCGTTCTCGTCGGTCGCACCCACCTCGGTGCCGTTGATCGCGACGGTCGCGTTTGCGACAGCCGAGTCGTTTTGGGTCACCGAGACGGTGACCGTGCCATTGTCGAGCGTTGTATCGTACGCGAACTCGACATCGGTTTCGTTGTCGTCGGCATCGTCGGTTTCGTTCTCGTCGGTATCGCTGTCGTCCGCATTGTCCTCGAACCCGTCATCATCTGACGCGTCGTCATCGGACATGTCGTCGCTGTCGTCAGTTTCGTTCGTGTCCGTCTCATTGGTCGCCTCATCGGCGGTCTGGGCTGCGACCGCGCCCGCGGCGATCGGGACGGCCAGCAGGCAGACAGCCATCACTACAGCCATGATCGTGGTTCGGTTCATTGCGATCCGGCCTACTGGCGGTACCTACTTCAACCCGGATAGCAGTCGCTTCGAATTACCGCGTTTTAGCCACAGTTGCGCCCGTTTTCGCCGGATTACAACTCAGAACAAGCGTCAACAGAATTTTATAGGAGTTACTGAGCGCTGCCAGCCAACTCTTCGGCGACGACGCTCACGTCCAACAGCGCGGGATCGACGGCCAAGTCCGTCTGCCGCGTTGCGACCTCCGGTAGCGACTGCTCGCTGTAGACGATCACGCGCACCTCAGGGTTCAACTCCTTGGCCACAGGAATCCCGCTGGCCTCTCCCACATCGGTCAGCACCACCATCGCGGCGTCGTCGATGCCGGCGGCCTCCAGCGTCGACGACGACACGACATCTTCAATCCGGGTGACGCTGAACCCCTCATCGGCCAGGGCGTCGCCCAGCCCGTCGGGATCCTGGCCGGCGACGATTGCGGTCTCGCTCATCACTCGTATTCGATTGTCGCCGGCGGCTTGTGGGTCACGTCGTAGACGACGCGGGCGACGTTGTCGTTTTCACCCGTAATGCGGCTCTGAATGCGCTGGAGCGTCTGCCAATCGATCTCCTGGGCGCGGGCGGTCATCCCATCGCGGCTCTCGACCGACCGGACGGCGACGACCCAGCCATGAACGCGGTTGTCGCCCTTGACACCGGTGGCCTTGCCGATCACGGCGGCGAACGCCTGCCACGGCTCGTACTCTTCGAGTTCTTCCTCGACGACGTGACAGGACTCGCGGGCGACTTCGACCTTCTCAGGTGTCACCTCGCCGATAATCCGCACCGCGAGGCCGGGGCCGGGGAACGGCATGCGCTCGGAGATAATCTCTTCGAGGTCGAGTTCGCGGGCGACCTCCCGGACTTCGTCCTTGTAGAGCTCCCGGACTGGTTCGACGATCCCCTCGAAGTCGACCACCTCGGGCAGCCCGCCGACGTTGTGGTGGGATTTGATATTGCCTTCCGACTCGATGCGGTCGGGATAGATCGTTCCCTGCACCAACTGCTTGGCGTCGGTTTCCTTGGCCTCGCGTTCGAACTCGCGGATGAACTGCTCGCCGATGACCTTGCGCTTCTCTTCGGGGTCAGTGACCCCTTCGAGGGCGTCGAGGAACCGCTCGCGGGCATCGACGATCTGGAGGGAATCCATGAAGGAAAACGTCTCGCGGATCTGCTCGGTTTCGCCCTTCCGCATCAGGCCGGTGTCGACGTAGACGGGCGTGAGCTGCTCGCCGACGGCTTCGTAGGCCAGCGTCGCTGCCACGGAGGAGTCGACGCCGCCCGACAGCGCGATAATCGCGTTGTCGTCGCCGATCTGCTCGCTGATCGATTCGACTGCCTCGTCGATGAACTCGGTTGGGTCTACCATCTAAATGGTCGCCTCGGTTTCGGTGTCGTCGGCTGCGTCGTCGGGGTCGGTGCTGGTCGGTGTCTCGCTGCTGTCTGTCTCGCTGCGTTCCATCACCGCATCGAGGAAGCTCACAAACGGCGGGCTGGCCCGATCCGGTCGGGAGCGGAACTCGGGGTGGAACTGCGTCCCGAGGAAGAACGGGTGGTCGTCGAGTTCGAGGATCTCCATCCGGCGGCCCGAGACGCCGGAGAAAACCATGTTCTCGGACTGGAGTTCGTCGATATATTCGGGGTTGACCTCGTAGCGATGGCGGTGCCGTTCGGTACAGGAGTCCGCGTTGTAGATCTCGGCGGCCAGCGTGTCGGGGTCGATCTGGGTTTCGTGGGCACCGAGCCGCATCGTTCCGCCCATGTCGTCGATCTCCTTCTGTTCGGGGAGGATGTCGATGACGGGATGCGGCGTGTTTTCGTCGATCTCGGCGGAGTGTGCCCCATCAAGGCCGAGGACGTTGCGGGCCTGCTCGATGACGGCCATCTGGAAGCCCAGACAGAGGCCGAGGAACGGCACGTCGTTTTCGCGGGCGTAGCGGACGGCGTCGATCTTGCCTTCCGCGCCACGGGAGCCGAAGCCACCGGGAACGATGATCCCGTCGGCTGATTCCATCCGTTCTGCGTGTTTGTCCGCCATCTCGTCGGCATCGACCCACAACACCTCAACATCGGTTTCACGTTCGATGCCGGCGTGTTTCAGGGCTTCGTGGATCGACATGTAGGCATCTTCCAGCCCGTATTTGCCGACCAGTGCGATCTCGACCGTCCCGCTGCGCTCGCGGGTGACAAGCTCTCGCCAGCGCTGGGAGCGATCGGCTTTCGGGACGGCGTCGGCGGCGATGCCGAGCCGCTCCATCACGTACTCGTCGAGCCCCTCGTCTTCGACCATCAACGGCACCTTGTAGATATCGTCGACATCGGGATTTGAGAAGACAGCATCGGTCGAAACATCACAGAAGCGGGCGATCTTCGTCTTTGTCTTCTCGGCGAGGCGTTCCTCGTTGCGCCCGACGAGGATATCGGGCTGGAGGCCGATCGATCGCAGTTCCTTGACGCTGTGTTGGGTCGGCTTCGTTTTCTGCTCGCCGTTCATCGAGTTGGGAACGAGCGTGACGTGCATAAAGAGCAGATCGTCGTCGCGTTCCTCGCTGGCAAACTGCCGGAGGGATTCGAGGAACGGCATCGACTCGATGTCGCCGACGGTGCCGCCGATCTCGACGATACAGACGTCGGTGCCTTCGGCGGCCTCGCGGATGCGGCGTTTGATGTCATCCGTCACGTGGGGGATGATCTGAACCGTTTTGCCGAGGTAGTCGCCGGCGCGTTCGGCCTCGATGACGCTCTGGTAGGTTTTCCCCGTCGTCACGTTGTGGTCGGAGGTCATGTCGATCCCGAGGAAGCGTTCGTAGTTGCCGAGATCGAGATCGACCTCGCCGCCGTCCTTGAGGACGTACACCTCGCCGTGCTCGTAGGGGTTCATCGTTCCGGCGTCGACGTTGAGATAGGGGTCGACCTTGACCGCGGTCACATCGAAGCCGGCGTTGGCCAGCAGACGGCCGGTGCTCGCAGCGGTGATCCCCTTGCCGAGCCCGGACATCACGCCGCCTGTGACGAAAATAAACTTCTCCCCCAGCGTGGGGTCGTATTCGGTGGTCGGTTCCGGTGGCATACCGACTGTGTGGCAGGTTTCATCAAAACGGTTTCGATGGGGCTGACGAACTGTCGGATGTTTGTATTTCAGTGTTCAGTTCGCCGTCACCGGATCGACACCGTCCGGTCGCTCGATTTCTTCCCTGAACGCCGCGATCGCTTCCGCCCGCTCACGCTTGACGGCCTCCATCTCGCCCGGATGGTCGTGGTAGTACGCCAGCGCGTGATACACGTCGGCTACGTCGAGGTCGAACCGGTCGGCGACCGTCTCGGGTTCGGTGTCCCGTTCCTCGACGAGGGCGGCGACCTGACGGACGCTGATCCGCCGCCCGCGGATGTGTGGCTCGCCGAGGAGGTCGTGAGCGACACGCTGGACGCCGCTGTCGGCCATACCTGCCGATTCGCGGCCCGACAGCAAAAGCGTACTGCCGACGACCGCGATCAGACGGGGATGTTTTCTATGATCGCCACATTGCTCGGGTATGCGAAGTCTCCGGAGGCGGGTTGCCTACTTCGTCGTCTTTGTCGTCGTCTTTGTCGCGGTCATGGCCGTCGTCTACGACGTTGGGATGCGCACCTTCGAGCCCGGCCCCTACCCGCCACCGGGGACGGAGATCTCGCTGTTTCACTCGGTACAGGTCGTCGTTGAGACGATCACCGCCACCGGCTACGGCTCGGACGCCCCCTGGAAGAGTCCGGAGATGAACGCGCTGGTCGTGCTGTTGGATCTCACCGGCGTCGGCCTGTTCTTTCTCGCCTTGCCGGCCGTGTTGCTGCCGTGGTTTCGGGATGCGTTTTCGGTCTCGGTGCCGACCGCCGTCGACGACGAGCACAGCGATCATGTCGTCATCTGCACGTATACGCCACGAGCCCGGGAGCTGATCGCCGAACTCGACTCGAAGGATGTTGACTACGTGCTCGTCGAACCGGATCACGAGCGGGCGGCCGAACTCTACGGTGACGATTATACCGTCATCCACGCCGATCCACAGTCGGCCGCCGACCTTCGGGACGCCAATCTCGGCGCGGCCCGCGCCCTCGTCGCCGATGTCTCGGATCGCGTCGACGCCAGCATCGTCCTTGCGGCCCGCGAGGTCACCGAGGACGTGACCGTCGTCAGCGTCGTCGAAGATCCCTCGCTCACCGCTTACCACGACCTCGCTGGGGCCGACCATGTCGTCACGCCCCGACAACTGCTTGGGGAGGGGTTGGCCCGGAAGGTGACAACCGCCATCGAAACCGATCTCGGGGACTCGATCCAGTTGGGCGAGGATTTCGAGATCGCCGAGATCACCGTGCGGGCTGACAGCGAACTGGCTGGCCAGACGTTGGCCGACAGCGACATTCGTGACCGGTACAACGTCAACGTTGTCGGCGCGTGGCACAAGGGTGACTTCGAGACGCCACCGCCGTTGGACACCCCGCTGGAACGCGGGATGACGCTGTTGGTGACCGGTGATCGGGCCGCCCTCGACCGACTCCGCACCGCCACCGGCTCGCGGATTCGACAGTTCGGTCGTGGGCGCGTTGTCGTCGTCGGCTACGGACAGGTCGGCCAAACAGTCTCAGAGCTACTGTCGGCGGCCAATATCACCCATACCGTCGTCGATATTGAATCGAAAGACGGAGTCGATGTCGTCGGCGACGCAACGGTCACTGAGACGCTTACCGCCGCCGATATCGAAACTGCCGAGTCGGTCGTGTTGGCGGTCCCCGATGAGACCGCCACCGAGTTTGCGACACTGATCGTCCGCGAACTCGACCCGGAGACAGAGATAATCGCCCGCGCCGAGACCGGGGCTGCCGTCCCGAAAACATACCGTGCGGGCGCAGACTATGTCCTCTCGTTGGCGACGGTCAGCGGCCGGTCGATCGCGTCGTTGGTGCTTGCCGACGAGGAGATTCTCGGCATCGAGACCAACGTTGAGATCGTGAAAACGACCGCCCCGGGGCTGGCCGGTGAGACGCTGGCCAGCGCGGCGATCCGGGAGGAAACCGGCTGTACGGTCGTCGCCGTCGAGCGCGACGGCCGCACGCTGACGGAACTGAAAGCGACATTCCAGCTGGAACGGAGCGATCGGCTCGTCGTTGCCGGCAGCGACGCGGATGTCAACACGTTCCTCGACCGGTTCTGTTGAGCGAGCGGCTCTACCCCCGATCGCTGCCGCTGCCGAAACCCGAATACCACCGCATGCCCAACCACGGGTATGACGCAGGTCGCCGTCGGCGGGCGGCTCCATTTCGGCTTTGGCAATCTCTCGCTGTCACACAGCCGACTCTACGGCGGCCTCGGGGTCGCCCTCGCAGCGCCGACGGTCTCGCTGTCGGCGACGCCGGCCGACACCGTTGCCACGCCGGCAGCGATCGAGTCAGTCGCCGAAACGGTCTGTGAGCAGCTCGGTGTCGACGGCGTCGCGCTGACCGTCGACCAACAGCTCCCGGCACATGTCGGCCTCGGCAGCGGCACCCAACAGGCGCTTGCTGTCGCCACGGCGGTCGCCGGCGCGTACGACAAGGGGATCGCAGTTCGGGAGATCGCCCCCGCCCTCGGCCGCGGCGGACGGTCGGGGATCGGCGTCGCCACCTTCGAGGCCGGCGGCTTCGTCCTCGACGGCGGCCATCCGACCGCGCGGTTTACCACCGACCGTCCGCAGGACGGCGACTGGATCGTGCCGCCGGTCGCCGCCCGCCACCCGGTTCCCGACGACTGGCGATTTTTACTCGTCGTTCCCGACAGCGAGCCGGGGCGCAGCGGCGACCTGGAGGACGACAGCATCCGGGCGGCCATCGAGCGCGCCGAGCCGGCGATCGCCGATCGGATCTCGGGGCTGCTCACCCGGCGGGTGTTGCCCGCGATCGCCGCCGGCGACGCCGACCGATTTGGGAAGGCGGTCGCCGAGATCGGCCGGCTCAACGGCGCGTGGTACGCCGACGAGCAGGGTGGCGTCTACCGGCCGCCGATCGGCGAACTCGTCGACGCGCTGTCGGGATCGCCGGCGATCTACGGGGCCGGCCAGTCCTCGTGGGGGCCGACCGTCTACGGGATCACCGACGCCGCCCACGCCGACGCGGCCCGCGAGGCCGGCCGGACGGCGCTTGAGGCGGCCGGGATCGACGGCGACGTACAGGTCGTTGCGGGGCGCAACCACGGCGCGCGCGTTGCTGGCGACGCGATCGACGTAACGGCTAAACGGGCGTAGCCGAATCAGCTTCTATGGTCGATATGCCGTTCGGCGTCTCCCGGCTGGATTCGATGCTCGATGGGGGTGTCCCCACGGGCAGCGTCGTACTGTTGGCGACCGAACCTGGGGCTGGCGGCCGGAAGTTCGCCCACACCAGCGCGGCGATCAACGCTCTGGCGACAACCAACAACGCCGCCTTCGAACACCACTACCGCGGGATCGACCACGAGGGGGTGATCGTCCCCGCGACCGTCCACTATCTCTCGGTGGCCGCGACGGCCGACTCCCTAGAGGCGACGCTGACCGAGACCGTCAGCAGCGAGATCGCCGCCCAGGCGACCGACGGGATCACCCACCACGATCTCTCCCAGCCCTACTTCGAGGCGACCGACGTGCCGGACGCGTGGTACCAACACGACGAGCAGGTGTCGACGCTGCCCGGTGTCGACACCGTCGAGGAGATCGACGCGACAGATCCGTTCGAGTACGCCGAGGATGTGCGGGCGATCACAGACGACGGCAAGGGCGAGGAGCGACCTGACGCCGCTGCCGACGAGACCGAGACGGACGGCGACACACGCTCGATGACCGACAGCGGGGGTCACAACGCGCCCGACACAGCTGGAATCCTCTCGGTGTTGCGGGCGTCGCTGGACGACGCTGTCGGCGGGAACCTCGTCGTGATCGACGCGATCACCGATCTCGATGATCTGCCCGACGAGACGGTGTCGTGGGAGGCTGTCGTCCGCCTGCTTCGTGGGCTGACCCGGCTGGTTACCGACCGCGGTGGGCTGGTGCTCGTCGTCGCCGACGCGGAGGCGGTGACCGACCCCCAACTGGGCAGCCTCTCGGCGGCAGCGACCGGAACGCTGTCGTTTTCCTGGGAGACCGGCGGCTCACAGCGCGCACGGCTGCTGTCGATCCGGGAGCTTCCCGGCGCGCTCGATCGGCTGGATCGAGACGAGATCGCCGCCTTCGAAAGCGAGCTGCACGATCGGGGCTACGATCTGAGCAACGTCCGGAAGATCCACTGAGTCTCCTTTTCGGAGTGATCAACGAACTAGTATGTCCGAAATCTTAACTACTAGGTGTGTGTTGCGGTATCACATGACGGATCACAAGCCAGCCGACGACGCAACTGGGGGTGACAGCGAGAGAACGGCGACCGACAGCGAGGTGCCGTGGCGGGACGTCACCGAGAGCGCGCCGGGTGAGACGGATATCTCGTCGCCATCGACCACCACACCGACACAGGTGATCGCGGGGACGACAGCTTTCATCGAACCGACCGCCTACTGCCAGCAGTGTCCGCAGTTCGATGAGTCGGCGGGTGCGTGTACCAACGCCGACACCGATATTCTCGAAACGCTCCACGACGGGCGGTTTCACGTCGCCAACTGCCCGGCTGTCACCGCCGACGGGCCGATCTTCGACCGCGGACAACGAGATTAAACCGCCCCGGCCAGTAGCGCGAGTATGCAGTTTTGCGACGAGTGCGGCACGATGATGGTCTCTCAGGACGGCGCGATGGTCTGCACCAACGACGACTGTGGGGCGACCGCCGACCGCGACGACGAGCGCGCCGACGCCTTCGTCTCGACGACCGAACAGAGCGGCGAGGAGCTCATCGAAACCGCCGAAAACGACCAGTTCGAGGGGAAACCGACCGCTGACGACGTGACATGCGAGGAGTGCGGCCACGGCGAAGCGTGGTACACGATCAAACAGACCGGTGCGGCCGATGAACCGCCGACTAGATTTTTCAAATGTAAGGAGTGCGGGTATCGTTGGCGAGATTATAACTAACGCTCAATTTAATGTCAATACTTTGTCAGTAAAAAGTCTGAGAACACATTCTATGATCTGATTCTAATCTCACCGAAGGAATTAGTACCTCACAACAAAAATCACTAATACATGACAAGTATAGCTGAATGGCACTGTCTAGTTCAGTGAGTTTGAGCAATGAGCAGGCCATAGTGAGTGGTGACCATGACACTCGCAGACCTGCTCAGAGAGACGATAGATCTCCCAGAGCAAGATGTTTGGGAGAACGAGCGCACCCCGACACCCGTGCGGGTGTTCGGGGTGCGGCTTCACTCGATGGGATTGTCGCTTCGGGAGGTCGTCGCTGTCTTTGATTTACTCGGGATTGATCGCTCTCATGGAGCTGTGTGGAACTGGACGCACGATCTCGCCGAAACACAATCAGACCCGCCGACGGTGGAACCGTCGCGGGTCGCTGTCGATGAGAAACAAATCGAGGTCGACGGTGAAGCAAAATGGCTGTACGCAGCCATCGATACAGACTCAAAATGTATCCTCGACATCGACGTGTACAGCCGCCGCGGGACTGACCCCGCGGCGGCGTTTCTCCATCGACTTACTGAAATTCATGAGCTCGACGACGCTGAATTCCTCGTCGACGGCATGGGTTATCTGACTGCTCTTGCTCGGCACAATCTCAGCGGTCATCTCGACTACAATGACCGCAACTACATCGAGAAATGGTTCCAAACGGTGACAATGCGAATCGACCGCTTTCACTCGATCTGGATGGGCAGTTCAGCCAGCGCACGCCGCTGGCTGAACCGGTTCAAATATCATTACAACCGACAGCGACCCAATCAAGCTCTCGACGGACAAACTCCTGCTGAGGAGGTGCTCAACTAGACAGTGCCAGCTGAATTGAATGATATTGCTCTTACTTTGCTACAGGTAACTGGATTGCTACTACCTGTTGTCTTTTTAACAGCAAATTTTGTTAAAAATGAAGGTGTATTCGATGAAATATCAGACAAAAGGCAGAATAAATTGTCAAAATTGTTTATTTATATGGTTCTGTCTCTATCAGTGACTGGGTTTCTCGCAACCCTTGGCATTCTCAGATGGTCAATCAAAGAGTCACTCCTGTTTACTTCGGTTCTTTTCTTGGCTTCTTTCTTTTTGGTGTATGGCATCTTTATATATTGGATAACAAAATAGCACGTGAGGTAAATAATAAAATTCGGGCAGAATCTCTGAAACTATCATAATAACCTGTTTTCAAACAGTGTCGCATTCCGAATTGTTTGCTCGTCGACAGGATCTGACCATCGTCCAGAGCATGTTGTTACTGTCGTTGTCGAGCGATTTAGCTTCGAGAACGCTCATACCACCCACGACCAAAGCCTCATGCCGCTCATATACGACCGTATACACATGGGCACGAAATCAGTCCGCCTCGATGAAGAGGTCTACGAGCGGATCGCGGCCCACAAACGTGACGACGAGACGTTTTCGGAGGCGATCGATCGGCTCACCAGCGACTACTCCCTGCTGGCGTTCGCGGGCGATGCCTCGGCCGCCGAGGCTGACCAGCACCGCGACCTCCTCGCCGAGGCCAACGCGACCGCACGCGAAGACCGGCGCGAACGACTCCAGCGACTCGGCGTCGACACCGAATGATCCTCTCTTGACCGAATCGCCCGGAGCCAAGGTTCAGGCATATAGCCACGTAAAGCATGCGTATATGTCAGAAACCGATTCCGCAGACGGCCCCGACGATCCGGAAACCGTACAGATCAATCTCCGGCTCAGTAAGGCGTTTCTCGACGATATCGACACGACATGGAAAGAGGAGGGGTTCAACTCCAGAAGCGAGTTCCTCCGGTATGCCGCCCGCGATGCGGTGAAACACCCTGCCTTCTCGCGGGAAGGGTGGAAACAGATCGCGGCGAGCGAACACGATCTCCGATCCGGTGACGCCGAACTCGTCTCCCGTGAGGAGGTCGTTGAGATGATGGATCAAGACGACCATGAGCACTGACGGCTGGCGGTCACGCTAAATCGATCTCGCCTCAGTCGTGCGGATGAAACCGACCAACCGCTTTCTTCACCGCGGCGGAATCGCCGAGGAACGTGATCCGGTCGCCATACTCGATGGTTTCGTCGGCATCGGGCACGTGGGCGTCCTCGCCGCGGCCGATCTCGGCGATGAGACAGCCGCCGGGGATCTCGTCGGTGAGCTCCCGAATCGATTTGCCGGCGATGTGTTCGGCGGTCATCTCGATCTCGATGATATCGTGGGCGTCACCGAGATCGTTCATCCAGCGAGCCAGTGCCGGCCGCTCGATCTGGTTGTCCAACGCGTAGGCGGCCGCCTGTGGTTCGTCGACAGCACCGACGCCGAGGGCTTCGAACTGCTCGACATTGTCGGGGTTGTTGACCCTTGCGTACACATCGTCAAGGCCGAACTTCGTCATCGCCGTCTGACAGACGAGCAGGTTGATATCGTCGTCGCCGGTGGCGGCAACGAGGCCCTTCGCTTCGTCGATGCCAGCTTTTGTGAGGGTGGCGGCGTCGGTGCCGTCGCCGCAGACGACTTGGAACCCTTCCTCGCGGGCAGTCTCACAGTTGGCTTCGTCGATGTCGACGAGCACAACGAACTCGTTTCGACTCTCCAGTTGGGTGGCGAGCGACCGGCCGACCCGGCCGCTGCCGACGATTATCATGCGCATTGGTGTCACTCCGAGTGCGTCGCCGATCTGTCGGGCAAAGCCCGCCTCGATGGCGTCGGTCGCAAAGATAACGATGAAAACGGCACCGAGCAGCGTGGCCGCGGCGGCCTCGTCGCCGCCGGCAGCGAGTTCGATCCCGAACAGCGTCGCCACGCTCGCCGGGATGATCCCTCGTGGCCCGACCGCCGACAGGAAGAGCCGTTCCGGCCGGGTGAACTGCTCGATGCCGGCCGTCGAAATGAACGCGACCAGCGGCCGAAGCACCAGCATGATCACGGCCACGAGGGCGACCCCGGCCAGCCCCAGTCCGGCGACGGCCTCGACATCAACCAACGCCGCCAGCGAGACGAAGACGAAGGCGAGCAACAGCAGCGTCATGTCCTCGGTGAACGACTCGATGGTCTCCCGATGGGGGATCTCGACGTTGGCGAGGACGAGCCCGGCGGTTGCGACCGCCGCGACCCCCGCTTCCGCGGAGACCGTGTCGGCGACGCCGTAGGCACCGATGGCCGCCAGCAGGACGGTAAACCGCGCCGCCCGGGTGCCGTCGCCCGGCAGCAGCTCCTCGCGGAGCAGATAGTAGGTCGCCCCGGCAGCCAGCAGCCCGCTGGCGACGCCGACCCCGAGCCGTTCGGCAAAGGCGACGACCGTGTTCGGCCCGAAGGCCTCCCGCAGCAGGATCTCCTCGAAGATGACGACCGCGAGGATCGCCGCGGTCACGTCGTTGACGATCCCCTCGGTTTCGAGGGCCGCCGAGACGTGCGGCCGGAGCCGGACGACGGTGACGATCGGCGTGATGACCGTCGGGCCGGTTGCGACGAGCAGCGCGCCGATGAGGAAGGCGAGATCCCACGCCGTGCCGGTCAGCAGGCGGACGGTCACGGCCGTCCCGACCAGCGTGATCAGCGCGCCGATCGTCACCAAGCGCAGGGAGGCGGTTTCCGCGGCGCGGATGCGGTCGAGCCGCAGCGCGAAGGCCCCGTCGAAGACGATGACCGCCACGCTGAGGCCGACGACCGTCGTCAACCCGGCGCCGAACGTTTCGAGGCTGATCAGCCCGATCCCGACCTCGCCGAGGAGCAGCCCGCCACCCAGATAGAAGATGACACTCGGCACGCGCAGCCGACCGCCGAGCAGCTGGCCGGCGATCCCGACCGCGAAGATGGCAACGACTGTCAGCAGCAGGCTGTCGGCCACACTACCCAGTTCGGCCGTGGCGTCAAAACTGTTCGCGGTCAGCGAGGACTATCGGCGGAGGACAGAACCGAGCCGATCAGGCCGTATCCGACTCAGGATTATTGGCGCGTCGGTAGGAACCAACCATCTTCCAGAGCGTGTCGCTGATGTCTGCGTCAAGCGATTCGGCTTCGAGCTGTCGGTACAGGTCGTCGGAAACGGTGATCTGGGGCATCACCAGCACATTGCGGCGACAGGGGTATAAATTTACTGGAAGTACAAATCGAGTTAATTTCTCACCGGTCGGTGAGCCGGGCGGCGAATTCGAGAACCCCAGCCCGGCCGTGGTCGTCGCGGCGCGCCCGGAGTCGACCATCATCGTCGACCGCGAGATCGAACCGATCGGCGACGGTGTCGACAGCGGTCTCGAATCGCTGTCGCGTTGCCGCCGGCAGCGCGTCGAGGGACTCCCGCCGGCCGCCGTCGGTCGCCATCGTGGTCGACGCCGAATCGGTGCCGGCGGCGGCGCGATACAGTCTCACCTCGACCGCATCGGTCATCGTCTCGGTCTGCAGCAGTCGGATCACGGTCGTCGAATCCCGGTAGATCGTCGTCTCCGGGTCGGGGAGCCGGGGCGGAATCGACACCTCGTCGGTCGCTGCGTCGGCCGTTGTCGACTCGGCTGGTGGTGTCTCGATCGATGTCGCCGGAGTCGTCGCTGATTCCGTGCTCGGTGGTGACGTGTCGGTGTCGCGCGCTCGCTCGGCGGTCGCCAGCGAGTCCGCAAGTGGATCGGTACCGTCTGCAGTTGTCGTGTCGGTCGTCGTTGACGCACCGCTTGGGTTTTCTGTCGGTTGGCGTGTGGTCGCGTTCATGAGTATGAATGAAAGGGAGTGTGGTGAATCGCGTGTCAGCAGGGTCGGGGTCGTCTCAGGCGGTCAGTTCATGTGGATCGAGCCACAGGGTGAAGCTGTCATCCTCGTCGTCTTTCAGGAAGCCCCGGAGAAACGGGCTGTCGGTGACGCTGCCGGCATCGAGCGCGTCGCCGGCAACCTCGCTGACCTCTCGTACCTCCTCGACGAGCCAGCCGACCGGCGACTCGGTGCCGAGGGCGTCGGCATCGAGGACGATGATCCGCTCGGTTGCCTCGCCGCCGTCGGTCAGCAGCTGCCCGGTGTCGACCTCCAGCAGCGTGCTGGGGTCGACGATCGTGGTCGTCTCTCCGCGAAGGTCGGTCACACCCTCGACGTGGGCCTCGGTGTTCGGCACCGATCGCACCGTATCGCCGCCGACGATCTCGGCGACGTAATCGATCGGGACGCAGTACTCCTCCTCGCCCAGCGTGAACGTGAGTACCTGTGTGGTGTCGCTCATACTTCCTCCTTAGTTGCGGCTGGCCTCGAAGTCGACGGTGTACTCCTCGCTGACCGCCTCGACGTGGGTGGCGATCTCGCTGACCATGCTGGTCTGTTCTTGGCTGGCCGCGGCAAGCTCGTCCATCTCGTCGGCCAGCAGCCGGGCGTTGTCGTTGGCGTCGTCGGTCATCGCGGCGATCTCCTCGGTGCTGGCGGCCTGCTCGTCGGTCGCGTCGGCAACCTCCTTGATGCCGGCGTTGATCTCGCCGACCGCGTCGCCGATCCGGTCGAGGCTCTCGATGGCGGTGTCGACCTTGCCGAGGCCGTCCTCGATCTGCTCGTTGGCCTCGTCGATGCTTGCGACCGTTTCGTCGGTGTTGTTCTTGATCCGGTTGGCCATCTCCTCGATGTCGACAGCCTGCTCTTGGGTCTCCTCGGCGAGCGTTTTGATCTCGTCGGCGACAACCGCAAAGCCGTCGCCGGCATCGCCCGCCCGTGCGGCCTCGATCGAGGCGTTGAGCGCCAGCAGGTTCGTCTGCTCGGCGATATCCTGAATGACGGCGACGATCTCGTCGATGTTTTCGACGCGCTCCCGCAGGTCGGTGATGTCGTCGGCAACCTCGCCGGCGGCCTCGTCGACGGTGTCCATCGCGTCGATGGCGTCGTTGGCGGCCGCCTGGCTCTCCTCGGCCAACTCGCGGGCGTTGTCGCTTTCGGCGCGTACCTGATCCGCGCTGGAGGCGATCTCCTCGATCGTCGCCGAGAGGTCGGAGGCCTCGTTTGAGACCTGCGACATATTTTCCGCCTGTTCGCTGGCGATGCTGTTGACCTCCTCGGTGCTGTCGGTGATCTGAGCGGCCGCCGCCGCGAGCTCCTGCATCGAGGTCTGCATCTCTTCGAGGCGGTCGGCTTCAAGCACAACCACGTCATCTCTGGCCTCCACGGCTTCGATCGGATCGATGTCGGGTGTTGCGGGCTCAACCGTCCCCTCACCGTTTGCGCTCTGTGGTGCGGGCTGTGACTGAACCCCGCCGTCGGCGGCCATCGCCTGCTCGGTGTCGGCTGTGGCCGTCGGTGCTGGGCTGTCGGTCGCATCCTGTCGATCAGCGGGCGTGTGGCCGGTCACGGGGGCGGTGTCGTCGGCGTCGGGCGCATCGTCGGCGGTGTCAGTATCGGAAGCTTCGACACCATCGGTCGTGGTGTCGGCCTCGCTGGCTGCACCACCATCGGCGGCGGTGTCGGACTCGCCGGTCGGGTCGATTTCGGTGTTCTCGTCGGCCGCGTTGTCGTCGGCGGACAGCAGGTCGGTGATGGTGTCGATCATCAGTTCATGTGTTGGTGGATACACGCCTAACCGTATCCGCTATGTAGATAGGGCAGACAGCCGAGAGGGAACCCTATCAATATAGGCCTAACCGATAGATCGGGAGGTGATCGCCCGGCTGCAAGCCCCACGAGCCCGCCGGGCTGGAAAGCGATGACTCAATCGGTGGTCGATTCCGCGTCAGGATCCAGCAGCGTTTCGATGATCCGGCGTTGGGTCGTCCAGAAGTGTTCGGCGAACGTGGGCTGGGTGATCCCCAACAGTTCGGCGACAGTCTCGCTTGAGGCCGCATGCGGCCACTCGTAGTAGCCCGCCCGGTAGGCCGTCTCGATGACCTCCTGTTGGCGGTCGGTCAGCGTCTCGGTCACCGCGGCGGCGACAGTCTCGACCGATCGATCCGCCCGCCGAAGCCCCCGACGGCCGACCAGTTCCAGCCCCGGATGCCGCTCCCGAAGCTGGTCGACAACGCTCCGGACGGTCACACTCGGCGGCAGTTCGATCACCAGCGTCGCACCGTCGCCGGCGGCGGCCGTCCGAATATTCGCGCCGTAGCCGTCGACCAACCGCTCCCACCACGGGTCGGTGGCCGCGACCGCGAGATCGGCGGCCCCATCGCCATCGACGCCCTCGACCGTCTCGGCGGCCAGCGTCTCCCGCGCTGCCGTGAGATCGCTCCCGTCGAGATCGCCGTCAGTATCAACGCGGTACAGCGTCAGCGGCGTCCCATCGCGGCGGTGGCTGGTTTCGACGAGTTCGACGCCGGCACCCAGCGCGTCGGCCAGCCGGACAAACGGGAGGTCGGCGGCGGTGGCGTCGACGGTGAGCTCGACCACCTGCCCGCTGGTGTCGCCGCGGCGTCGCTTGCTGGCCCCGATGGCGAAGGCCGTCAGATCTCCCAGCCGCGAGAGCGTCTCGATCTCGATGTCGGCGATCGCCGCGCGGCGCGTGTAGACGCCGAGAACGCCGTACGGTACGCCATCCGCGATGATCGGCACGCCAACAGCGGTCTCAAAGCCGTGGTCGACAGCCGTTCGCGCCCACTCGCTGTCCCGCGTCGCCAACCCCTCGGCGACGTGTTGCTCGCCGTCGGCGATGGCGTGTTCCTCGACGGAGTCGGGCTCGCGGTCGGTCGTGATCGGCAGATCGTCGAACAGCGCGGTCGCGCCGGCACGCGCCGCCGACCCAACCGTGCCGTCGCGGGGGTCACGCCGGCCGATCCACGCCGCGCCGTAGAGCTCGCCGACGAGACAGTCACAGACCGCTTGCTCGATGGCATCGGTCGTCGGCTCGGTCAACACGGCTTCAAGGACGCGCTGGCTGAGCGCGTCAAGTCGCTGACGGCGGTGGCTCCGCTGGCGGGTGCGATAGCCGTCGACGAGATTTTCGATCCGGGTCGCCGAGATGGCGTACTGCTCGGCGGAGCCATCTTTCACCATGTAGTCGCTCACATCCGCCGAGATCGCCTGTTTGGCGACCTCCTCGTCGCCCTTCCCCGTAAAGAGGATAAACGGAAGCTCCGGGTAGTCAGCCCGAATCGTTTCGAGAAACTCGATGCCGTCCATCTCCGGCATTCGGTAGTCGGAGACGACACAGTCGATGGCGTCGAGATCGACCCGATCGAGCGCGTCGGCGGGCCGCGTTTCGGTGGTGGTTTCGATCCGATCGCTTTCGGCCTCCAGCAGCGTCGAGGCCAGGGCGACAAAGTCCTCGTCGTCGTCGACAAGCAGGACGGAGATCGCGTCGCTGTCGTCGGCTATCGGGGCCCGGTCGCGTTCGTGCGCGTCGCTCACAATCGTCTGCTATCTCCGAGCCGGCGTTGCTTAAAACCACCCACCGCCGTCGACGGTGTCCGTGTCGGGCTGATCACCGCGGTTCCGATGGCGACAGCACCATCTCGGTGATATACTCGGTGATCTCGTCGATTCGATCCGGCGTGTACGTCCAAAACCCGTCCCAGCAGTTGTCGCCAACCTCGATGGCATACAGCGCGACCGGCTCGGCGTCGCTGCCGGCTGGCGGCTGGAAGACGACAAACCAGCCGTAGCGGTGAAGCTCCGTGGTGCCGGTGTGGGCGGTGACCCCCAGAGAGTCCGGCAGCGTGGTGTCGCCGACACCGTAGGCATGGACAACCAGATCAGTCTCAGTAAGTCGCTCGTAGACACGCCGGGTGCCGGGTTCGTCGACAAGGCGGGAGAGCCGCTGGAAGCCGACCCGGAGCGTCCCCCGCCCAGAAGCAAGGGCTCGGCGTTCGATCGCCCGCGAGATAGCGATCAACAGCAGCTTCTCGGAGTCAGATTTGGGATACCCATCCAGCCGAAACGGCAGATCGTAGAGGGCTTGGACCGTCGGCGGCAAAGCGGCATCGTCGAGCCCGCGGCTGCCGGTGATATACACATCCGAGTTGACCAACAGCAGCGACCGCATCATCGCCGCCGCCGAGGAGGTGGCGACGACCTCGCCATCGCGGACGACCGCGACCTCATCGGCGTGGTCGGCGGCCTGCTCGTCAGGCTGGCTGTCGGTCGTCACCGACACCTGCTGGTCGTCGAACAGCCGCGAGAGCGCGTCCTGAAGCGGGGCGACCGATGCCGACGGATCGATCCGGATCGTCGCCGACGCCGGCGGGAGTCGCTCGAATGGACGGCGCATCATCGGATGTTGGGGCCGGATCGGCTTAACTGTGGTCGCTGGCGTGGTCGACGCCGGTGATCTCGAAGCGCGCGCCACCGGTGGCCGATTCGGCGACCGCGATATCCCAGCCGTGGGCCTCAACGACGGTACGGACGATCCGCAGTCCAAGCCCGGTCCCCTCATCGGCGGTTGAGTAGCCGGTCTCGAAGATGGCCTCCCGGTCGTCAGGGGCGATCCCGGAGCCGTCGTCTTCGACATAGAAGCCGTCGGGGAGCACGCCGATCCGAACCGTCACGGCCCCCTCGCTGTGGTCGATACTATTCGCACAGAGATTTTCCACCAGCTGCCGGAGCCGGGAGCCGTCGGCGATCAGCTGGCTGTCGTCGTCGACGACAAGCGACGCCTGGTCGGCCGCGACCGTCTCCCAGGCGGCCTCGGCGACCTGCGACAGCGAGACCGGCCCGAGCGCGTCCGGGTCGAGATCCTGACCGGTTTCGGCCAACGTCAGCAGATCGTCGATCAGCGTCTCCATCCGCTCGTGGGCGGTGTCGACCCGATCGAGCGCGTCGGCCTCAGCCCCCTGGGCGCGGGCGACCTCGATCCCGGCTTTCGCCACCGACAGCGGGTTCCGAAGGTCGTGAGAGACGATGCCGGCAAACGCCTCCAATCGGTCGTTTTGCTGTTGCAGCCGGCGTTTTTGTGTCAGTTGGTCGAGGGCGGTCTCGACGGCCGTCCCCAGCAGCTTCGCCAGCGAGACGGTCTGTTCGGCGAAGGCGTTCGGCGTCGGTGCGGCCGCAAGAAAGACGCCGTGGTCGCCCAGCGGAACGGCGATCTCGCTGCGAACCGCGGTGTCGTCGTTGTACACCGCCTCGGCCGCTCGAACGTCGTCGAAGACGCGGGCCTCGCCGGTCTCGAAGACATCCCAGGCGACCCCTTCGCCGGTTGCGAAGGCTGGCGGCTCGCCGAATCGCTCCCGTGCGGCGTCGCTTACCGCCGCCGGTTCAAGCGCGTCGGCGGTCGGATCGTAGAGGTGAACGCCGTTGAGCGACAGTCCGAGCACCTCCGCGGCGGCGGTGACGGCAACCTCCGCGACCGCCGGCGGCGTCTCGGCGTCGAGCAGTCGGCGGTTTGTTTCGAACAGCGCGTTCAGCCGGCCCTCGTGGCGTCGCTGGTCGGTGATCTCCTCGATCGCTCCCCGGAGCCTGAGCGGCCCATCGGTGTCGGCTGGCTCGCCGTAGACCCGCACCCACCGTGGCTCCGCGCTGTCGAGCCGCCACACCCGTTCAAACGTTGATTCTGTCTCGATCGCGTCGGTGATCGCCGCCCGCACCGCCGATCGGGCGTCAGGGTGGAAACAGTCGATCACGTCGTCGAGGGTCATCGCCGCCGGCGATTCACAGCCACTGATCCGGGCGGCTTCATCGGTCGCCGACAGCGTTTCGCTCTCACTGTCGTACACCCAGCCGCCGACACCGACGAGCCGCTCAACCGCCGCAAACAACGCCGGCTCGGTCAGATTACTGTGGGGGTCGTCCATGGCTGTCATCGTCGGGATCGCTCACAGGGCGGCGTCGTGATCGACGGGCTGTCAGCCGGCCGCCGTCGTCGCGGGGGGCTGACGCGCCCCGTGAGTCGTCTGTGTTTGCGTGTTATTTTACATGGTGACATTTAGATGCTCTCCATAATGCTGGCTGTGTGAACGAACGCCCCCCGGGTAGCTGTGAGGACTATGCTGATAGGGATCGACCCCAGACTGCCACGAGCGGCGGCAGACCCTCGTATCTCAGGTTTTAAGCATTGCGTGGCCCAACGGGGGGTATGGGAATCCTTTCGCGTACCTCCTACGTTATCCGGTCGAAGCTCAACGCCCTCCTCAACCGGTCGGAAGACCCCACCGAGACGCTGGATTACTCCTACGAGAAGATGCGAGACGAGCTCCAGGACGTCAAACAGGGGATCGCCGATCTGACGACCCAGAAGAAACGGTTAGAGATGCAGAAACGCCGCCTGGAGGAAAACGTCGACAAACACAACGAGCAGGCCCGGGAAGCCGTCCGGCAGGATCGGGACGACCTCGCCCGCAAGGCCCTCGAAAAGAAGCAATCAAAGATGAACCAGATCGAGGAGCTCAACGACCAGATCGCCGACCTGCAGGCGACACAGGACGACCTCGTCGACAAGAAGGACACACTCCAGGGCCGCATCGAGGAGTTCCGCACGAAAAAGGAGACCATGAAGGCGAAATACGAGGCCGCCGAGGCGTCCTCCCAAGTTTCAGAGGCACTCAGCGGCGTCGGCGACGAGATGGGCGATGTCGCCCGCTCGATCGAGCGCGCCGAGGAGCGCACCGAGGAGATGGAGGCTCGCTCGGAGGCGATGAACGAACTGGAGGAGACGGGTGCCTTCGACGACGCGATATCGGACGGCGACGAGATCGACCGCGAGCTCGAATCGCTGTCGACGAGCAAAACTGTCGACTCAGAGCTCGACACGCTGAAAGCCGAGATGGGTGACGGCGAGTCGACCGAGGCTGCTACCGAGACGGCCGAAAGCGACGAAAGCACCGATGGTGAAGCCAGTACGGCCGACGCCGACGACGAGCTGGCGGATCTTGAGGCCGAGGTCGACGACGCCGAGGTCGAAGCCGAACTCGACGAGCTCCGCGACGACGAATCGAAATAGGTGCCGAAACGCACTCAAACAGCGATCGAAGCCGACCGAAGACACTTACCGCGGTCGGCTGAGGAGTCTGTATGCGCCGCCGTTGTTATCTCGCCGGCCTCGGCGTCGGGGTCGCAACCCTCGCCGGCTGTGCCGGCGCGCCGACCGACCCCGACAACGCAGCCGACGACCGATCAGCTATGGACGACGTGCTCCAACTCGGCGATTCATTCAGCGATCCGCAGTGGGCCACCGGCGCGATGCCGACCGACGCAGTTGGTGTCGTCGCGCGCTTCGAGCACCGCGGTGAACTGCACTGGCTCGTTGACGACCGCGAAGAGACGCCCGAGGAAGTCACAGAGTTCGTCGATGCGACCGATTTTGATTCGGCGGTCATCCTCTACGTGCAGTCGGTCGGCCCGAACGGCTGTTACGCGCTCGCTGTCGAGGATGTCACCATCGACGACGATGCGATCAGCGTGACCGCCAGCGCGGTCGACACCAGCGAGGAAGGAATGTTCTGCACGGAGGCGATCACCTACCCCTCGGCGTTCGTTCGCGTTACCGGCGATGAGCTTCCGGGGACAACGCGCGTTACACTCACCAACGGCTGGGGGACGACCGCCGAGGTCGACGCCGACGCGCCGCTGATCGAGCCCGACAGCCTGGCTGGCGGTGTCCAGCCAGACGGCGAGCCGCCGGCAACCCCGGCTGCCCTCGACTGCGACACCGACGGCTTCGAACGCCACCCCACGTATGTCGACGACGACGCCATTGAGTATGGGACGCTCACCAATGATGACGGCGCGTCGACGTTCGCGCTTCGCGCGCGCAACCCTGGCGGCGACGCTGTCGACGACCTCACATTCGAACGCGGCGATGAGATCGAATTCCGGCTTGTCAACGTATCGAGTACGTATCTGACCACCGGCTACGAACACAAGTACAATCTGCAGGTGCAAACCGAAGCCGGCTGGGAGGAAATTCGTGGGACGACGGCTGAACCAAACCGCGTGCCGTATACCGATGAGGGGATCAGCCAACCCCCCGGCGAGGGGTTTACGTGGTCGTTTGAACTCACCGAGGACGGGCTCCTCGCGGGCCACCCCCACGAAGACGACCTCACGATCTGTCCCGAGCTCCAGCCGGGTCGCTACCGGTTTGCCTACTGGGGCGTTCCCGACGGCCATCTCGCGGTGCAGTTCGACTACACCGACTGACATGATGCGGGCCATGGAACTTTAGGCCTGCTAACGGACAGTCCGCTATGGCCCACCGAATCCTTGTCCCACTTGATGGATCGCCACAGGCACAGGAGGCACTGCGCTACGCGCTGGATACCTTCCCGGAGGCAACGATCGTACTCGCCCACGTCCTCACACCGGTCGATGGGGGTGCCGGTGCTGACGGCCTGCTCGGCGATCCGGCCGGCGTCGTCAACAACCAACGCGAACGCGCCGAGGAACTGTTTGACGACGCGGAGGCGACCGCCGGCGACGACCGGGCGGTCGAACGCGAGCTGCTGGCCGGCCGCCCCGCCACCGAGATCGTCGGCTGTGTTGACGATCACGACATCGACCAGATCGTGATGGGAAGTCACGGCCGCGATGGGGCCGCGCGGCTGCTGCTCGGCAGCGTCTCCGAGACGGTTGTGCGACGGTCGCCGGTCCCGGTGACGGTCGTTCGGTGACAGTCGTCCGGTAGCACGCTGTCCTCACTGCGACCGCTCAGACCGCGACCAGTCGCGTCGTCCAGAAGTCGGCAAACGCGTGTTCGATCGCGTCGGCTGGTTTTCCGCCGGCGTCGGTGCTGGCGGTGTGGTCGGCCAACTCCGCAAGCTCGCCGACAATCACTTCCTCGCCGGTGAGCACCACCCGGTCGGGATCGCTGTCCTCAACCAGTGTCTCTATTAGGTCGGCCGATTCCTCAAGGTGGTCGTCGATCTGTTCGTCGCGGATGCGCTCAAAGCGGCTCTGGGAGAACCCACCTTTCGAGTGCTCGGATTTGACCGCGCTTTCGAACCCCTCGAAATCGACACGCTCGCCGCCCTCGTAGACGCCGACCGCACACACATCAGCGCGGACGACCGCAAACACCAGCCGGCCGATGGGCTGGAACCACCCACGGTCGATCTCGAAGCTATCATCCCACGCGGTGAAACCATCAGGCAGGATCGGCGGCCGGAGCGCGACCGAGACGATCCCGGCGTCGTCGGTGTAGTACAGCGTCGGCGCGGCTCCGCGGATGACGCCGGCAGAGTCATCGTTGACCGCGGTTGTGACGGCGTCGGGCAGCGTGGTGTCATCGGTGATCGCCGCGCTGAGCGCGCCCTCCGGCCCCGTCGTGACGGATTCGAGACGGTCGAGAACGCTTGCGAGGCGGTCGCCGCGGAGCGATTCGGTGCGCCGCGGCTCACGATCACGCTCGTCACGCTCCTGGCTGCGTTCGACGCGGTCTTCAAGCTCGGCGATCCGGTCTTCCAGCCGGTTGACCCGCTCCTCGGCGTCCTGTTTGTCGCTGACGGCGTCGGCCCGGCGGTCGGACTCGGCCTCCAGCTGTCGCTCCAGATGGTGGTTTTCGTCCTCCAACTCCTCGATACGGGCCTTGAGTTCGGCGCGTCCGAGCAGCTTATCGAGCATGCTGGATGACCGCGGCCGGCGGACTTGAAACGTGTGGTCGTCGAACGAGTAGTTAGGTGAGTAGTTGACTTGGGAAACGTGGTTTAGAAAGCCCTCGCCGCTCTCGGGTCCCGCGGCTCGCTGCGCTCCTCGTCGTTCGCGTTGCTCACTCCTGCGGTGCTTACGTCGTCCGGGTTCGCCGAGACGCCGGCCCCTTTCAGTCCGCTAGGGTGGTGGTTAACCAAGCGGTTGATTCAGCTGCTTGCCAGCTTGTTTCTCCACCGTTGAACTATCAGGTACCGGCCGCCGGCTCCCAGCCCGCATACCGCAACAGCTCCATCGCGCGCTCGCGGTCGGCAAGGAAGACTTCGCGGGCACTCGCAGTCTGCTCATCGAGGAGCTCCGATGGTACCGCCAGCGTGCCGGAGGGAACGCCCTCGTCGCCGCCAACCGGGAAGTGGGCGGTATCGAGCTTCATGACCAACGGCGCATCCAGGCGTTCGACACCCTCGTTGTCGGCATACAGCTGTTTGTTGACGGCCTCGTGGTCGGCCTGTTGGATGACAGCGCGGTCGCCGTCGTGCGGTTCGACGTACAGTTCGCCGAGGTAGTAGCCGTCGGAAAATGGTTCGAACATTCGATTCACGCTATGGTATGTCGTACCATGGTATAAGCCTTGCCGCAAGCTTTTATATCCAAGCGCAATCAGACCGCTGAATCAGCACCCAAGCGGAGAGAACGTCGGCGATATTGGTATGAAATCCCGCTATTACGTGAAAAGCTGCGTTCTTTGGCGGCTATCGGTTGCCGATCAGTGCCACTCGACGTCGACCGATTCGAGGACAACATCCTCACGCGGTTTGTCGTTGCGGTCGGTCGGCACCGAGCCGATTTCTTCGACGACATCCA
Source organism: Halonotius sp. F2-221B (assembly GCF_046719765.1). NCBI lineage: Archaea > Methanobacteriati > Methanobacteriota > Halobacteria > Halobacteriales > Haloferacaceae > Halonotius > Halonotius sp. F2-221B. The sequence continues at coordinate 73,659 of NZ_JABEBY010000005.1, forward strand.
TCCCATCGGTGACCTCGCCGAAGACGGAGTGTTTGCCGTCAAGATGCGGGGTGGCGTCGAGGGTGATGAAGAACTGCGAGCCGTTGGTGTTCGGCCCGGAGTTCGCCATACTCAGGATGCCTGCCTTGTCGTGGGTGAGCTCGTCGTGGAACTCGTCGTCGAACTCATAGCCGGGGCCGCCGCGACCGGTGCCGGTCGGATCGCCACCCTGGATCATGAAGTCGTCGATGACACGATGGAAGAGCACGTCGTCGTACAGCGGTTCGTTTGTGACCGTGTCGCCGGTTTCAGGGTCAGTCCACTCCTTGGAGCCGGTCGCCAGCCCGATGAAGTTGCCGACGGTGTTGGGTGCGCGCTCCTCGAAGAGTTCGACGGTGATGTCGCCGTGGTTCGTCTGCAGGGTCGCGGTTGGGTTCGCCATAGCGAAATGTTGGCTGGGAAGCGGAAAACAGTGCTGGCTTGGCTCGGTCGGGCAGCGTCCTACCCGAAAACGCGGTGGGGGCGTAGCAGCGGTGCTCACCGCGGGGTCGATACGCTCTTTGAGCCGTGGCGACGACGACGCGTATGGAACAGCCGGCCGCGGATCTCCACGTCCATACGACCGTTTCGGACGGGACACTCCGGCTTGAGGAGCTCCCGGCGGCCGCCACCGACACGGACATCGAACTCGTCGCGGTCACCGACCACGACCGGATCCATCCGGGGCTCGACGCACCGGTTACCGACCGCGACGGGGTCACCATCGTCCGCGGGATCGAACTCCGCGTCGAAACCGACCGCCAGCGGCTTGATCTGCTGGGGTATGGAGTTGAGCCGACCGACGCGCTCGTCGCCGAGTGCGATCGGCTCCAACAGGATCGGATCAGTCGCGCCAACGAGATCATCGACTGCGTCGAGTCCCGACTCGGCGTCGATCTTGATCTCAATCCACGGCCGGGGATCGGCCGGCCACACATCGCCAGAGCGATCGCCGAAAGCGACGCGGCCTGCGGCTATCAGGAGGCCTTCGACGAGCTCATCGGCAACGACTGCCCCTGCTATGTCGCCCGCGAGATCACGCCGTGTGATCGCGGGGTCGACCTGCTAACTGAGGCCTGCCCGGTCGTCGGACTGGCCCACCCGTTGCGGTATGACGATCCCGCCGCCGCACTCGATCGGGCGGCCGGGCTCGATGCGGTCGAACGCTACTACCCCTATGATCGCGCGGTCGACCACACAGCCGTCGACGACGCTATCGACCGCCATGATCTGCTGGCGACTGGCGGGAGCGACGCCCACGATCGAACGCTGGGGCGGGCGGGGCCGCCGGCGGCGATCGTTTCACGGTTTCGACACCAGCTCGAAAAGCGGTGAGTTAAACACGGTGCAGACGTACAGGAGGGTATGCGCTGTCATTACTGCGAGGAGGAGGCGGCGTTTGCGGCGGAGAAAGACGGGCTGAAGGTCGGGCTCTGTACGGATCATTTCCGGGAGCGGATGGAGGAGCTCACCGACTCCGCCGAACTCGCCGACCTCGAAGACCAACTTGACGTCAACCGAACTGAGTAACCAGCGAGCGACGCGGTCTCCACCCACGACGGCTGTTTTGAGAGCGATACGTCTTTGGGTTGTGCGGTCGATTTCCCGATATGTCGTTTACGCCGACTGACCGGCCACGCCGTCTCCGTACCGACGGGATCCGACCGCTCGTCAGCGAGACGAGCGTCGACGCACAGGATCTCATCGCACCCGTCTTTGTCGACGAAACCACCGACGAGCGCGTGCCGATCAGCTCGATGCCCGGCCACGAGCGCGTCCCCGTCGACGAGGCCGCCGCCCGCGTCAAGGAAATCCAAGGAACCGGCGTCGAGGCCGTCATCGTCTTTGGGATTCCGGACACAAAAGACGACGTTGGCAGCGAGGCCTACGCCGACGATGGCGTTGTCCAGCGCGGAATCAGTGAAATCACCGCCAACACCGACGCCTACGTCATCGGCGACGTCTGTCTCTGTGAGTACACCGACCACGGCCACTGTGGCGTCCTCGAACCCCACGCCCACGATGACCCGACGCTGACGGTGAAAAACGACGAGACCCTGGAACTGCTGGCCGATATCGCCGTCTCCCAAGCCGAGGCCGGCGCGGATATGGTCGCCCCCTCCAGTATGACCGACGGGATGGTCGGCGCGATCCGAACAACCCTCGACGAGGCGGGCTTCGAGCACGTCCCGATTATGAGCTACGCCGCGAAGTACGAATCCGCCTTCTATGGCCCGTTCCGGGAGGCCGCCGACGGCGCGCCAGCCTTCGGCGACCGCCGACACTACCAGATGGATCCCGCCAACCGCCGGGAGGCCAAACGCGAGGTTGTCCTCGACGCCGAGGAAGGCGCGGATGTGTTGATGGTGAAACCCGCCCTCCCGTATCTCGATATCGTCCGTGATGTCCGCGAGAACTCCGACAAACCGGTCGCCGCCTACAACGTCTCCGGGGAGTATGCGATGATCCACGCCGCCGCCGAAAAGGGCTGGTTGGATCTCGAAGCGACAGCGTATGAATCGCTGCTGAGCATCAAGCGGGCGGGTGCGGACCTGATCTTAACCTACTTCGCCGAGGATCTCGCCGAGCGGCTGTAGCCGGCTCGTGAGCAAAACTCGGGGGACAGTGTATCGATGCGGGCTGTGCGAACACACAGCACAGCCGCGGTAGGGTTATGCACACACGCGGCGTCACGATTGGTGTATGAGCGACTCAACAATCGCCAAGGAAAACGCACCGAACTGCTCGGTCTGTGGCAACCGAATCACCCAACTGCCGACCCACCGCGTCATTGCGACGACCGGCGACGACGGGACGGTTGCGTACAAACACTTCTGTTCGGCGAGCTGTGAGTCGTCGTATCACACATAGTCGATCACAGCTCGCGTCGACAACAGGGATCCGACCGCAGCGAGCAGCCGCTACTCCTCGGTGATCGTCTCGCCGTAATCCTCGGGATCAAGCTCGCCCTGGTAGATCTTCGCGCCGTCCTTGGCGACCTGATTGCCCAAAACGGCACACGGGATCCGCATCGGTGAGATCGTCACCCCCAACATATCGGTGATGTCGTCGGTTTCGAGATTCTCCAACTCCGCCAGCGTCATCCCGACAAGCCGTTCGGAGAGCATGCTGGCGGAGGCCTGTGAGATCGCACAGCCGTCGCCGGTGAAGCTGACGTACTCGATTTCCTCATTGTCCTCGTCGAGTTTGACATCCATCTGGATTGTATCGCCACAGGAGGGGTTTTCCCCGGTATGGCTGAAATCCGGATCCTCGAGTTCCCCGTAGTTTCGGGGGCTCTTGTAGTGATCGAGGATCTGCTGTCGGTACATGTCGGAGCCTGTTCCCATGGTGTAAACCGATAGGCCAGTCGGCCGCAAAAGGGTTCCGGGGTCGCAGAGGGCGGTCGGTCAGATCGACAGCCACCAGCACCCTGCTGACCAGTAACGTGATGTACGACCCACACTGAATGTAGACATGGACGAGGCATCACAGACAGGGGCACCCGAGGACGGGCCACCGAGCCCGAACCTAGAGACGCTCCCGATGCACTCGACGGATCTCCTGACGTTGCTTGCTGCCGATGGCACGATTCACTACGAGAGTCCGGCGATCGAAGCACTCTATGGCTTCGATCAAGACGCGCTGATCGGTGAGCAGGTCGCCGACTACATTCATCCGGACGACCGCGAGCGCGTGCTGAATGCGTTTCAGACGCTCCGGGGAGCGACAGACCACCGGGTCGAAACCGTCGAGTACCGCCATCGGATCGCCGACGGCGAGTATCTGTGGGTCGAATCAGTCGCGTCGTCGACACCGACACCGGACGGCCAGTACGTCATCAACTCCCGGGATATCTCGACGCGAAAAGCCCGCGATCACCGGTTTCGCGCCCTCGCAGAGGAGTACCGAACGCTGCTGTCAACCGTCGACGACGGGCTGTTTTTTGTCGATGTTGACGCCGCAGGCGCCGAGTATGCGTTTCAGTTCAGCCGTGTCAACGACGCCTTCGAGGAGATCACGGGGATCACCGCCGAGGAGATCCGCGGGCGGTCGCCGACAGCCGTCTTCGGTGCCGACCTTGGCGCGGAGATGGCGGCAAACTACCGGGAGTGTGTCGAGGAGCGCGCCTCCCTCCAGTATCAGGAGGCGGTGCCTGTCGACACCGGCGCGCGCTACTGGCAGACGAGCCTGACACCCGTCGTCACCGGTGGTGCGGTGAGCGAGATCATCGGCGTGACCCGGAACATCACCGACCAGGTTGTCCGCGAACGACAGCTCCGAAGCCAGAAGGAACAGCTGGATGCGTTTGCCGGGGTCGTCGCCCACGACATCCGCAACCCACTCGGCGTGGCACAGGGCCGACTCGATCTGCTTGCCGACGACCACGACAGCGAGCATCTCCCGCCGATCAGCCGCGCCTTAGACCGGATCGACGACCTTGTCTCGGAAACGCTCACACTTGCCAGACAGGGCCAGGTGGTCGCGGAGCCGACGCCGGTCGACCTCGATGCGGTCGTCTCGACCTGTTGGGAAACGGTCTCGACAGCCGACGCCGATCTCGACTGCAACACCGGGTTGACGATCATGGGCGATCGAAACCGACTCCAACACATCTTCGAGAACCTGTTTCGGAACGCGGTCGAACACGGCGGCAGCGACGTAACCGTGCGTGTCGATCGGGATGCTCCCGACGCGTTGTCTGTCGAAAACACCGGGCCACCCATCCCGGAAGCCGACCGCGAGACCGTCTTCGAGCCTGGCCACAGCACGACCCGTGATGGCACCGGCTTCGGGTTGGCGATCGTCAAACGGATCGCCGAGGCCCATGGGTGGGAGGTGGCGATCACCGACGGAACCGACGGCGGGACGCGGTTTGTGTTCTCCGACGTTGATCTCCGGGAAGAAGCGTAGGAACGCGGAGAAACCGCGGGCTACAGTCCGATCGATTACAGCGTGATCTCGCTGACCGTCTCGTAGACCGGCCCCTCATCGGTCAGCGTGCTCTGGGTGAGTCGAACGCCGTCGACCTGAAACGTCCCGACGGTCGGATCGGTCTCGCGGACACGCCGCTGGACGCGTTGTTTGTCACGGGCGTCATCCATCCGGGCGAGGGTGGTGTGTGGGGTGAAGTCGTGATCGGCAGGATCGAAGCCGAGAGCGGTCAGTTCAGCCTCAACGGCGTCGGCCAGCGCGGTAAGTTCGCTGTCACCGGCCCCCGCACGAACACCGGCCCAGACGACGCTGATGTACGCCATGGAGGGAAACACACCCAATCCGCCGACCGTACAGTCGAAGGGGTCGACGCCGGCGTCGTCGACGGCGGTTTCCAGCGCGGTCTCAATGCTGTCGACGCGGTCGGGGGCAGTATCGCCAAGGAATTTCAGGGTGCAATGGGCCTGCGTCGGATCGGTCAGCCGAAGGCCAGCACAGTCCGCAAAGGGGGCTTGCACATCCGCGACCGCATCGGCGAGCGATGATGGAAGGTCGACACTGACGAAACAACGCATACGGCTGCATAGCGTGCTGCAATACAACACACTTCGGGTCAACACACACACATATTCCGGTTCGACACCCACATACTTCGGGTCAACACCCACATACTCCGGGTCGACACCCACACACGCTGGGTCGACACCCACACACGCTGGGTCGACACCACCCAGTCTGAGCCAACCCCTCGTTCGGTACATCGAGGGCAGCCCGCCGCGTTCGACACGCAGCACACCGCACCAGCAGGACGGCCAGTCAGCGGCAGGGCGTCGCAACCGGGAGCAAACAGCCGGTCGCCGACAATCCGACGAGTTAACCCACACGAGAGAGAAGGGCCACGCGTGATAGAGGGACTGCTGCTCGTTGGGATACTCGTTGCGGTCTTTGTCGGCTACAATATCGGTGGGGCGACGACCGGCCCTGCCTTCGGCCCCGCGGTCGGGGCGGGAACGATCTCGAAGACGGTCGCCGCCGGGCTGATGAGCGTCTGCTTTTTCATCGGCGCGTGGACGATCGGCCGCCGCGTCGTCGACACGCTTGGCCGGGAACTGGTCACCAACCCGGATATCTTCACGCTGCCGGCCTCGATTACGGTGCTGTTTTTCATCGGCCTCGCGCTGTTTGTCGGCAACGTCTTCGGCGTGCCGGCCTCGACCTCGATGACCGCCGTCGGCGCGATCGCCGGGCTTGGCCTCGCCAGCAACGCCCTCGATTGGGCTGTCATGGGCGAGATCGTCACCTGGTGGCTTGTCGCCCCCGTGATCGGGTTTTGGCTCTCGGCGGTTATCGGCCGATACTTCTATGCCGCGCTCAACAAGCGGGTCGCCCTCGATCAAAGCGAGGGGCCGCTGGTGACGATCGACCGCTCGGGGCTGCTGCCGGTGATCAGCTTCGGTCCGGGAACAACCAGACGGGAAATGGTCGGCACCACGATCGTCGTCTCGATCGGCTGTATCATGGCCTTTAGCTCCGGCACCAGCAACGTCGCCAACGCGATCGCGCCGCTGGTCGGCAGCGGTGCCTTAGAGATGAATACCGGCATCATCATCGCCTGTGTCGCCGTCGGCATCGGCGCGTTCACGATCGCCCGCCGGACGCTGGATACCCTCGGCAACGACATCACCGCGCTGCCGTTGACGGCGGCGATCGTCGTCGCCACGGTCTCGGCGATCCTCGTGATCAGCCTCTCGGCGATCGGCATCCCCGCAAGCTTCGTCGTCATCGCCACAATGTCGATCATCGGCCTTGGCTGGGGGCGGGCAACCCGGACGATGCGAGCCTCCCGGGAGTCGATCAGCGACCAGGCCGGCGACGCCCGCGTCACCGTTGGCTCGCTGGCCGCCGATACTGAGGGTGAGGAACTGCCCGATATCGGCGAGGAAGATCCCGAGGATATCCCCGCGGCGGCCGACCTATTTAATCCCTCAACGACCGCGCGGGTGATCGTCATGCAGAACGTCGTCCCGCTGATCTCGACGGTCGGCGCGTATCTCGTCTTTCGATTCGTTCCCGTCTTTGGCTTCTGAGACCGACCCCAACAGGCGCGCACTTATGCCGCGGGGCTGTGTTGGGATGGTATGGTATCACGTGTCCTTGTCCCGATGGACGACTCGGAGATGGCCGCCGACGCCCTCAGGTTCGCGCTGTCGGCGTTTCCGTCGGCGGCGGTGACCGTGCTCCACGTTGTCGGTGGGGCGACATCCTATATGGGCGAAGCGACGAGCCTTGCGGTCGCCGACGATGTCGATGCGGCGGCCGCCGAGCGTGCCGAACCCGTCTTCGAGCGCGCCAGAGCGATCGCCGACGACGACCGCGAGCTCACCACCACGGTTGGGCTCGGCTCGCCGGCAAAAGCGATCACCACGAACGCCGAGGGGTTCGATCTGATCGTGATCGGCAGCCACAGCAACACCATCGCCTCGCGGCTGCTGCTCGGCAACGTTGCCGAAACGGTCGCCCGCGACGCGCCGATCCCGGTGACGATCGTCCGGTAACCCGTTGCCGTGGCGCGCCGTCGGATCGACGACCGCCCGCGAACTTACCCGCCGTTTTCGATGGCGTAATCCACGCCGTCGTCGACGGTCGCAGCGGCCGCACAGATCGCGTGTTCGTAGTCGGCGGCGTAGACGGCGCGGGCCGCCTCGGCGGCGTCGTCGACATCGAAGGCGTAGGCTCGCGGGCTATCCTCCTCGTAGGTCGCCACCAACGTCGGTTCATCGACGGCCTCGACGAGCAGTGCGTCGTCGCGGACGGTGCCGATGTGGGCCGATTCGGCGGTGACGACGCCCGCGATCCGGGGCGTGTTGTAGTCGTCCTTTTCGTAGTCGAGTGCGAGCAGTGGCTCGGCCAGCGCGTCACGGGCGGGGTAGCCCAACTCGATCTTTTCGGCGATCGGATCGACGTGCGAGCCGTTGCCGACGACGACCCACTGGCCGTCGCTGGCGGGTGGCGAAACCACCTGCAGGCAGTTGTACGAGACGTAGGGGTTGTCCGTCTCGGGGGCCTCGGGTGTCGGTTCGACGGTGAGCAGGCCATCGCGGTCGGCGATCCGGCGGTTCGGGAACGACCGCGAGGAGACGCGGTAGGCACCGACGCCCGGCCCGACGACGATGAAACGGCCGATGTACATATCCGATTGAGGCGGCGTGGCGGACAAATAGCTGCTGATACGTCGCTGGCGGCGTCGGGGTCGCCGCCGCCCTGCGGCCGCTGGAACCGACACGGTTTTGTAAACCGATCCACTTCGATCGAACGCGCAGTTCCATGGGGTAGTGGCCAATCCTGTTGCCTTCTGGGGGCAACGACCCAGGTTCGAATCCTGGTGGAACTATTCACTCGTTCGATCTTCTCCGCCGGTTCGCCACGATACGAACGCACGTCGGCCATGCGTCAGACACACGTCAGCTGACCTCCAGTTGAAACAAAGGGGTCGGCCGAAATCGCTACTTCTCGACATCGAGCAGCGCGACGCGTTCGATGACGATAGCTTCCAGATCGCCGTCGACGACAGCCAGTTCGGCGTCGCCGATATCGAAAAATGCCCTGATCGTATCCTCGTTGCCGAGGGTGCTGCCGTCGCCGGCGTGACTTGCGTCGCTCGCACCGAGCAGTTCCCGCATCTGCTGTTCGGCTGCCGCCTCGTCGCCACCGCTGACGACGCTGACAACGGCGGCGTCGCCCTCGCTGACACCTATTTCGAGTGCCTGGTTGATCTGTCGGCGGCCGGCCGCATACAGCAGGATTTCGACCGCGGGATCGTCGGCGACGGCCGTGCCCTGCTCGCGAGCCCGCGCGGCCAACTCGACGGCCCGCCGGAGATGGCGGTTGCCGGCGACGTAGTCGGCGTCAAAACACTGGACGGTCGCGCCGGTCGCCTCGCTGATCGCCTCGATCTCGGCGAGAAAATCGTCGAGATCGTCGATCGTCGTCGTCGCGGTGACGGTTCTCATCCGAAATCACCCAGACTCGACTGGTCGTCGCTGTTCTCGTTGTCGTTGATGCTGGCGGTGCGGTCGCTGGTGCTGTCGCCGCCATTGTCGCCCGACGCGACGGCCGCGGTCGGCGTTTTAGCCGCGTTCACGTCGTCCATCGAGGGATCTTGTCGTCCGACGTTTTCGAGGATCGTCTCGGCCGTTTTCTCGCGGCCCCGCAACGCCCCCAACACGACGCTTTTGTCGGCGTCTCGCAGGTCGGCGCGGCTTTCGACACCGGCCTCGTAGAGCCGGCGGGCGCGCTTCCGGCCGACGTTGCGCACGCCAGCGAGATCGAGTAGTTCCTCGCGGACGCCGTACTCGATCCGTTTTTTCGCCTCGCGGATCGCAACCCGCGAAGAGAGCCCGAGTTCACCGGCCAACTGCTCGGCCGCCCCGAGCAGCCACTCGGCGGTCTCGACCTTCCCGCGGATGTCGCCGGGGCCGACGCCGTACCGTTCGGTGATTCGATCCTCGTCGACCTCGCTGGCCCAGTCCTCAAGCAGTTTCGCCGTCTTCAGCGCGGCCAGCCAGTCCTCGAAGGCGACATCCTCGTACTCCGAGGGCACCCGGCCGAGGAACTCCGATTCGTGTTCGTAGCAGAGCTCAGTGTAGGTCTCTCGATCCCCGGATTTCAGATAGAGTTCGTACATATCCGGCGTCCGGCTGACGAGATGGTAGAGGCCGAGCGGCGTGGGTTGGGCCGACTCGTCGTCGACGTCGTCTTCGCTGTCGGCGGTTTCGTCGCTCTCACTGTCGCTTTCGGCGGTGGCATCGTCGTCAGCCCCGTTCGACTGGAGTTCGCTCGCTGAGACAAACCCGTCACCGTCGTCGGCTGCCGGTCGCTCCAAGTCATCGTCCTGCCGATTCACAGGCGATGTATCCGCCGTCTTCCCGCGGTTCTCCTCGGCGTACCGCAGTCCGTCGATGATCTCGGCGGCGCTCATCGGATCGAGATAGAGCCGCGAAACGGTGTGGCCGATGTTCGTCGCGCGGATCGTGGCATCCTCGCGTTCGATGAACTCGTTGCGCTCCAAATAGGCGAGGACGGTGTCGGTCACAGTTGCGAGCCGACCCTCGTCGCCGGTCTGGGTCGCATACAGTGTCGCGTCGAGGAACTCCAGTAAGGCCTCGCGGCTGTTGGCGAAACCAGAGGAAATCGTCGCCAGCAGATGCGTTCGCAGGGCGGGCTCGGCGGCCAGTTTCGACTGGACAGGGTCGGGGTCGGCCCAGACGTACCGCTCGAAGAGTTCGTCCATCGTCTCGCTGTCCTTTGCGAGGAGGACGGCCTCGCCGTAAGGATCGAGGCCGGGGCGCCCCGCGCGGCCGCACATCTGGTGAATTTCGAGTGTGTCGAGCGGCTGCATCCCGCCGAACTCGCCGTCGTAGCGTCGCCAGTCACGAACGATGACGCGGCGGCTCGGCGTGTTGACGCCCGCCGCGAGGGTCGGCGTCGCACAGATCACCTTCAGGAGTCGATCCCGAAAGGCATCCTCGACGAGGCTGCGATGCTCCGCGGCGAGGCCAGCGTGGTGGAACGCCGCGCCGCCTTCGACGCAGTCGGCGAGGTCGTCGCTGGTGTCGGTATCAGAGACCTGCCGGATCTCGCTTGCGAGCTCGCGGAGATCGGCGCGCTCCTCGCCTATGAGATGGGATTCGACGACGCCAGCTTGTCGATCCGCGGCCGACTCGGCGTTGCGGCGAGAGTTCACGAACACAAGCGTCGAGCCGCCCTCTTCGAGGGTGTCGTCGACGAGGGCTTCGGTCTGTCGCTGGCTGCTGGCGACCGGAACCTCGCGTTGGCTGCCGTCATCGAAGTTGATCGCGTTGCCGTAGTGGACGCCCATTCGGAGGTCGATTGGCCGCCAATCGGACTGGACGAGTTCAGCGTCAAGCCAGTCGGCGATTTCGTTGGCGTTGCCGACGGTCGCAGAGAGGGCGACAGTCTGGAGGTCGGGATTGATCCGACGAAGTTTGGCGAGGGTGACCTCCAGTGTCGGCCCGCGGTTTGTGTCGTCGACGAGGTGGACTTCGTCGGCGACGACACAGGAGAGGTCATCGATCCACGGCGCGTTGTTCCGGATGAGCGAATCGACCTTCTCGCTGGTGGCGACGATGATATCGCGGCTGGCCAGCCACTCGCCGCTGGCCTCGTAGTTGCCGGTCGAGACGCCGACCGAGAACCCCTTGTCTTCCCAACGTTCGAACTCGGTTTTCTTCTCGCTGGCGAGGGCACGAAGCGGCACGATGTAGAGGGCAGTCCCGCCGCGCTGGATCGCCGACAGCATGGCGAGTTCGGCGATCAGCGTCTTCCCGCTGGCGGTCGGCACCGAGGCGACGAGGCTCTCGCCCTCGGTCAGGCCGGCCTCGACGGCCTCGGCCTGGGGTGGGTACAGCTCCTCGATCCCCTCGCCAGCGAGGTGGTCGGCAACACCTGGCGGCAAGTTGGGGATCTCGGCTGGCTTCATTAGCGTTCCTTGGCTGGTGGTGGGGTTTAAATTTCCGGACAGCAGGTCGTCGGCCGCAACGCCGCCAGCGCGGTATCAAAACTACCATGCCCTCTCGGCGACGACACCCGATCACAAGGTGGATTCCGTGACGAAAAAACAAGAGTACACCGGCGACTATCCCGAGAAGACGCTGTATCTCCCCGGCCCGACCGAAGTCCGCGACGACGTGATCGAGGAGATGGCCCAACCGGTCTTCGGCCACCGGATGGATCGGATGACCGACCTCTACACCACGATCGTCGAGGACACCAAGGAGTTCCTCGGTACCGACCAGGACGTGATCATCCTCACGGCCTCGGGCACCGAGTTCTGGGAGTCGACGACGCTCAGCCTCGTCGACGACCGCATGCTCGTGCCGACCTCGGGCGCGTTCAGCGAGCGACAGGCCAACGTTGCCGAACGCCTCGGCAAAGAGGTCGACCGCATCGAATACGAGTGGGGCCAAGCCGTCAAACCCGACGACATCCGCGACGCACTCGAAGCCAGCGACGAGGGGTACGACGTCGTCGGCATGGTAATGAACGAAACCTCGACCGGCGTTCGCAACCCGGTCGAAGAGATCGGCGACCTACTCGGCGACTACCCGGATACCTACTTCGTCGTCGATGCCATCTCCTGTCTCGGCGGCGACGAGATCGACATCGAGGCCCACAACATCGACTGCATTTTCACCTCCGTCCAGAAGGCCTTCGCCATGCCGCCCGGACTGGCGGTCTGTACTGTCAGCGAGGACGCCTACGAGCGAGAGGTCGGCAAAGAGTCAGCGTCGTGGTACGGCGGTTTCCAGCGGTGTCTGGACTACTACGATCGGAAGGGCCAGACGCACTCAACGCCCGCGATCCCGCTCATGCTGGCCTACCGCAAGCAGATGAAACACATGCTTGATGAGGGCCACGACGCCCGCGACCAACGCCACCAGGAGATGGCCGAGTACACCCGCGAGTGGGCCCGCGAGCACTTCGGCCTGTTCCCCGAGGACGGCTACGAGTCACAGACCGTGACCTGCATCGAGAACACCCGCGGCATCGATGTCGCCGCCACCGTCGAACAGGTCTCCGAGGAGTACGACATGGTCTTTTCGAGCGGCTACGGCGACCTCAGCGAGGAGTCGTTCCGGATCGGCCACATGGGCGAACACACTGTCGAGTCGATCAAGGAACTGACCGACGCGATCGAAGACGTGGCTGATCTATAGTCGTCCTCACCGTCTCTCTGCAAATCTTCCGCGTGCAACACGGCTATGTAGCCCACCTCCCAACATCGATGCATGCAAGTCGAATTCGACCGCGACACCTGTATCGGGATGTTCCAGTGCGTCGCCGAGTGGGATGGCTTTGAGAAGGATATGGACGCCGGCAAGGCCGTGCTGAAGAATAGCGAGGAAACTGAGGAAGGCGTTTTTGTTGCCGAGGTCCCAGAAGACGAGGAACTCGATGCGAAGTTTTCGGCCCGCTCGTGCCCGGTCGACGCTATCGCCGTCTACGATGACGACGGCGAGCAGATCGTCTGAATCGCGCTGTTAGCTCGACCCCGTGATCGCCTGATCAAGGTCGTCGATGATGTCCTGTGGATCTTCGATTCCGACCGACAGCCGCACGAGGTCGTCGGTGACGCCCGCCGACAGTTTCTCTTCGTCGCTGAGTTGCTGGTGGGTCGTCGACGCCGGGTGAATGATGAGCGTTTTCGCGTCGCCGACGTTCGCCAGCAGCGAGGCCAACTCGGTCGACTCGACCGTCCCGCGAGCGGCGTCGTAGCCGCCCTCCAGCCCGAAGGTGATCATGCCGCCGTAGCCGCCGTCGAGATATTTCGAGGCCATCTCGTGGGTTTCGTGACTTTCGAGGCCGGGATAGGTCACCCACGACACGTCGTTGTGGTCTTCGAGGAACTCGGCAACGGCCATGGCGTTCTCGCAGTGTCGTTCCATCCGCATCGGTAGCGTTTCGAGTTTCTGCATGGTGACCCACGCATCGAAAGGACTCTGTTGGTTGCCGAGGTCGCGTAGCCCGCGGGCGATGGCGGCGTAGGTGAAGCCGGCGTCACCGAACGTTTCGGCGAAGTTGACCCCGTGGTAGGCGGGGTTGGCTGCGCCGATCTCGGGGTAGTCGTCGGCGTGGGCCAGCCAGTCGAAGGAACCGCCGTCGATCAGCGCGCCGCCGACCGTCGAGCCCGCGCCGTGAATCCACTTCGTCGTCGACTCCCAGACCAGATCCGCGCCGTGTTCCAGCGGGCGGCAGAGCGCGGGCGAGGCGAAGGTGTTGTCGACGAACAGCGGCGTGTCGTGTTCGTGGGCGATGTCGGCGATGCGTTCGAGATCCGGCGTTACGAGGGCAGGGTTGCCGATTGTTTCGAGGTGGACGTAGGCGGTGTCGTCGTCGATCGCGTCGGCGTAGGCGTCGTAATCGAGCGTGTCGACGAAGCGGGTCGTGATCCCGCGACGTTCGACGCTGTGGGTGAGATAGGTGTAGGTACCGCCGTAGAGCGACGACGCCGAGACGATGTTGTCGCCGGCTTCCGCCAGCAGGAACGTCGCCACGTCGAGCGACGCCATCCCGGAAGCGGTGGCGACCGCGCCGACGCCACCCTCAAGGGAGGCCAGTCGCTCCTGGAGCTGGCCGACCGTCGGGTTCATCAGCCGCGAGTAGATGTGGCCCGGTTTTTCGAGGGCGAACTGTTTGGCGGCGTCTTCGGCGTCATCGAAGACGTAGGAGGTGGTCTGGTGGATCGGCGGTGCGCGCGAGCCGGTCGCGGGGTCGGGATCGGTGCCGGCGTGGAGGCTTCGGGTCTCGAAGCCGTCTGTGTCGTCGGACATACGGCGGGTAGACGCCGAGCGGCCACCTAAAACTGCCTGCCGCCCGCGGGACTGCCGGTATCTCGGACGTAGTGCTGCCGTGGTAGCCGCTGGCGACACCTCAGCCCGAAAACAGACTGCTGTGGACGGGCGCGAAGTCGGCCTCGCCGTCGTCGACGGGTTCCTCGTCGTCGGCTGCGGTGTCGGTGATCGCGCGACCGTCCAGTCCATTGTTGAGGAAGTCACGCACCGGCGGGCCGACGCTCTCGGGCTCGACGAGGAAGGCGTCGTGGCCGTGGTCGGAGTCAACGACGTGGTGGGCGACCGACACCGCCGCGGCGCGGAACGCCTCGGCCAGCGTCTCCGACTGGCTCACCGTGAAATGCCAGTCGGCGGTAAACGACAGCAGCAGGGCCTCGCCCTCGAAGGCCGAAATGGCTCGCTCGATAGTGCCGTGGCCCTCCGCCAGATCGTAGTCGTCCATCGCTCGCGTCAGGTAGAGGTAGCTGTTGGCGTCGTATCGCTCGGTGAATTTCTCGGCGTTGTAGTCGAGATACGACTCGACTTCCCGGTAGGGGAAGAAGGCGGCGGCCTTATCGGGCGGAAAGAGGGCGTCGCTGCCCTCGATGCCGCTGTCGCGACCCGCCGAGCGGCGGCCGAACTTGCGCTCCATCGAGGCCTTCGAGAGGTACATGATGTGGCCGAGTTGGCGGGCGATAGCGAGGCCCTGCTGTGGCGGGCTCGCCTCCTCGCCGTCGCCGCCGTAGTAGTCGCCGCCGTTCCAGTTGGGGTCGCTGCGGATCGCCCGCCGGGCGACGGCGTCGATGGCGAGGCACTGCGGGTCAAGCGTGGCCGCCGCTGCGACCGGAGCGATCAACTCGGCGTCGTCGGGGTACTGTTTGGCCCACTCCAAGACGTTCATCCCGCCGACGCTGCCGCCGATGATGAGCCGGAGGCGGCCGACGCCGAGGTGGTCGAGCAGGCGACGTTGTGCGCGCGTCCAGTCGCTGATCGTGACGGGTGGGAAGTCGGTGCCGTAGGGCTCGTCGGTCTCGGGATTCGTTGACGACGGCCCCGAGGAGCCGTAACAGGAGCCGGGGACGTTCGCACAGACGACGTAGTAGTCGGTGGTGTCGATGGCCTTCCCGGGGCCGACGATATCGCCCCACCACGCGCGGGCCTGGCCCGCCGTCCCGGGGGTGTTGTAGCTGGCGACGTTCTGGCTGCCGGTCAGGGCGTGACAGACCAAAACCGCGTTGTCGCCGGTGAACTCGCCGTAGGCCTCGTAGGCGATTTCGAGGTTGGGGATCGACTCGCCGCACTCGAAGCGGAACTCGCCGAGTTCGACGACCCCGCGATCGACTTCGGTCGCGCTCATTGGTTGTTCCTCCTGTGTCGCCGCCGCGCATAGTCTGTTCGACTCGGCGTTCGAACGCGTCGGCTCATTGGTCGGCGGCCACCTCCAGGCCGGCGTCGAGGTCGGCGACGATGTCCTCACTGTTCTCGATTCCGACCGACAGCCGGAGCATGTCGGGGGCGACGCCCGCCGCGCGCTGTTCGTCCTCGCTCAACTGGGCGTGGGTCGTCGACGCCGGGTGGATGACGAGCGTCTTTGCGTCACCGATGTTGGCGAGGAAACTCGTCAACTCGACGGCCTCACAGAACGCTTTCGCCGCCTCGAAGCCACCCTCGACGCCGAAGGTGACCATCCCGCCGTAGCCCGCCAAGTATTCGCTGGCGTTGTCGTGGGTCGCGTGGTCGTCGAAGCCGGGATAGGTCACCCACGACACGCGGGGATCGTCTCGGAGGAATTCGGCGACGACGTGGGCGTTCTCGCAGTGGCGATCCATGCGCAGCGGTAGCGTTTCGATGCCCTGCATCGTCTGCCAGGCGTCGAAGGGTGACTGCTGATTGCCGATTGCCCGAACCGCACGATGGCGGGCCGCCAGCGTGAACGCGCGGTCGCCGAACCGCTCGCTGAAGTCGAAGCCGAAGCCGGGGTTTTCGCCCGAGAGTTCGGGGTAGTCAGCATCCGGGTGATCCCACGGGAAGGTGCCGCCGTCGACGAGAATACCGCCGACGGTCGTCCCCGAGCCGTGAATCCATTTGGTCGTCGACTCCCAGACGATGTCCGCGCCGTGTTCGATCGGGCGGCAGAGCGCGGGCGTCCCGAAGGTGTTGTCGACGACGAGCGGGACGGCGTGGTCGTGGGCGATGTCGGCGAGTCGTTCGAAATCCGGCGTGACGAGCGAGGGGTTAGCGATGGTTTCGACGTGGACGTAGGCGGTGTCGTCGTCGATGGCGTCGTCGTAGGCGTCGTAGTCGAGGGTGGGCACCGTGCGGGCTTCGATCCCCCGGCGCGGCGCGAGCGTCGAGAGGTAGCTGCCGGTGCCGCCGTACATGTCGCTGCTGGCGACGACGTTGTCGCCGCTCTGGGCCAAGACGGTCGTTAGCGCGTCGAAGGAACCCATCCCCGAGGCGGCGGCGACCGCGCCGACACCACCTTCGAGATCGGCCAACCGGGCTTCAAGCTGGCGGACAGTGGGGTTCGAGACGCGGGAGTACACGTCGCCCTCCTCGCGGAGCGCATAGAGGTCGGCGGCGGTGTCGGCATCCTCGAAGACGTAGGAAGAGGTCTGATAGATCGGTGTCGCCCGCGCGCCGGTGTCGGGGTCAGGCTCCGTCCCGGCGTGCAGACTCCGCGTGTTGAAGCCCGTGGTCATGTATAGTGTGCATATATCTCTACGTGTTTATGCATGAGAGTTACGGCAAAAGCCGCTGGTTTGCGGTGCGGCACCGTCTGTCAGGATCTCAGGTCGAAACCCCGGTAACCTCGAAACACGCCCCGCCGTCGTCGCTCTCGTCGACCGTGATCCGCCAGCCGTGGGCTTCGATGATCCGCTTGACGACCGCCAGGCCGATCCCGGTTCCGTCCTCGTCGGTGCTGTACCCGAACTCGAAGAGATCCTCGCGGTCGTCGGGATCGATCCCGCTACCGTCGTCTTCGACCGCAAACCCCTCGGCTGTCGACGTGACCGTGACCGTTGAGGCCTCGCTGTGGTCGTTGGCGTTCCGAAAGAGGTTCTCGAAGGCCTGCCGGAGCCGAGCGGGATCGGCCGGCACAGTTCGATCAGTGTCGACGCGGAGCGCCATCCCACCGGTCTCGGCGGTCGCCCACGCCTCGGTCGCACACGCTTCCAGCGAGACGGGTTCGGGATCGGCAACCGTCTGTCCCTGCCGGGCCATCGTGAGCAACACGTCGATCAGCTCGTCCATCCGGTCGTGGGAATGTGCGATGTGCTCAAGTCCCATCTGGGCGGTGCCGACATCCGGCTCCTCGCCGTCGAGAGCGTCTGTGACCGCCGCGACCCAGCCCTCCGCGGTCGACAGCGGATTGCGGAGATCATGCGAGACGACATCGGCGAACTCTTCGAGCCGCTCGTTTTGCTCTTCGAGCTGTCGCTCCCGCTGTTTGCGGTCGGTGATATCGCGCAAGACGAGGACGTACCCCTGGGTGATATCGAACTGATCGGTCACCTGTGTCACTTCGAGGTCGTAGACGCGTGGCGGGGTGTCGGCCGTCGTGAACTCGACCGGCGTCTCCGGGCTCTCGATTGCGGTTTGCAGCCGCTTGGTGAGGCCCTCAGCATCGGTTTCGCTGAGTGCAGTCCGTTTTTCGAGTGCCCCGATCACCTGCGTGGCCGCCTCGTTGTACTCGATGACGGTCAGCTCGTCGTCGACGATGACGGCTGGATCAGCCATCTCGCGGAAAAACCGATCGGCCGCAACGGGCGCGCTTCGCAGGAAATCGTACCGGTAGAGGGCGATCCAGATAACGACCCCCTGTCCGGCGTACAACACCGGCGTGACATCCAGTTGTGGATGAAGCTGAATCCCGAAGAGCGGCAACAGCGTCGCGCCCGTGTTTACCGCGACCACCGCCAGAATAATCGTGGCCTGATACCGATAGAGGCTCTGTGTCCGGCGGATGAATCGAACCAGCAGCGCGAACGTAAACAGGAGCACGCCCAGCACAAAGAGGAACGTGAGCTGTGTGTATGGGCCATACACTTCCAGCGGGAGGACGAACAGCCCGAACTGGCCGAAATCGATATCCGCGATGAGGAGGTCGTTGGGGTTGACAATTCGGAGGAGGCTGTGGACGCCCGCCCACAGCCACAGCAGTCGCGGCGCGAAATCCGGGATCCATTCGCTGTCGCCGGTGTAGTCGATCACGAACGCGAACCAGGCGGCGATCGAAAGCGCGGCCGCAATCCCCTGGCCAACGACGGCGGCGCGGGTCAGCAGTCCCTCCGGGCCGAGCAACATACTCAGGTAACAGCCAGCCCACAGCCCGTATGCAGCCAGCAGGCGGGCGAACTTGTCGGTAACCGGGTGGTCGATCCGATACCGCGCGTAGGCGGCCAGCCCGAAACTGACGAACGTAGATGAAAATATCAATATGGCGACAACGACACTCAACAGGACGCCATCGCCCATGTGAGTAACAGATTGTTGTAAACACACATAAATAGTGGCCACAGAGACAGGGGCAGACCGACTGGTCGTCCAGATCTCGTCAACCGGAACCGAACCGACTTTTCACGCACGTGCCGTTGAGGTCGCTAATGAGCTACGCCGACAGCGACAACCCCTATCTCCGCGATCCGCCGACCGACTTCGAGCCCGTCGACTCGCTTTCGCCCGACGAGGCCGAACAGCAGGTCGACCAGCTCAGAGCCGCGATCCGCGAACACGACTACCGGTACTACGTCGACAACGATCCGCTGATCGCCGACCGCGTCTACGACGATCTCTTCGACCGCCTCGAAACGCTCGAAGCCGCATTCGATCTCGCTGGCACCGACAGCCCGACCACCCGTGTCGGCGGCCAGCCGGTCGACGATCTCGACACGGTCGAACACACCGCGCCGATGCTGTCGATCGCTCAGAGCGGCAACGCCGACGACGTGCGGGAGTTCGACGACCGCACCGCCCGGATGCTCCGCGACGAGGGGTTCGACTCCGAGGATATCGGCTACGTCTGCGAGCCCAAATTCGACGGCATCTCCATCGAACTCGTCTACGAGGACGGCCGCCTCACTCGCGCGGCGACCCGCGGCGACGGCGCGGAAGGCGACGACGTGACCGCCCAGACCCGGCGCATCCGCGCGATTCCGCAGCGACTCCGCGGCGATTCCCCCGCGTTGCTGGCGGTTCGCGGCGAGGTCTTCATGCCGAAAGACGGGTTTCGGGAGCACAACCGACAGCGCGTCGAAGCCGGGAAGGAACCCTTTGCGAACCCGCGTAACGCGACCGCCGGGACGATCCGCCAACTCGATCCGAGCGTCGTCGCCGACCGGCCGCTGGACTGTTTCGTCTACGACATCATGGCCTACGAGGCCGGCGACGAGGCGGGCAACGATGCTACCGATGAGACAACCCCCGACCGCCCCGCCACCCAGTGGGCCGAACGCGACGCCATCGAGGCCTGGGGGTTCCACGTCGACGACCTCGCCGAGCGGGTCACCGACATTGAGGGCGCAATCGAGTACCGCGATTCCCTGCTCGACAAACGCGAGGAGCTGAACTACGAGATCGACGGCGTCGTCATCAAAGTCGACGACATCGCTGCGGCCGACGCCCTCGGCACCACAGCCCGGGAGACGCGCTCGGCGTTCGCCTACAAGTTCCCCGCCCGCACCGAGGTCACGACGGTCACCGATATCGTCGTCCAGGTCGGCCGCACCGGCCGGCTCACGCCTGTCGCGCTCCTGGAACCAGTCCAGGTCGGCGGCGTCACCGTCTCCCGGGCGACCCTGCACAACCCCGGCGAGATCGAATCCCTCGGCGTCGCTGTCGGCGACCGCGTGCGCGTCCTCCGCGCTGGCGACGTGATCCCCTACATCGAGGAGGTCGTCGAGGTCGACACCGACGAGACCTTCGCGTTTCCCGAAACCTGCCCCGTCTGCGACAGCGCCGTCGACCGCGACGGGCCGCTGGCGTTCTGTACGGGCGGACTGGGCTGTTCGGCCCAACGCGAGCGCGCCATCGAACACTACGTCAGCCGCGGCGGCCTCGACATCGAAGGCCTCGGCCCCGAGCGCATCGCCCAACTCCGGGCGGCCGACCTGCTTGACTCGCTGGACGACCTCTACCGCCTCGACCGCGAGGAGTTGGCCGCGCTGGAGGGGTGGGGCGAAAAGAGCGCGCAGAACCTTCTCGACGAGATCGACGCCGCCAGCGAGCCGCCGCTCGATGCCTTTCTCACCGCGCTGTCGATCCCGGAGGTCGGTAGCGCGACCGCGACCGCGCTCGCCCGGGAGTTCGGTTCGCTTGACGATCTGATCGACGCCGACACCGACGAACTCGAAGCCGTCGATGACGTGGGGCCAATCGTCGCCGAGACGATCCGGGACTTTTTCGACAACCCGGAGAACCGCGCGGCCATCGACGCGCTGCTGGATGCGGGTGTCGACCCCCAGCCGGTCGACGGAGCCGACGCCGGCGACGAACTCGGTGGTCTCACGTTCGTGTTCACTGGCTCGCTGGCGGTCTCGCGGGACGACGCCCAGTCGCTGGTCGAAGCCCACGGCGCGAACGCGACCGGGAGTGTCTCCGGCAACACCGACTATCTCGTCGCTGGCGACAACGCCGGCCAGCGAAAACAGGACGACGCCGACGGCAACGGCGTACCGATCCTCACCGAACGTGATTTCGCCGAACTGCTGGCCGACTACGGGATCACCTGGCCGCCGGACGAATAGCCGAGCAGCGTGTCGACGGTCTCCGTTCGCTCATCTCGGCGGAAGCGTTATGAGGAATTATCCATAATTCGTAATCCAGATGGCGAAATCACCACCGCAGTCGGGGCAGCCGTCGATCCACCAGCTCCAGACTGTCGTCGATATCCTCGAAACGCCGGCTCTCGCCCGGATGTACGCCCACATTCTGCGGGAGGGCCCGGTCAGCGTCGCCGACATCGTGTCGGCACTCGATGTTCCGCAGGGAACCGCCTACGACTACGTTCAGAAACTCGACGCGGCCGGATTGATCGAACAAACCCGCGAGCAGCGGCCCGCCGAGTACGATACCGAGGCGATTTCGCTCACGCTCTCGACGGATGGCGACAGCCAAACGATTACGCCGGCCCTCATCGCCGCCGTCGCCCGCCGCGAGACGGACGAGGATATCGACGTGTTCGTCGACCGCCACGGCCTCGACGGCCTCGCTACTGCACTGGAGTACGCCACCGAATACGTCGAGGGTACCGTCAACCACCGTATCGCAGCCCGCGAACTCGACCTTTCGCCGCTCGAAGCTGAGATCATCCTGCAAGCACTGGAACCCATCGTGACCGAGTACCGGACTGCATGACGACGGCGTACATCGCTGATACGGGGGTGTTCGTCCGCTGTGGCGGTCCGGACAACGAGAAATTCCGGCGGCTTCGCCACGCCCTCCGCGAGGCCGGTGTTTCCTTACTCATTCCGCAACGGGTCTACGAGGAAATCGGGGGCGACTCGGCAGCGACGGAGTATCCATCCGGAAACGTGCCATATGGCGACGGGTTCGAGGAAGGCTGGCTCACCGTCGCCAACGAACTCGATTACACGGAGTCGGTCGTCTCGACAGTGATGGACGCCGCCCGTCGGTTCATCGCGGCCGAAACCGACCGCGATGAGGATCTGATCGAGAAAGCCGACACGGCACTCCTCGGACTCGCTGTGCAGGTACTTGCATCGGGACAGGCCGACCACGTTGTGCTCCTGACGACCGACAAACCGGCCGGCCGGGCAGCCGAAACGCTCCTTCCGAAACATGGATTTGACGATCAGATTACGTACCGATACGCCAGTGTCGAGTACCTCGAAACAATCACTGCCGAGGATTTCTCACGCTGAGCCGCGTTATGGCTCCGGCGGCGCGCCGTCGTAGGCGTCGTGGTCGGTGTAGAAGTTCAGCATCGCAAACTTCAGCTTCTCCGGACTGATATCGACCAACTCCTCGCGCTCTTCGACCGGAAAACTCCGGCGAACGCTGTATTTCCCCATGTCAGCGTTGGTGTATCGCTTGTCGGCGAGAATCCGCACGCCGAAATCCTCCGGCGAGCGGATCACCCGTCCGAGCGCCTGCCGCGTCTTGCGGATCGTCGGAATCTCGACAGCGTAGGCCCAGCCGGCGTCGCGCTTCTGGTGGGTGCCGCTGTAGGCGCGCTCGTAGGCGTCCTGGACGGCCTCCATCCGCTCGGAGAGTTGCGGGTACGGCACGCCGATGACGGCGACGGTGCGGGCTTCGTCGCCGTCGAAGCTCACGCCCTCGGCGAGGGTGCCCCACAGCGACGTGAACAACGCGGCGTCGTCGCTGGCGACGAACCGCTGGCGGAGGTCTTCGGTCGATTTCCCCGATTCGTCGAGGATGAACGTGCCGAGCGGTTCGTCGGCACGGTTCTCGACGCTGAGGCGACCGTGATAGCGTTCGGCCTCAGAGTATGAGGGAAAGAACAGCAGTGTGTTGCCGGGCGTAAACCGGATCACGTCTCGGAGGAGGTTCGTGATCGTCTCCTGGGTCGCGGGGTCGTCGCGCTCGCTGGCGAACAGGGCCGGTACCTCGGCGGCGTACGTCCGGCGATTTTCCTCGGGATAGGCGAGTCCGTAGGCCATCGTCGCCGGCGAGTCCAGTCCGAGTACGTCCTCGGTCACCTCGAAGGGCCGCAGCGTCGCGCTCATCAACACGCTGGCGTACACGTCGTCGAAGAGGTCTCGGGTGACTTCGCGCGGAATACACGTGTAGAGTTCGGCACGGCCGTAGACGTCGCCGGTTCCTTCGTTTCGCCGGACGCCGGCCATCGGGTGCTGGCCGAGTTCGCCGCCCTCGTCCATCCAGGTGTTGATGAACTGGGCGGCCTGGAGGGTCTGGCACTCCGCGCGGCTCGTCGCCTCGCCCTCCTTGTATGCGCGCTCGTACTCCTCGTCGAGGGTGCGGCCGAGCTGTACCGCGAGTTCGGTCTCGGTATCGATCCCGCAACCCTCGTAGAGCCGCAGGAAGGCGAGGGTGATCTCGTCGCGTGCGTTGGGGTTGGCGATCGACACGTCCTCCCAGTGCTCGCCGACGTTGTCGCGTTCGTACTCGCTGAGTTCGTCCTCGTAGGTGACGATGAGCGCGTCGCGGAACGCCTCGATGACGTTGCGGGCGGGCTCGGCGCGGGAGTCCTCGACGCCGGCGAGTTCGTCGAGCGCGGAATCGAGCGTGTTCTCGGTCAGGGTTTTCGTCGCGTGATCGCGGGCCGCGCCCTCGATGTTGTGGGCCTCGTCGAAGACGGTGATCACGTCGCTCGGCTCGCAGTCGAGCCACCGGAAGAACTGCTCGCGGATCATCGGATCGAGCAGGTGGTGGTAGTTGCAGACGACGAGATCGATGTCCTCCATGCCTTCCTTCAGAAGTTCGTACCCACAGAGGCCCTGCTGGTCGGCGTACTCGTAGATCTCCTCGGGCGTTCGAACGTCCTCGAAGAGCCACGCGAAGAAGTCGTCGGTGTCGGCGGTGAGGTTGTTGTAGTAGTAGTCGCAAACGTTGCCGCCGCGAAGGTCGTCGAGTTCCTCTTCCAGGTCGTCGAGTTCGTCCATCACCGCGCTGCGGGCTTCCGCTGCGCCCGCTTCACCCTCCTGACTCGCCTCAAGGAGTTCTTCTTGCCGGGCGGCGAGTTCCTCGTGGTCGGTTTCGGTGTCGACGAGTTCGCGGGTGGTATCCCGGAGCGTCTGGCACTCCTGATAGCCAACGTCGATGTGGCACATCTCGGCTTTGCCCTTGAAAACGACCGCCCGGATCGGCTCCGTGCGGGTGATCGCGCGGGCGTCGTCGACGAACTGCCGCATCTGCTGGTGGACGTTGGTGGTGATGACGACCGTTTTGTCGTTGTCTCGCGCGTAGGCGAGGGCGGGCACGAGCGCGGAGAGGGTCTTCCCGGTGCCGGGCGCGCCCTCGAAGAGTACGTCGCGGGCCTGTCCCAGCGAGTTGGCGATCCGGTCGATAGCCTCGCGCTGGTTCGGATACGGCGTCTCGTAGGGGAAAAACCGGAGGTCGTTGTCCGCGGCTGTCACACCGATTCTTTGGCGGCAACCGATTAAAACATGGGGGCCACAGCGTCCCGCTCCGTATCTCGCGCGAAGATAGATTCTTGCACGTAGGGGCTCTACTATCGGATACGATGGCCTCGACTGAATCCCCAAACGAGGAGCTGGCAACGGCTATCGGCCGGTACGTCCTCGGAGAGGTTTCACTCGCTAAGGCAGCCGAAACTGCGGGGCTGTCCCGCTGGGAGTTCGAAACGCGGCTACAGGAGGCCGGCTTCGACGCGCTCTATGGCCCGCGAACGGACGATCAGTTGGCCGAGGAAATTGATACCGCGCGGAACCTCAACGAGTAGATGGCTGATGCGTATCCGGGGCCACTCTTTCTCGATGCGACGGTCGTCAGCAATTTTGCCAGCACGGACGGCTGTGAACTGCTTGTCCGAACGCTTGGTTCTCCGGTAGTCACGCCAGCAGTCCAAGACGAGATCGAACGCGGCGAAGCCCACGGCCACGAGTACCTTGCGACGGCAGTGGCTGCTATCGATGACACCATACCAATTCACACGGTGTCAACACCAGCTGCGGAGCCGTCGAGTCAGATTGAACTCGATGCTGGTGAGGCTGAATCACTTCGGGGTGCGATTGCCACCGACGGAACCATCGCAACCGACGATCTGGCCGCACGACGGGCTGCCACACAGCAGGACGTGCCGGTAACGGGATCAATCGGACTTCTCGTTCACTGCATTACTCACGATGAGTTGAGTCCTGAAACCGCGGACGACTGGCTCACAACGTGGCGGGACAAACGAGGATACTACGCTCCTGTGGACAGTATCTCTGAGGTACTGTAGCCATCCGACGACGCGACTTTGCATATATTTGCATGCTCACAAACTATATTGCAACACATCCCGTATATACAGGCATGGATGAGTTTGATCCGGCTCCGGCTGTTGACGACGCGGCCGAGCCACGCCAGCAGTGGCTCGACGAGACCGACACCTTCGGCCGGGTCTACGACGTTGTACTCGGTATCACGTCGCCGACGCCCGCGGCGGAGATCGCCGAGATTGCCGACTGCTCGGCCAACGCCGCGACCAAACACCTCACGCGACTGGCGGAGATGGGCGTCGTCAACGCCGACCGCGAGAGCCGCCCGGCGCGCTTTGCTCGCAACGACGGTTATCTCGAATGGCAGGAGGCCAGCCGGATCGCCCGCGAGCTATCGGTCGCCGAAATCATCGACCGCGTCGAGTCGCTGGAAGCCGAGCGCGACGAGTACGAAGAGCGATTCGGTACGACCGATCCCACCGAGGTTTCCGTCTTTGACCACGGCGACCACGATACCATCCACGAGCGTATGGCCGCAGTCAGTGAGTGGCAAGGGCTGATCCGTGATCTGCGGCTCTACGAACTGGCCCGCCAACTGGCCCAAAACGACGGCCACCTGATCCCGGCATGACGCCGCCAGCGGGGCCACCGGACGATCCGACGGAGCGACCGGACGGTTCGACGGGGCCGCCGGATCGCCAGACGTTGCGACTGCTCGAACGCCAGTGTGCAACGACGCCGCTGGTCGCCGACACCGAATTCCAGCCGCGTTCAACGGAGCCGCGCCGGCTGGTGGCGACGCTCGACACCGACGCGTTTCCCAATGAGGTTACGACCGCTCGGCTCGATATCCGGTGGTTCACGACCGGCGATTTCTCGTTGCACTACGTCGAAACGACAACTGACGGCGACCACTGGGAGTGCCGCTGGGATCGACATCCGAACCCGCACAGCGCGCGGTGCCATGTTCACGAACCACCGGACAGAACATCTGTTGTCGATTTCTCACTGGAATCAACCCACCCACTCGATGTGTATGCGACGGTCGTTGCGGCGATCCAGCAACGGCTTGCGGATCACTGGGACGACGAAACGTAAAAACGGAGCCGATCTCAGCTGAGCAGTTCGACCAGCAGGGCCTTCTGGGCGTGCAGCCGGTTTTCGGCCTGCTCCCACACAATCGAGCGGTCGCTTTCGATGACGCTGTCGGTGATCTCCTCGCCGCGATGGGCCGGCAGGCAGTGCATCACCGTCGCGTCGGTGTCGGCCAGCAGCTCGTCGTTGAGCTGGAAGCCGTCGAAGGCCGCGAGTTTCTCCTCGCGTTCGTCCTCCTCGCCCATGCTGACCCACACGTCCGTATAGATCACGTCCGCGCCGTCGATGGCGGCCTCCGGATCGGTGAAGACCTCGGGCGCCTCGCCGAGTTCGGCGGCGCGGTCGATGACGGCGTCGTCCATCGCGTACTCGGCTGGCGTTGCGACCGCGAGATCGACGCCGGCGAGCGCGCAGCCGACAGCGAAGGACTGGCCGACGTTGTTGCCGTCACCGATCCAGGCGACCCGCACGTCGTCGAGGCCGCCGAACTGCTCGCGGATCGTCAGGAGGTCCGCCAGCGTCTGGCAGGGATGGGCGTCGTCGGTCAGCCCGTTGATCACGGGCACGTCGGCGTACTCGGCGAGGGTTTCGGCGTCGGCGTGGTCGAACAGCCGGGCCATGATCCCGTCGACGTACCGACCCATCGCGCGGGCGGTGTCCTTTAGCGGCTCGCCGTGGCCCAACTGGATGTCGTCGGGGCCCATGAAGATCGCATGCCCGCCGAGTTGCGTCATTCCCGTCTCGAAGGAGATTCGGGTGCGCGTGCTCGGCTTCTCGAAGAGCATGCCGAGGGTCTGGTCGGCGAGGTGGGCGTCGTTGTCGCCGGCTTTCAGATCGGCTGCCAGCGCGAGCAACGCGTCGAGTTCGTCGGCCGAGACATCGTCGATGTCGAGGAAATCGTCCGCGTTCATTGTGCTGCCTCCGTACCAGCCGTCGCCTCGCTGTCACCCGCCGTCGCATCGTCGCTAACGCCGAGTCGATCACACACGTCGATCAGCACCTCGGTGGCGTTGTCGAACTCAGTGAGTGGCAGGTGTTCGTTCGGCGTGTGGTCGAGACTGGAGTCGCCCGGGCCGTAGCTCACCATCTCACAGTCCCACTCGGTGGCGAAGACGTTCATGTCGCTGGTGCCGGTTTTCCGGAGGAGCCGGGGATCGGCACCGCCCTCGCGGATCGCCGCGCGGAAGACGCGGGCCAACTCCGTGCGCGGGCTGGTCATCACCGGCGGGATCGACTCCGTCCAGTTGACTGTGCCGACCTCAAGTTCCGCATCCGAGAGTTCGCGTACCTCGTCGGGCGTCCGCTCTGGTGGCACCCGCAACTGGAACTCCATGGTCGACTCCATTGAGAGCCCATCGACGGAGACGCCGCCCTCGATGTCGACGGGTTTCGTCGTCACCTGCTCGAAGACTGGCACCCACTCGTCTGGCTCGAAGATCGCCTCGACGCGATCCCACCAGCTCATCGCGTGTTGGATCGCGTTGAGGTCGGGCCGGGAGTGATGCCCGGACTCGCTGGCGGCGACGTAGGTGCCCTCAAGGAGGCCGCGGTAGCCCAGCGTGATCCCGTCCCAGCCGGATGGCTCGCCGTTGATGATGAGGTCGGGGGCTTCGCGGTGATCAGTCAGGTACCACGCGCCACGCGAGGTCGACTCCTCGCCGACGACGCCGACGAAGGATGCGCCGGTTTCGACCGCCGCGATCGCCATCGATGCCAGCGAACCAGTCGCGTCGACGCTGCCGCGCCCCCAGAGTTCGGGGCCGTCGTCGCCATCGTTGATCTCGACGGGGATCTCACCGGGGACGGTGTCAATGTGTGAGGTCAGCAGGACGCTGTCGTCGCCCGGCGCGCGAACGTTGCCGATGTCGTCGATCCAGACCTCGCGGTCGTGGCGGTCGAAAAAGGCCGCCAGTGCCTCGGCGGCTTCCGTTTCTTCGCCCGAGACCGATGGAATCGACACCAACTCGGTGAGGAGTCGGCGGCCCTCGGTGTCGATAGCGGGATGTTCCAGTGCGCCGTGGGTTGATTCGACAGCCATCAGTCAAGTGCCTCCGTGAGCGCGTCGACGACGGTGTCGACGTGTGTTTCGTCAATGGTGAGCGGGGGCAAAAATCGGACGACTGTGCGGCCCGCCGGCAGCGCGAGGATCTGGTGGTTCATCGCCAGATCACGCAGCACGCGGTTCGCGCCGCGTTTCACCTCGACGCCGACCATCAGCCCGTTGCCGCGTACGTCGCGGACGCCGAGATCGTGTTCCTCGGCGGCGGCCTCGATTTCGCTCATCATGTACTCGCCCATGTCGGCGGCGTGCTGCGGAATCCCCTCATCGACGATAGTCGAGACAGTCGCGTGTGCCGCCGCGGAGATGACCGGGCCGCCGCTGAACGTCGAGGCGTGCGAGCCGTAGTTGTCGGCGATCCAGTCACGGCAGAGCGTCGCGCCGACCGGGAGCCCGTTGCCGAGGCCCTTCGCGCTCGTGATCATATCCGGCACCACGTCGGCCCACTCGGAGGCCCAGAGCGTGCCGGTGCGACCCATCCCGGTCTGTACCTCATCGAAGATCAGTGCCGCGCCGCTGGTCGCGGTCTCGACGCGAGCCCGCTGGAGGAACTCCTTGCGAGCGGGGTTGATCCCGCCCTCGCCCTGCACCGGTTCGATGATCACTGCGGCGGTGTCGTCGTCGATGGCGGCGGCCATCTCTGCGGCGTCGTCGTACGCGACGAACTCGACATCGCCGATCAGCGGCTCGTAGGGCTTCTTGTACTTGTCTTTCCACGTCGTTGCGAGCGCGCCCATCGTCCGGCCGTGGAACCCGCGTTTCGTCGAGATGATCTTCGAGTTCCCCGTCGCCGAGCGGGCGAATTTGAGGGCGGCTTCGTTGGCCTCCGTTCCCGAGTTACAGAGCCACACCTTGTCGACGGTTTTCGGGGCGGTTTCGGCGAGCAGTTCGTACAGCTTCGTCCTGATCTCGACCGGATAGGACGCCTGCACGTAGGTGAGTCGTGAGAGCTGGTCGGTGATGGCGTCTTGGACGGCCTCGTGGCCGTGGCCGAGCGGGACGCAGGCGTAGCTCGCGCCCATGTCCAGATACTCGGTACCGTTGCTGTCGGTGACGTACGCGCCGTCACCCTCGACGATCTCGATCGGTTTCTCCGAGAAGACAAAGCCACTCATTGGGTGATCTCTCCGTTATCTGCCAGCGCGCTCGCCTCGATTTTCGTGCCCGCGCCGTCGAGCGCGCTACTGACCGGCGCGTCGCGGTTGGCGTCGCCGACGTGGACTGCCGTCGCGCCACCTTCCAGTGCCTCGGTTGCGGCCATCACTTTCTTCGTCATGAACCCTTCCGCGGCGTCTTTCACCGCCGCCAATTCGTCGGGTGTCGCTGCCGACTCGATGAGCGTCTCGGGGTCGTCGGGATCGGCGTAGATCCCCTCAACATCGGTCAACACCACGAGTTCGGCACCGAGCGCGCCGGCGACGGCGGCCGCCGAGCGGTCGGCGTCGGCGTTGACCGGCAGGAGTTCGTCGTCGTCCTCGCCGAGCATCGGCACGCTCACGACCGGCGTGTAGCCGTCGGCGAGCAGTGAGTCCAGCAGATCGCTGTTCACGTCGGTAATCTTGCCGGAGTGGTCGCCGCGTTTGATCTTCTTTTTGCCGTCTTCGAGTACGCGAACCGCCGACTTGCGGGGGCCGGTCAGCAACCCGCCATCGACGCCCGACAGCCCGACGGCGTCGACACCAGCGTTGCGGAACAGCGTCGTCAACTCGGTGTTGAGTTTGCCGGCCATCACCATAGCGAAGACCTCCATCGTCTCTTCGTCGGTGAATCGGCCGGTGACGCCGCCAGGCGTTTCGACGTACGTCGGCTCGATGTCCATGCGTTCCAGCGTCTCGTCGACGGCGGTCGAACCGCCGTGAACGACGACGACCTCGCGGCCCGAGTCGACGAGCGCGGCGATATCGTCGACCGCGCCTTCGGGGTCAACCGCGTTCGCGCCGCCGATCTTGACGACGACCGGCGGCTGGCCGCCGTCGGTTCGGAGTCGCCGCTGCCGTGGGTCTGCGTGCGTCTGCGGGCGGTCAGCAGAATGATGCTGGCGACGGCGGGTACGTGTTGGTGAATCGTGTTCTGTCATAAGCAACCACTCCGTGTTATGGCGCGCCGACCGGGTGGAGCCCCTGAAAGTCGAGGCCAGCGGTTTCCTCAAGGCCGAGGGCGATGTTCGTGCCGTGGATCGCCTGCCCGGCCGAGCCTTTCATCATGTTGTCGATTGCCGAGAAGGCGACGAGCCGCTTATTACCGGGGTCGAGTTCGAAGCCGACTTCGGCCATGTTGGTGCCGGCGACCGCCTTCGGTTCGGGGTAGCGGTAGACGCCACCGCCGCCGGCGACCAGTCGCACAAAGGGTTCGTCCTCGTATCTCTCGCGGTAGGCACTCCAGAGGTCGCCCTTCGAGACGGGCTCGCCGGGGAAGACGTGACAGGTCGCCGACGAGCCGCGTGTCATATCGACCGCGTGGACCGTGAACGACAGCGAGACACCGAGGAACTGCTCGATTTCGGCCTCGTGGCGGTGGCCCGTCGGTGCGTACGGGCGGACGACGCCCGACCGCTCGGGGTGGCTGGAGGCGTCGCCGCCGCCCGCACCACCCTCCGAGGAGCCGACCTTTACGTCGGCGACGATCTGCTCGTCGCCCGAGAGGATGCCGGAATCAAACAGCGGTTTGAGACCAAGGATCGTCGAGGCGGCGTTGCAGCCGCCGCTGGCGATGAGATCAGCGCCAGGCAACTCGTCGCGGGTCAACTCGGGGAGCGCGTAGACGCTTTCCTCCAGGTACTCGGGCGCGCTGTGGCCGTCGTACCACTCCTCGTACTGTTCGGCCGTGTTGAGCCGGAAATCAGCCGAGAGATCGACGACGGTGTCGGCGTGCTCGTCAAATTCGTCGATCTGCTCCATCGAGACGCCGTGCGGGGTTGCCGCGAACAGTACGTCCACTGATTCCAAGTCGTCAGGCGAACTGAATCTGAGATCGAGTTCGCGGAGGTTCGGATGCGAGTAGCCGACTGTCTTGTTCGCTTTCGAGCGGCTCGTCGCCTGTTTGATCTCGAAGTTCGGGTGGCCGGCGAGGAGGCGGAGCAGTTCGCCGCCGGTGAACCCGGTACCGCCGACGACGCTGGCGGTGTAGGTGTCGCTCATTGCGTCGCCTCCGGTGTCGCCTCGCTCGCTTTCGTCTCCAGCCAGTCGACAACGGTGGCCGGCATGTCGACATCGACACAGCCGTTGAGGGCTTTGAATTCGACGGTGTGGTTGATCTCATGGACGGTGTATTTGCCGCTTTCCTCGCCGCCGACCTCCATCAGATCGACACCGAGCAGGCCGCCGCCGACCGCGTCGCTGGCTTTCTCGACGAGGTCAAGCGCGGTATCGTCGAGTTCGAAGCCCGCGGTGTCGCCGCCTTTCGCGGCGTTGGTCAGCCAGTGATCCGAGCTTCTGGTCATCGCGGCGACGGGCTCGCCGTCGGTCGCCAGCACGCGGATGTCACGACCGGGTTTGTCGACGAACTCCTGGACGTAGAACACCTTGTGCTCGTAGTGGCCGAGAACTTTCTTGTGTTCGAGGATGGCTTCGGCCGCGCTCTCGGAGTCGATCTTCGCCATCAGGCGACCCCATGAGCCGACGACCGGCTTGAGGACACAGGGGTAGCCGAAGGATTCGATGGCGTCCATCGCCGAGTCGACGGTGAAGGCGACTTTCGTATCGGGTGTCGGCACGCCCGCGTCGTCGAGCGCGAGGCTGTTTTTCACCTTGTCGGCACACACGTCGGCCGTCTCGGGGCTGTTGATGACCGGCACATCGTAGTGGTCGATGAAGCGTGTCGCGTACAGCGACCGGCTGGTCGACAGACAGCGGTCGACGACGAGATCGAGGTCGTCGATGTCGGCGGTCGTGCCGTTGAGACCGAACTGCTGTTTCCGCACGTCGATCTTCTCGATCTCGTGGTCGCGGTCGCGCAGCTCGTTGAGCAACAGCTTCTCGTCCTGCCTGATGCGCGAGTAGAGGATGCCGATCTTCATAGTGTGTGTAGGTCGGTTACCCCCGCTGCCGCGGGCGTCGCGGTCACGTTACTCGCCCCAGTCCTCTTCGAGTTCCGGGGCCGTGTCGAGTTCCGGCGGGTCGACGGCGATGACTTCCAACTCGGCACCACAGGTGCCACAGTCGATGATCTCTCCGACTTCGAGGTCGTCGTGCAGGTCGACGCCGGCACCGCATTCCGGACAATCTGCTTCTGACATGGGTGTACGCAGGCGTTCCCGACGTATATACTTAAACACATCGAACTTGTAGGATAATTTATACTACTCAGCGTCGCCACTCGCGGCGGTTGAGCGCGTATCAGCGGCCTGGCGAAATTCTCGGCTGAATTTCATGTTTGGTGAGTGCCCCCGAACGGGGGTCGCCAGAGCCGGACGCGCCGCCGCCGAAACTCAGACATACTGGTCGACCTCCTGCTGGCGTCGCGCGGCAGCAGCAGCCAGCGTTTCCCGGCGCGCGTCGAGGGCGTCGCTGTCGGTTGCCACATCTTCGCGGGCCGTTTTGATCGACGCGTCGACAGCTCCCGGCGCGGGGCCGCCGACCGAATCGCGGCTCGCCACGCTGTCAGCCGGATCGAGTGTCGACTCGACGCTCGCCTCGTCGACGTACTCGAACAGCGATTCACCCAGCACCTCCTCAGCAGCCGCGTCGAGTACGGCAGCGGTTACGCCGTCGTCGCTCGCTTCGGCCTCTTCAGCGGCCAGCGCGACGACCTCGTGAGCGGTGCGGAACGGCAGCCCCGCCATCGCCAACAGATCGGCGATGCCGGTCGCCGTCGCAAAGCCGTCGTCCGCTTCCGCCGCCAGCACCTCGGCGTTCCAGTCGGCGGTCGCCACCGCGCCCGCCGCGATCGACGACGCCTCAACGACGGCATCGACCGCGCGGAACGTATGCGGATGCGCGCGCTGGAGGTCGCGGTTGTACGCCCGCGGCAGCCCCTTCAGCGTCGTCAACAACCCGGTCAGTTCACCGGTCGCGTCGCCGGCGACGGCGCGGGTCAACTCCAGCGTGTCGGGGTTTTTTTTCTGTGGCATGATCGAGGAGGTCGAACTGTAGTCGTCCGACAACTCGATATATCCCTTGTTGGCGAAAACGACGATGTCCTCGGCGAGTCCCGACAGCGTGGTCGCGTGGATCGCCAGCGCGGCGGTCGCTTCCGCGAGGAAGTCCCGCGCGGAGGCGGCATCCATCGAGTTCTCGACGACGCGGCCGAAACCGAGCAGTTCGGCGGTGCGCTCGCGGTCGATATCGAACGGCGTGCCCGCGAAGGCTGCCCCGCCGAGCGGCGACTCGTTCGTGCGGTCGTAGGCATCGAGCAAACGAGCGGTGTCGCGGCCGACGGCGGCCGCATACGACGAGAGGTAGTGACCAACCGTGATCGGCTGGGCCGGCTGGAGATGCGTGTAGCCTGGCATCACCGTCTCGGTATGCTCGGCGGCGGCCTCCAGCAGCGATTTACGCAGCGCGAGCGTTGTCTCGATGGCGTCCAGCAGATCCGTACGAAGGCGATATCGAATGCAGGTGGCGACCTCGTCGTTGCGGCTCCGGGCGGTGTGCATCTTCCCACCATCGGGGCCGGCGCGGTCGATGACGGCCGACTCGATGGCCTCGTGGACATCTTCGCCGTCAGGGAGGTCGCCGTGGCCGGCTGCTTCAACATCATTGAGCGCAGCCAGAATCTCACCGGCCACGTCGTCGCCGATGATTTCTTGCTCGGCGAGCATGACGACGTGGGCGCGGTCGACCGCGAGATCAGCCGCAAAAATCCGGCTGTCGCCGGCGAGACTCGACAGGAATTCGCGGGCGGGGCCGCCGCTGAAGCGGTCGCGACGGACGACCGTCTCGTCGTCCGCGTCGTTCGGATCAGCCGTGCCGTCCGTCGCGTCGTCGGCCATCGTTGCTTATTCGTCGCTCTCGTCGCCGTCAGTTGCCCCGCGCTTCGCCTCGGCGGCGCGCTTGGCTTCGGCCGCGATCCGATCCTGATAGCCGTGATATTTGGCGACGCCGGTCGCGTCGGCTTGGGTGATGTCGCCGACTTTCTCGGTGTTGAAGGAGGCGGCGTCGGCGGAGTACACCGCGTAGTCGCTGTCGCGGCCGACGACGCGGGCCTGGCCGCCCTCGAAGCGGATCGTCACCGAGCCGGTGACTTTCGTTTGGGTCTCCTCGATGAATCCCTCAAGCGCGGCGACGAGTGGGCCATCGACGAGGCCTTCGTACCCTTTCTGGCTCCACTCGGCATCGACCTGCTGTTTGAAGTCGCGTTCCTCTTTCGTGAGGACGAGTGCTTCCAGCCCCTTGTGGGCGTTGAGCAGCGTCGTCGCCGCGGGGTGTTCGTAGTTTTCGCGGACTTTCAGGCCGAGCATGCGGTCTTCCATCATATCGGTGCGGCCGACGCCGTAGGAGCCCGCGAGTTCGTTGAGTTCTTCGATGAGTTCGATGGGTTCCAGCTCCTCGCCGTTCAGCGAGACGGGGTAGCCGTTCTCGAAGCCGAGTTCGATCTCCTCGCCGAAGCCGCTCGGCGCGGTCGTCCACTCGTAGATCTCCTCGCCCGGCACGTGGTCGGGCTCTTCGAGGTCGCCGCCCTCGATGGAGCGACTCCAGAGGTTGGTGTCGATCGACCACGTGCCTTCGTTGCCGGCCTCGACGGGGAGGTTGCGCTCAGCGGCGTACTCGATCTCCCAGTCGCGGGTCATCCCCATCTCGCGGACGGGCGCGATGACTTCGAGATCGGAGGCTCGCCAGATCGCCTCAAATCGGAGTTGGTCGTTGCCCTTGCCGGTACAGCCGTGAGCGATGCCGTCGCAGCCTTCCTCCTCGGCGACGCGGAGGATCGCTTTGGCGATCACCGGCCGGGCCAGCGCGGTGCCCAGCGGGTAGCCCTGATAGTCGGCGTTGGCGCGGACGGCGTCGAAACAGAGGTCGGCGAACTCCGCTTTGGCGTCGACGACGTGGTGATCGAGGTCGAGTGCCTCGGCGGTTTCTCGGGCCTCTTCGAACTCGTCGGCCGGCTGGCCGACGTCGACGGTGACGCCGATCACTTCGTCGTAGCCGTACTCCTCTTCGAGAACCGGCACGCAGACGGTGGTGTCGAGCCCACCGCTGAACGCCAGTGCCACGCGGTTTGTCATTACCCACACCAAACGGGGAGTGGGCCTTAAATTCAGTGATTTTAAAATCCGAAAACAACCGCAGAGACGGCTCTACGCGGTCGAAAACGATATTTTCGCGGAACGAATCAGCGACGGTCGAACCCAAAACGAGGCCTACCGGCCCGACCGTCGAGACGAGGCGGGGCCGCCGGTCGGCCCCGCTCGCGGTAGTCGCCGCAGCCGCCGTTCGCCGACGAACGCTGGCGCGGTGCGACGGGCGACAGTCATTATCGATCCCTTGGTGGTCGGCTACATAATGATTTCGTGATCGCTGCGAGGGACACCGCTAGTCGGATTCGGCGGCTCCATCGACACTGTCAGGAGGCGGTGTCGTCGCTGTCTCGCCGCGCACGTCGCCGTCGCGCCACGTCCCGCGCCGGAACCACAGCCACGCGATGGTCGCCCCCGCGATATTCGAGACGAAGAAGGCCAGCCAGATCCCGCGCACGCCGAAGACAAGATCGGCATACGGGATCGGCAGGCGGAACTGCGAGGCGATGTAGGCGACCGGCAGCCGGATGCCGCCGAGGGTCACGATAGCGATGGCGGCGGCGGTCAGCGTCTTGCCCGCTCCGCGGAAGCCGCCGGTGAAGGCGCGCATAACCCCAATAAACCCGAACGACAGCGCGGTGTACCGGAGGAAGGTCGCCCCCTCCGCGAGCACTGCGGGATCGGTAGTGAACACGGCGACGATGGGGGTCGGCAGCAGGAAGATCACCACCCCCATCAGTCCGAGGATACCGAACAGCCCCTTGGCCGCGAGGTAGTTGGCCGCTTCGGCGCGGTCGTAGTTGCCGGCCCCGATGTTCTGGCCGGACATCGTCTCGACGCCGCGGGCGACCGCGATCGCCGGCAGGAAGATCACCGAGAAGACGCGGGTGCCGATCCCAAAGGCGGCGACGACGGCCGTCGAGAACAGCCCGACGACGATCAACAGCGCGTTGACCGACAGCGCGCGGCCGGTGCCCTCGATGCTGGCGGGGACGCCGATCCGCAGGATCTTGGGTAGGTACGCGAAGTCGGGCCACATATCGCTGAGGCTGATCCGAATCCCCCGGCTGCCCGACAGCATGATCCCGATGCCGACGACCATCGCAAGGCTGCGGGAGAAGACGGTCGCAATCGCCGCCCCCTCGATCCCCATACCGGTGAAGCCCGTCGCGGCGAACAGTGTTTCTTGAACGCCGGCCAGTCCGACCATTCCGAACAGCGGGTTGGCCTCGAACCCGAAGATGAGGAACGGGTCGAGCACGACATTGATGACGACCGTGCCGAACATGACGACCATCGGCGTGATCGTGTCGCCCGACCCCCGCATCAGCGAGATGAACACGAAAAAGCCGAACATGAACGGCAGCCCCAGCGCGATCACTTCCATGTAGGCGGTCGCCCCCGGTAACACGTCCGACGAGGCTCCGAGAAAGGCGAGAAACGGCTCGACGAACGGGTAGCTGCCGAGCCCCAAAACGAGCGAGCCGACGAGGGCGAACGTCACCGTCTGGGAGGCGGCGTACTCGGCCTGCTCGGTCTCGTCGGCCCCGGTGTGTTGGGCGACCAGCACGCTGCCCGCCACTGACAGGCCCATTCCCAACGAAATGAGGAGAAAGACCATCGGGAAGCCGAAGGAGATCGCCGCCAGTGCCTCCGTCGAGTACCGGCCGAGCCAGAACGTGTCGGCCAGATTGTAGGCAGTCTGCAACAGGTTCGTGATGACAATCGGCAACGAGAGATACACCAGCGGCTTGAGGATGCCGCCCTCGGTCAGTTCGAGTTCTGCTTGGCCTTTGAACAGGCTCACGCCGTCGCCTCCGGCCGCCAGCCCAACTCGGTTTCGAGATACCCCTCGACGACGCGGCGCGTGTCCGCGGGGGACTCCCCGAGGGCAACCGTCCGAACGTGGCCGCCGTTGATCGCCGTGGTGACGAACCGCGCCACTGCAGCCGGATCGCTCGCCTCGAAATGCCCCGCTTCGATCCCGTCGTCGACGGCGGTTTCGATAACCGACCGCAGTCGCTCGTCGAGGTCGACGAACCGCTGGCGATAGGTCTCGTGGTAGGGGGCTTGTGCCTTCAGTTCCATGAGTGCGACCGGGAACTCGTCGTCGGGGTCGGCGGCGAACACCGCATCGAGAACGGCGGTGAGCTGTGTGGGCGGATCGCTCGCCTCGACGACGACATCCCGTTCGAAGCGGTCGATCAGGTCGTCGAGAAACGCGTTCAACAGCTCCTCTTTCGTGTCGAAGTGGTAGTGGATCGCCGCCGTCGTCACCGACGATTCAGCGGCGATCCGCTGCATCGTGAGGTCGGCGTACCCGTGTTCACAGAGGCTTCGACCGGTTGCTCGAATGATCGCGTCGGTCGTCTCCGTTGCCATTTCCCTAACTTACTAACTGATTAGTTAAGAGCGTTCGGATCACTCGGCGTACGGGGTCGACGCCGTGTCAGCACCGCGCGCTCACAGCCAGAGCGGATCGAACCCGATGTCGACGCCGAGCAGCCAGAACGTGGCGACGATGCCCGCGGCGGCGACCGGCGGGATCGTGAGGTTGTCGTCGACAGCGACACCGCGAACGACCGGTTTGATCCCGTCGGCGACCGCGCCGACGGCCGCGCCGACGGCCGCCGCGACAGCCCCGACACCGAGAGTCGATCCGGCGACGGTAAACGGGACGGCGAGGACAAAACAGACGCCGAACATCGCGG
Source organism: Halonotius sp. F2-221B (assembly GCF_046719765.1). NCBI lineage: Archaea > Methanobacteriati > Methanobacteriota > Halobacteria > Halobacteriales > Haloferacaceae > Halonotius > Halonotius sp. F2-221B. Next base: position 111,887 of record NZ_JABEBY010000005.1, read on the forward strand.
CGACGACCGCGGGGCGTTTGTGTTCGTCGGCCGTGTTGTCGCCCAACTCGCCGCTGATCGGATCGCCGAGAATGAGCATCAACATCGCCGGAATCGTCACCACCGGGCCGAACAGCACGGCGACGCCGGTCATACTCAGCATGTAGAGCGCGTAGCCCGCGACCGCGTGCTGTTCGTACGGGCGCGTGATCTCGTCGTAGATCGGGTGATCGAGACCGACGACGAGCCGCAGGAATTCGAGGGTGAAGACGATGCCCGTCACGACGAGCATAAAATACCGGAGTTCTCGCCACGTCACGATGTCGAGCAGGTAGATCACCGGCATCCCGACGCCGCTGGCGTGGATCAGCCGTCGCCCGTACTCGCTCATGGCCGTCGTCTCGGTGTTGGTCGACCCATCGGTACTGGCTGTCGCATCGTCACGCAGTCGTTACGTCGGTATCGACGCGCTCGTAGCGATCCTGGAGGTCGGCGAACTCGCGGTTGCCGTCGAAGATGGCTTCGAGTTCGGCGGCGAGATCGGCGATCGGCAGCCGGAGTTGAGCCGCTGAATCGCGTTCTCGGAGTGTTACCGTCGGCTCGCCGTCGCCCTCCAGCCCCTCGTGGTCGACGGTCACACAGAACGGCGTGCCGACCTCGTCCTGTCGCCGGTAGCGACGGCCGATCGAGCCCGAGTCGTCGTAGCTGACCGACAGCCCTGCGGCCCGCAACTCGTCGGCCACATCGTCGGCCGTCCCGAGCAGAGCGCCGTCGTCGACGAGCGGGAAGACGGCCACGTCGGTCGGCGCGATTTCCGGGGCCAACGAGAGGTACGTGCGGGTCTCGTCGTCGACGGTGTCCTCGCTGTAGGCGTGATCGAGCAGCGTGTAGACCGTCCGGCCGACGCCGAAGGAGGGTTCGACGACGTGGGGCGTGATATGCTCACCCGACTCGGTCTGTTCTTCGATTGCGAAGTTTGCCACGTCGGTGTCGACGGTGTAGCTCTCGCCGTCGTCGCCGGACTGCGTCCGGCTGCCAGAGGCGTCAGACGACGCCTCGCTGACATCGACCGTTACCTCGTCGTCCTCGAAGGCGTCGGGATCGTCGTCAGCGAGTTCTTGCAGCGCGTCGGCCACGTCGCCCGCGTCGCCACCGAACTCGGGACCCAACGCCGACATATCGGGATCGACGGTCGCGCGTTCGACGGTTTTCGGCTCGTCGTAGCGTTTGAAGATCGTAAAGCGATCCTCGGAGTGCTCGCCGTGTTTCCGGAGGTCGTAGTCGCCGCGGTAGGCGAAGCCGGCGATCTCGATCCAGTTGCCGCCAACCTCACTTTCGGCGTCCCAACAGTCGGCGGCGTAGTGGGCGCGCTCGCCAGCGAGGTGTTGGCGGAACCGGAACCGATCCATGTCGACGCCGACGCGCTCGTACCAGCCCTGCGCCACACCGAGGAAGTACGCCACCCACGGCGAGCCGATGATTTCTTCGGCTACTGCGTCGCCAATGGTCGTCTCGATATAGTCGCCGTCATCGGCGTTCTGCTCCGTCGCCGGGTAGAGCGTGACCTCTACGTCTTCGACGTCTTCCAGCGGCGGTTCGTCTTCGTCGGGATCGATGAACTGCTCTAACTCCGCCTGTGTGAACTCACGCACGCGAATGATTCCACGGCGCGGACTGATCTCGTTGCGGTAGGCCGGGCCGATCTGGGTAACCCCGAAGGGGAGTTGCCCGCGGGCGTACTCTTTGAGTCGCGGAAACTCGACGAAGATGCCCTGTGCCGTCTCGGGTCGCAGGTAGCCGGGTTGGCCGCTGCCGGGGCCGATCGAGGTCTCGAACATGAGGTTGAAATCCTCGACCGGTTCGCCCGCGAGGTCGGCCCCGCAGGTCGGACACGCAAGGTCATGCTCGCGGATCAGTTCCTCGACGCGGTCGACGCCGAGTGCTTCGGCGTCCTCGATATCCTCCACGGCGTCTTCGATCAGATGGTCGGCGCGGTGGCTCTCGCCGCACTCCGCACACTCGATGAGCATGTCGTCGAACCCGTCGAGATGCCCCGACGCCTCGAAGACGGGTTCGGGCATGACGGTCGGGGCTTCGATCTCCTCGTTGCCGAGTCTGAGGGTGAACTGCTCGCGCCACGCCGACTCGACGTTGCGTTTGAGGGCCGCACCCTCCGGGCCGAAGGTGTAGAACCCCGCCGTCCCGCCGTAGGCCTCGTTGGCACCGAAAAAGAAGCCCCGACGTTTGGCGAGTTCGGTGAGTGCCTGCTGGCTGACCATCAGAGCCCCTCCAGCAGGTCGATATCGCGGACGATACCGACGAGATCACCACCCGAGACGAGCGGGATCTGTTCGATCTCGTTGGAGATCATCGTCTGGGCGGCGTCAGTCGCGGTCTTGGTCTTGCTGATCGTGATCACATCGCTAGTCATGATCTCGGCGACCGGCTCGGCGGGGATCTCGACGTTGCGGGTCGGGAAGTAGCTGTTGCCGACGGCCTTGATCCCCTCCCAGGCCCACTCCGAGTCCTGTTCGGCGATGGATTCGCCGGTGTCGTCTTCGCCCTCGACGACACGGGCGATCCCGACGATATCGACCTCGGTAAGCATCCCCGTCATGTCGCCGTCGTCGTCGAGGACGACGGTGTAAGGAACGTTTGCGTGGTAGATCTCGCGTTCGGCGACCGTGAGGGGGGTACCGACGTAGGTGGTGTTGATATCACGGGTCGCCAACTCGCCGACCTGGGTATCGCCGGGGATCTGCTCGCGGGCGATCGCGCGGACGACATCGGTGACGGTGATGATGCCGTCGAGTTCGTCGTTGTCGGTCGGATCGACAACCGGGACGCGGCGGGCGTCGTTGTCAACCATATGTGCGGCGGCATCGAGGAGATCAGTGTCGGGGGTCACCGTCTCAACCTCACGGGTGAGCAAGGCGAGTTGATCCTCGTCGGGGCGTTCGATCAGCGAATCCCGGGAGATGATCCCCCGGTAGACATCGACACCGTCGACGGCCTTGGTCACCGGAACCGACGAAAAGCCGTGATCTTGCAGGTACGTCAGGACATCGTCACGAGTGCCGGGGAGCTCAACAGTGACAAGCTCGTCACGGGGTGTCATCGCGTCAGCGACGTTCATACCCCGGCTACCGTCGGCCAGCCTCTTGTATCAACCGAAGGCGGCCGTCGGCACGGCGGTCGGTTCCGATATCATTAAATACCTGAGCGTGTGAAGATATTCCATGACACAGGATCACACGCCTGTTGGGGATGCCGGGGCACCCGAGGTCATGGCCGCCGTCGACGACGCCGACAGCCGGCCCTCGTATGTCATCGCTGATGTCAGCCGCGACGGCGCGTGGCTCTCCGTCCACGAACCCGACGCTGTGATCCTTTCGGAGTGGTGCTAGGTTCGGGTACATGACCAGACTACTGCTGACACCTGTATCTTGCTCGCGCCTGTCTTTCGCTGACACCTGTCTTCGCTGATACCGCCAGAGGAATCACCAACGCAGATCCAGAACACACCTCCAACGCCCGAACCACCAGCGGTCGACAACAACCCGTGTAATCAAATCCCCACACCCAGTAGAGAGGGTATGTCGAAGGAGATCCCGGATCCGGCGGAGACACGGCGGTTTGAAAAGGGGAAGGTCATCGAGATCAAGGTTGACGGCGAGGTCGTGATGCGGATCGAACGACAAAACGAAATCTTCACCTCACCCATCGAGGATGCCGGGATCTGGGCCGCCCTGTCCGGCATTATCGACTCCATCGACGAAACACTGGACGACAAACTCGACTCCGAACCTCACGAGGTGCTGGCGGAACACGAAGTCGAGATTCGGGCGGGACATGCCGGCGACTGGGATCAGATCAACTGACGATCACGCTCGGTGCGGCTGCTACAACACTGAGACACAATACAAAACGGCCATGCGCCGAAAGCCGCCATCCCCGTCTGTACGACGGGATCAGGCGTACCAAACCAGTGTCAACGTGAGTTGACTGTTCAAACCGCCTGCCCGGAAAGGTGACGGTTTCCGCCTGCCCGGAAGAGGTCAGACGGTATCAGGAAGATGGTAGTCGGTAGTAATAAAACTACCCCTGAAATTCTCAGAGTGAATAATTGTGGCGCGAACAGCGACGTGTGCACCGCAGCTGATGGGGTGAGACAAACGCATGATAGCTAAATTGCATTATTGGATTTGATATTCCGGACACCACTTATTTATATCACACGTCGGAACCAACAGTTGTCGCCTCGTGTCAACGAGTGCGGCTGTCGAACACGCCTGCCCGGAACAGGTCGGGAAGCGAGAGCTGCTTCCCACTTTACGTCTCTTCACTGACGACAGCAACCGAAGACATCAGAAGCTGGCTCTCATCGGTATCAGATATCGCTGTCGACACCGCTCTCAACCGCAACACGGTGACCGCGCTTATATCATATTTACAACGCAAGCGTTTTTACATGTGGCCTACGACTGTTTCAGCAATAGGGGGTCTGCAGTGCAACAACAACTCAGCGGAGACGGTGCGGATGGGAGCGACAGCAGAGGAACAGTGGTGTCAACTCCAGCACAGATACATCACTGGATCACCAACACATACTTTTCCGGGGAGTTGAAAACAGATTCAAACTCGGATATACTGTTGCTGTACGGCGGGACGTTCATGATCGGCGGGCTCGTGGCGGTCGCCCTCTCGTTTGGGTTGAATCTCTTTTCGTTTGTCGTCGCGCGCGTCATGCTGTATACGAGTGCCGCACTGCTGGTCGTCGGGCTCGGCCTCTGGGTCATCCATGCGACCTGTCTCAGTCTCGGCTATCTCGCCCGGATCGAACGCCAGCTGTTGGGGTAGTCGACCGCGACAAGGGACGACACGCCCGACGCGCCGTTACATGAAGTCGGCGATGCCGCTCTGTTTGTTTTTGTCATTTTCAAAGATCGACTCCAAGGAGCGTTCGAGGATTCGGAGCCGTTGTTTGGTGTACTCCCGACAGCCGAACCGATCGGCGACCTCAATGGCGGTATCCATGTACTTGTTGACCGAGCCCTCGTGAACAGTCAAGTTGACGCGGCCGCCACACTCCCGGCAGTCGCCCGACAGCGGCATCCGCCGGTAGCTCTCCCCGCAGTCCAGACACCGAGTTTCCTGCCGGGAGAACGCCCGAAGGTTGCCGATCAGATCAGGCAGGAAGTGGTACTCGATAACGCGTTCGGCCACATCGGTCTCGTCGACCGCGCGAAGCTTGCGGGCTAACTCCAGTTGGGCGTCCATCTTGTCCATCATCGAATCCAGCGTCTTGTACGCCGAGAGGCTCGGCCCCATGTGGATATTTGTCGTCGAGTGGGTGTGTTCGAACCCGTGGTACTGGTCGGTCGTATCGAGGGTGTCCTCACCGGTCGTGATGTCGACAGCCTCGGGGTCGGCCATCTCGCGGGTCGCCTCGTAGAACTCGCGTGGATAGCTGGAGACGATATCCATGTTGTGAGCCTCGTCGTCGATCTCTGTGGGATCAACCCGCGAGGACATGACCAGTGGGGCGTCCATGCGGCCGCCACGTTGATCCGGGAGGAACTGTCGAGAAAAGTTCAAAAGCCCGTCCATCAGCAACATGACGCAGTCCTCGTCGCCGTCACACTGCGCTTCGAACATATCATTTACAATAAGTGTATGTGTGTCTTCGACCGTCAGGCAGTAGGTATACTCCTCTTCTGACTCAGTGTACTCAACACTCGAAACGGAGTCAACAAGGAAATCGCCGTTTCCACCATCGAACACACGTCGTTTCCGGTGCGAGATAGCCTCAACCTGTTGCTGGAGTTGTGTCTCCTTTCGCGTGAGGTGGAAGCCGACCGTCTCAGCAAACGCCACGGCATCCTGTGAGCTGATTCGAATTTTGTAACTCTGTGCCGCCAACGACGAGTCATCACTGTCGTAGAATTCCGGGAACTGCTCGGCAAGCTGTACTGGTTCGGTAGTCTTCACTCTGCCTGCGATGTTGAGGCGCGTAAGCAATGCCAGTATGTCCTGTTTTAGCTCCGGACTAACTGTCGTCGCCGACACGGTGAGGCTGTCCGCAGCGATGCTTCCATCGCCACTGAAGTAGCCCCGGAGATAGGCCGCGATAATCGATGCTGGCGCGTTGAAAAGACACTGTGGCACGCGCTTCGTCTCCGCGAAGATACCCGCGTCTAGCACCGTATCGAAGAACGTCCGCGGCAACCGCCCCGAGACGGTGATTTTCGCGTCGTTCTCGCGGTACGGCTCGACGCCGAACTCTCGCTCGAACACGTCGATGTAGAATTCACGCGCTTCCGTCTCTGTCCCGCAGATCGTCGTCTGGTGGATCGTTCCCTTCGGTGTCTCTTGTTCGCGGGCGAACCCCTCGGCAGCGTAGTATCCCAGCAGCGTCGCTACGTCCTCGGTGAGCGTTACTGTACGATTCATTTCAGCGGAATCGCGTTTCATCCCCAGCGTCACATCATCGGGGACAAAGTCGAGAACAGCCTCAACTGAGTCGCACAGTTCCAGCAGGATATGTGCCGGAACACTCCCGCGATAGAGGTAGTTACTCAGCGTTTTGTGCGACATCTCGAAGTACTCGGCCGTATGCTTTAGCGGGTAGAACTGCCCGTCCCAGTCGGCGGCCAGTTTCGTCTCAAAGAGATCATAGAGCGTGTCCTTCTCGATGCCTTTGATCATCAGCCGCTCGTTGTCGACCGCGTCGGCTCGGATGAACTCCGCTAAGAGGTCGAACTGCTGTGTCTCCGCCGCCGGTTGCACGGTATCGAGATGCTCGGGTGTGATGAGCGAATCCGTCGAGGTAAGCTCGCTGGCACGCTTCGTTCGCCGTTCGCCGTCCGCGAAGACCTGCATCTCGTGATCCGGCGTCACGGTGAGTTCCCGCCCGCTCCGGGTTTCGATCTCGATCATGTGATCGGGCGCGGGATGCTTCGAGAGTGCCTCGACCGGCTTCGTCACAATCGATCCGTCGTCGTCGATACTGGGCACTGAAATCGCGCCGTCGATCTCTTCGATCAGCGTCCCGAAGTCGTCCTCACGCGGGTCGTCTAAGCGATCCTCAACGACCGTCCGGATCGTTTCGTGGTGCCACTCGCCAGCCTCATCTTCGAGCCAGAGTTTCGTGTCTGGGTGGAAACAGTTCCGCCGCTTGGCGGCGTGAAAGTACGGATGCGCGTAGCCGACCGCGGCACTCGTAAATCCTATCACACGTCCGACAACAGCGGCACTCGTGTGGGGAGCCATCCCGAAGACGAGTTCGCCGACGAGGTGGTCGCGGTCGTCGATGTCGTAGAACGCCGGTAGCCCGTAGAACCGTTCTAAGAGGTCGTCGACGAAGTCGGCCGTTTTGATCATATGTTCGGCCGCGCCATCCGAGAGAACGATGTCCTGTACCTTGAGTTCGACCAGTTGATCGTCGTGGCGCAGCGGGTCGCCGTCGATGTCAGTCTCGTAGCCGAGTCCGCGGAAGTGGTCGGCGGTCACGTCCAACTCCTCGGGTTTGACCGCCGTGACCGGGAGGTCAGTCATGTCGTAGCGGACGGTGCCGTCCTTGAACGCGGAGACGCCGTGTTTCGCCCGGAGGATCCCCTTCTCCATCGGTTCGGGTGTCTTGTTCGCCGAGGTGAGACCCTTGACGCCTTTCAGCATCCCGAAGTTGCCCTCGCGTTCGTTGATCGCATCGAGGGCGTCGTGGTACGCCGCGTTGAGGTCGACAGTTTCCCAGCCGGCGGCGGTGACCTCCCGGCCACAGTTCGGACAGTCGACGCGGCCGGCCTCGTCGGGTTCGCAGACGATCTCGCAGTCCTCGCATTCGTAGTGGGGTTCGGTGTGGGTATCGCAGTCCGGACACTGGAGTTCAACCGTCTCGCTGTCGCAGTTCGGACAGCGTCGCTGGCCGATCTGCATGTCGTGGACGCCGCGGCGACCCTGTTCGTCCATCGTCGTGGCGGCCTTCGAGACGTCGCGTTGGTTGCCGCCGGCCTCGGTGATCGGGAACAGCGTGTGGACAGCCGGCGAGAGGTCGCGCTTTTCGGACTTTTCCGGCCGGCCCATCCGCGCGCCGATCCGGGTTGGCGCGCGCTCCCGAAGCTCGAAGGGCGCGACCTCGTTGGCGGCGGTGATCGCGTTGTCGCCGTCGTCGTACTCGCGGGCCGGTGCTGAGAGATCGCTCCACGGTTTCGCCAGATCGTCGTCGAGCCCGAGCGACAACACGAGCGGTTTCCAGTCGGGGATTTCGATAGCCGCCTCACGTTGGTGGTGACCGACGAGCAGCGTTTCCAGTGTCGTCCGAACCGACTCATCGCGGTCGACGACGAGCAGCCCGTCGGGGCCGTCGCCCTCGGGCTGAACCTCACCGTCGGCGACAACAGCGGCCAACTCCTCGAAGTCGCTGACCGAGATATCGTGCCAGCAGTAGGTGTAGGTCGGGTGCAGCGGGCAGTCGTACTCGGTGGCCCACTCGATGGCTTCGGCAGCCGAGGGGTTCTCAAGATCGACCCGGGGATCGTCTTCGAGAGCCTGTACGTCCGCGCCGGCCGCCTCAAACTCCTGTACCCACCATTCGGGCGCGTAGGCGGCGGGCGCGAGCGGGTGGTTGTTCTCGACGAACTCACCGTAGTTGACCAGATACTCGCCGAGATCGAGGATCTTCTCGACGCCGTTGCGGAGTTCGAGTGCCTCCTCGGGGTCGTCGATCCGCCGCACCTCACCGGTCGCCAGCCGGACGGTCGGCCCCTCGATGGAGTCAACGGGAATAACCCCCGCGGCTTTCCCCGGTCGTTCGGTTTTGATCTGGGTGCCCGTGGCCAGGAAATCGTCGATGATATGCATCGTCGCCGGATGGACGCCCGCGGTCGCAAAGCCGAGATTGCGGGCGCGGCCGTATCGAAGCCGGAACCCGCCGGCCTCGGAGGGGTGGCCGAAAACGGGCCGACCGGCGATGAGATCCAGCAGGTACTTCGATTTCGGTTCGACGCGCGGCGGGCCGGCGGGGGCGTCGGCTGCGGAGTCGTCAGCGTCGCCATCGGCGTCGCCGGCGTCGTCAGCATCGCTGTCGTCGGTCGCCTCCGCGTCGCCGTCACTGCCGTCATCGTCGGAATCGGCTGCGTCGTCGCTGTCTTTGCCGATGGTGCCGTCGATCAGATCCTGCAGCCACGGCCACTCCACCTCGTCGAGTTGGCGGGTGTAGCGTTGGATCTTCGGAGCCTTCAGCGCGATCCCCTCGGCGGCGACGAGACACATCCCTCCGCGCGCGGAGTTGGTGTCGACGCGGTCGAGATCGCGGTAGCCAGAAACCTCCTCGTCGCCGGTCGCCTCGCCGTCGAGCATGATCGGCATGTTGGTGGCGATAAACCGGCTTTCCTTGTCCTTCGGCGAGTACTGGAGGCCAGTCTCCTTGTCGTAGAGGTTGATCTCCTCGACGTAGCGTTCGATCTCGTCATCCCGTCCCTTGTACTCGGCGAGCCCGAGGATGCTGCGGGTGTAGTCGGCGACGAGCACCGAGAGGGCCTGTGCAGTGCCACCCGCAGAGCGGATCGGGCCGGCGTAGTAGACGTTGACGAACTCGGTGCCGTCGTCGTTTTCCAGCAGTTCGACGCGGTCGATCCCCTCGATCGGCGCGGCGACGACCCCCTCAGTCAGCAGCGCGACGGCCGTCCGCACCGCGCCCTCGATCTTGCCGGCTTTCCCCTCGTAGTCGCCGACCCGGCCCTCCGCGAAGTCGGCGGCGAGTTCGAGGGCGGCCTCCTCGCGGCTCATCTCGCCTTCGAGTTCGCGGACGCGCTCGGCGACGCCGGGGATGCCAAGGATGTTCTCAACGCGGTCGGCCATATCCTTCGCGATCGGGATCTCGACCTCGGGTTCGGGGTCTTTGCCCTGCCCCTTCGCGCGTTCGGCAACCGTCATCGCCTCGTCGAGGCCGCTTTCGAGCCGGTCGAAATACCGCTCGTCGTCGGGTCGCATCGGCGTGCGGTTGGATTCGCCGGCATCACTAGCGTTGCTGTCGCTGTCGGCGTCGATCTCGCCGTCCCCATCCGGATCGCTCGTTTCGCTCACAACCAGAGATCCAGTGCCGTCATCTCGTCGTATTCGCGCCTAAGCGGTTCCTCGAAGGCCCGAAAGTACAGTTCGCCCGCGAAGACGGTCGCCGTGTTGATGTGGCCCGCGAGTGCCTGCCCGCTTCGCCGCGAAAGCACGGCGTGGGTGTGGGCGAACAGGTCGCCGTCGAGTAGGCTGACGTTGCCGACGCAGGCAGCGACCTCCAGCGGTTCCTCGAAGTCGACCGACTGGTACTCGCGGTCGTCCTGATCGTAAAACCAGACCTCGGCGTCTTCAACCGAGCCGATCGCCGAAAACCAGCCGGCCTCAGCGTCGACCTCGCGTGCGAGATCTTCGATCTCGGCCCGCCAGTCCGCCCCCGTTTCGAGCCGTGCCACGTACTCGCCGGTGACGGTGACCTCGCGGTAGTTCATGAAACCACCATCGGGGTTGGAGGGCAAAAAGGTTCAGTTGTCGACGGGGCGGGAGGCCGCACCAACCCGATCGACGACAGCACCGGTTGGCGATCAGCGCGTGATATGTAATCACACGGCACAATTCAGAACTGATCTACCGCTACACCACGAGAGGGCAGATACACATGAGCAGCACAGAGAGCGACCACGACGACCACAAAGCGAACAGCGACGAGGAGAAAACGACCATCCGCACCGGCCGTAACTTCGAGCAGACCTACCGGCTGTCGGCCGCCGAGGCCGGCAAGTTCCTGATCGCGGTCGGCGAACAGCTCCGCGACGGCGACGAGCTCACCATCACCGACGAGGAGTGGGAACTCCCCTTCGCGTTCGGTGAGCCGGTCGAGGTCGAAGTTGATTTTGAGGGGATGGACGATCCGGAACTCGAACTGGAGATCGAACTCCCCGGACGACCGGACGACAGCGCCCCACAGGTCGAGTAAGCGAGCACCGATGCGAGCGGCTACGCCCAGCGAAAGCCGCGTCCATCCGCCGGCGGCGACAACGGACTCGTCGGCAACGACTCCCCAACCGCCGGCTCATTGTAGGCCCGCGGGGCGATATCGTTGGGGCCATCAGGGTAGAACAGCGACGCCAGCAGTTGGAGTTGCCCGCGGCCGACACCGAGTTCGAACTGCCCGCCGCCGTAACAGCGAATCCCCTGTTTTTCACAGTAGGTTAGTGTCTCAAGCAGTGATTCGAGACTTCCGAACCGCGAGGGTTTGATGTTGAGCCAGTCGGGTTCCCATGGCAGCGATTGCACGTCGGCGAGGCTCTCGATCGGTTCGTCCCACGAGACCCGGCTCCGGACGCCGTCGGTCTCGAACAGCGGCTGTGTCGCGTCGGTCAGCGCGGGATCTTCGATAATCGCCTCGGGGAATCCCTCGATAATTCGCTCGTAGAGGTCGGGGTCGGCCGGCGCGTCGACATCGGTGTCCTCGTAGTGGCCTTTGAGGTCAAGAATCCGGACGCGGTCGGTGTCGGCCAGCGTTGCGACGAGGGCATCATCCCACGCTTGGGTCGGATCGAGTTTGAACTCAACGCCGGGGACACGCTCGCGGAGCGCGTCGATCCGCTCGGTCGTCGGCGGATCGCCGAGTCGCATGCTCGTGACGAACCGCACCGGCTCGCGGCGACGATCGAGCAGCGTCGGGAGATCGGTCTCCTGTTGTCGCAACGCGAGATCGAGGGCGGCTGATTCAAGCGCCCACTGCCGGTAGTGTCGGGAGACCGGTCGTTCCGGCGGCGAGGGAAACAAGGAGGCATCGGCGACCTGATCCGAAAACTCAGCAAGGGTGTAGTCGCCGGTGAGATCGGGCAACCCTGCAGCCGCGAGTTCGTCGTGAGCGTCGGCCTCGTAGATCACATCCTCGCCGCGACCCGTCTCGCCGTCGCCCGACAGGGCGATCTCGGTTGTCACCCGGGTGAACTGTGAGGTTTCGCGTTCGTATCGCTCAGTCGACAGCGACGTGATCGACACCGGGAGATCGAGGAGCTCGGCGACTGTCATACCACCAGTTGACGGGCGACCAGCAAAGGTTTGGGGTCGACTACCGGCGGCTACCCGTACGCGGCGGGACAGCACACAACGGAACGAGGAGAAACAGCGAGACGCTATCGGTCAACGCCGGTGCGGGTAGCGACGCGCTGTTCGACGTACAGCCGCGCCCACTGCTCGAAGTGCCGTTTGAGCCGGCCAAGCGGGCCGTCGGCGTCGGTAGGGGGCTCGACAGCCGACAGCGAATCCTTACGCGCCTGTGCGTCGGAATCAAGCCGCCCAGTATCGACACTCATCGTGCGATAATGTAGCACGGAGTTGTTCATAAACGTTACTGTGGGACACGAGCAGTAGCAACCAATCCTCATGATTAGTAACGCGATTTTGACGAACGGCAAAGCATTTAGTACCGAATCATAAAACGCGCTGCAATTGCAATGAGCTCGCCCTCGTCATCGGCGCGCGCACAGCGGACATTCCTTGAGTACCAGTACCTCTTCGTGTTTCTCGCCCCGCTGGTGTTCGTCGTCGGGGTCATCCTCGCCGCGCCGCTGCCGGCGGCCGCCGGGGAGGGCTACTGGCTGGAGTTTTGGTGGCTGTTCCCGGTGTTTCTGCTCGGTGCCACCATCGTCAACACGGTGGGGATCAGCGGCTCGGCGTTGTTCGTACCGTTTTTGATCTTCCTGTATCCGATGTTGGCAGTGCGGCTTTCCCCGGAGACACTGACCCAACCACCGCTGTCACCGGAGACGATCGTTAAGGTGGGTCTGATCAGCGAATCCTTCGGGCTCTCAAGTTCCGCCCTGGCGTTCATCCAACACGGGTTGGTCGACCGACGGCTGGCTGTCGCCCTCGTTGGCGGATCGATCCCGTTCGTTGTCGGCGGCGCGCTGCTATCGTTTGTGATCCCCGAACCGATCTTCCAGCTGCTGTTGGGGCTCGCACTGCTGGCGGCATCGGTGATGCTGTTTAAGGCCGATCTGGGTCACGAGGAGCCAGGCGGGGCTGACGCCGGGACAGCAGGCGTTGAGGCCGACGGCGGTGCCGCCCTGCCGGATGATGACGCGAAACCGGGATCGGCCGGTGTCGAAACCGACGACGAGGGCGTCGTCACCCGCGTCGATCGCGGCGGCTCGGATTACAACTACGACCGCGGCGGCTATCTCGAACGGTTTGCCAACTACAGTATCGGCGGCGTCTTTCAGGGGTTGGCCGGCTTCGGCATCGGTGAACTGGGGATCATCTCGATGCTGCGAACCTCGGTGCCGGTGCGGATCGCGATCGGCACCAACCACATCGTTGTCGCCATGACCGCCGTGTTGGCCTCGCTGGTGCACGTCTTCGGCAGCGGGTTGGTCGGCGGCCACGCGATCGATCTCGCGTCGACACCGTGGAATATGGTCGTCTGGACGGTGCCCGCGACGGTTACCGGCGGGCAGATCGCCCCGTATATCTCCTCGACACTTGATACAGAGATTCTCAAACAGGGCGTCGGTGTGTTGTTTGCGATCATCGCAACCGCGCTGTTCGTGATGGCCACCGGCGGCCTGCTGTGAGCGTGTTGACGGCGGTCGAGTGGCTTATTCCGTGGGATCCGACTCGTCGTCAGTCGTTGCGCCGGTGAGTGCCAGATAGAACGTCGCCCAGAGGGATAGCCGGCGACGACGTGGGGTGGTTCGGGTCAGTGTCGACACCCCCGTTTGCGACTGACAACGGGTAGAGAGATGCGGGGCATCACGGACACCCCGGCTCATCGGCGGTAACCGGCGCACTCACCAGGCCACCAGGCGGGGCCTCACCGACCGGAACAACGCGAAACCGCCAGCCGGCGGGGATCGCCGCCACGTCGACAGCGACGGGCTGCCAGTCGGCGGCCGACCGATACAGTTCGATGACGACCGGGAGTGTGGGGAGCGAACCGCCGTACGGTGAAAACGCATACCCGGACACCTCGACGAGGATCGACCGCGTGCCGGTTTCGCGGTGTTGCAGCCACGGGGTGTCGCGGTACGCGCCGACCACCCCGCGTGTCCGCAACGCCTCGAAGACGGTCGTCACAGCGGTGTCGGGGGCTGTGGGGTCGGCGGTGGTGGGGTCAGCGGTGTCAGCGGCGGTGAGGTCGGGCTCCGCGTCGGCAACGGAATCCTCTGGGGTGGCCGGCAAGCGATCGGCGGCCGCCGCCAACACCGCGGCCTGCTCGCGGGGCGCGAGTCGACCGGCAAGGACGGTCGCCATGCTCTCTAGCAGCCGGAGACAGAGCCCGTCGGCGGTCGGCTGGGTTTCGGCGTGATCGAGGTAGGCGTCCATGACCGCTGTTTCGGCCTCGCTGTACCCCTCGGCGGCCAGCGTCTCGAAGACTGCCGCCGCGACACGGTGACAAAACGTTACCAGGGGGCTGTCAGCGGGCAGCGTGGTGGGGGAGGCTGGCGTCGACTCGGCGGCGGGCGTCGATGACGCGGGCTCGACCACCGACGGGTGGCCCTGGCAGACAACGATGTCGTACCGCGGGAGCTCCGGATCGTACCGGCGGAGGGCGGTGCGGTACTGGGTGGTCGCACGCGCAGCCTGGCGGGCGACCGAGCGGGTCGGAAACCACAGGCCATCGGCTGGCACCGGCTGCTCGCCGTGGCGACCGCAGACAAGGGTGTATCGGCCATCGGCGGTGGCGAGAGAGTCGATGTGGGCGCGGAGGTCACGGAGCATCGTTCCGAGCATTGTCGTCGGCCATGCGGTCGCCGGCGGGTCGCCGGAGCAACCGTCATGGATCGTGTGTTATTAGGTCAGCCTAAAACAAATAACCGTGTCGCTTTTCGACGCGTTGTATCGGAGCGGGAAGGTAGAGACACGGTCACCGGGATCGGAATTTTGTATCGTAATATGCAATTTATCGCGGCCAGGACGCAGACAGAGCTCGGTGAAACGAGAACTGCGAAAAACGGTCGGAAACAGCCGAATGCGGCGTTAGAACGGAGCCTGCGGACCTTCGTCGCTGTCGTCGCCGCCCTCACCGGGGAACGAGGGGCTCATGCCTTCGGTTTCGCCCATATCCGGCTCGGCACCCTGTCCGGTGTTGGCGTGTACCTCGTTGATCTCGGGGATCTCCTTGACCATCCGGCTTTTGATCGCCTGGATCGTCATCGGGGAGATGCCACAGCCGGAACAGGCACCGCCGAGTTGGATCTCGACCTCGCCGCTGTCGGGATCAAGCCGCTGGATCGCGGCGTTGCCGCCGTGCATCTGGATCTGTGGGAAGTTCCGCCGCAGGAAGTTCACCACGCGGTCTTGGAGTTCGCTTTCCTCGGAATCGGACGACGCGGAGTCTGTACTCATACGAACTGTTTGATCAGCAACGGGCTTAGACCTTTGGTTCGGATAGCACCGGCTCGGACAGTCAGCCGTACGTTGGTTTCGCGTGCCGCGCGGGGAGAACTATTCGGTCAGCTCAAACAGCTGCCGGAGCTCGGTTTCGATCTCCTCGGTGTAGCGATCCAGCGTCTCCTCGAAAGTTTCGCGGTCGACGACGACACCCGTGAGGCGATCATACGGGTCATCCGGCAGCGTGACGGTAAACCCCTCGTCGGGATCGTATATCGGCTCGCTTTCGTTGAGCACCTGCTGATCGATACCGTGGATCAGCGTCGAGTCGTAAGCCTCGTTCATCGTGTTGAACGCGTTCTTGTAGGCCCGCTGGAGCTGTGGGAAGTAGTGTTCGTACTTGTCTTCGAACTTCTCGGGATCGAATTCGACCATTGTATGGTCGTTCGGAAGGAGGCCAAAAAGCGGGGCGGTTCGCTTTGATACAGTGTATAGCGCGATATCAAATGCGATTCGGAAGCGGGTGAGTGCCGAATCAACGGGTGTGTCGTGACCTGCTTCGACATCAACAACGCTTGAAAGCCCTCAACGCGCTCGACTCCCGGGACTCGCTGCGCTCCTCGTCACTCACTACGTTCGCTCCTGCGGTGCTTGCGTCGTCCGGGTTCGCCGAGCGCGTCTCGCCCTTTCAATCCGCCAAGGTGCGGCTGGTCGGCTGTACGTCAGAGAGGACTACCGAAAGCAACGACGAAAGAGTCAGAACTGTTGCCACGGCGTCGGCGACGACAGCCGCCCGCGGATGCGCATTTCCCGGCCCTCATCGGCCGTCCGGGTGTCGACGACCGTCTCGAATGGATCAAGCAGGGTGTGGATCGTCTGTTCGTCGTGCATCGTCGCGTTGATCACCGCGATCGTCGGCCAGTTTTGGTTTTGGGTCTGGCCGAGCAACACCCGCGTAAACTGGTAGATACGGTCGGCTTCCCAGTACATCAACAGCTGCGACAGCGAGTGGAGCCCGACGGTCGGCGTCTCATCGGCCATCGCCTCGGTCAACTGGGTGAACTTCACGCCGAGGTCGGTGAGATTCTTCGGCGAGGAGATGTACTTTGTCAGCTCCGAGTCCTCGACATCGACGCCCTGTTCGCGGCTGACACAGTCGATGACGCCGACCGCCTCGCCGTCGTTGCCCGTGATCGACTCGTAGTCGTCACGAACGGTTGCGGCGTCGTGGCCGGTCGACAACACAAGCGCGGTGTCGGTTCGCGCACCGAAGATCCGATGCATCAGCTCATATTTCCCGCTCATCGGGGAGCCGGCGATGATGATACTCGACGTGTCGGTGAGCCGGTCAGCCAACGGCAACTCCTCTACGGACATTGGCTCACGGAGAACCGTCGGCTCACGGCCGGACGGCGAGACGATGAGGGGTCATCAGGCGATGCAAGGGTCGAAATCCGAAACACGCCCCCGCCAACCCACGGGCTGAACCGAACGGTGACGGCGGGGACACACATAGATAGATACGTCTCCCAGTGGCAAATAAACATTTGGCTCCGATTCTCAGCGGTGAAAAATCCGGCTACTCGGTGGTGGCGACGTTGGGGTCGACCCAGACGACGAAGCGATCGTCGTCTTTGACGATGCCGTGGACGTTCTCGTCGTCGGCGGTCGTCGTCTCATCGACCTCATCGGGGGTGACATCGGTGACCTGGTAGACCTCGTCGACGATCCAAGCGACCGTCGCCTGATCGTCCATCGCCTCGGGATCGAAGACGATGATGCGTTCGCGGGCCCCACCCTCCTCGATGTCGAAGATGGTTTTCGGGTTGATGATCGAGGTGGTGCGGCCACGGAGATCCATCACGCCCTCGACGTGTGGCGGCGAGTTCGGGATCCGCGTGAGATCACCGGCGTCGACGATCTCGTCGATCACGCCGATATCGAGGCAGTAGGTCTCATCGCTGAGCCCGAACTCCAGCACCTTCGTCGCCTCCCCAGTGGCGGCGTCAGCGTCGGCGGGTTGGGATTCACTCTCGGCCATGTGCGTGGGTGACGGGATACCGGTAGTTAACTCTGTCCAATAAGCTATCACTCACGCGGAGAGAGCCGGTGGGTTTATTCTTGCGCTTTTTGTAGTAGCTACAACAATGTGGGGCGAACCGATCCGACGTGTGTCGACGGATATGACCGCCGTGGTAGCTGGCAGGCCCCGCCCGCGGCGCGGAGGTGACACCGGTGCGTAAGCCACGGACAGTCGTCGTCGACGACTCCCGGTTTATGCGCGGGCTGATCTCCGATCTCCTCGATGAGGCCGGCGTACCGGTCGTCGGCGAGGCCAAAGACGGCGTTGAGGCCCTTGAGGTCATCGCCGAGGAGGAGCCGGATGCGGTGACGATGGATCTGGAGATGCCGCGGATGAACGGTATCGAAGCCGTCGAGCAGATCATGGACGAGCAGCCGACGCCGGTGCTCATGCTGAGTGCCCACACCGAGGATGGGGCGGAAGTCACCTTCGAAGCCCTCGAAAAGGGCGCGGTCGACTTCTTTTCGAAACCCGGCGGCGAGGTGTCGATGGGCGTCTCCCAACACGCCGACCAACTGGTGGCGACGCTGCGGTCGGTTGCCGACGCCGACCTCACCCAGGCCAGCAGGCAGGCCGCCGACACCCAACGCCAGCCGGCGAGTCCGGGAGCCGGCGGCGCGGCCACAACAGGGCTGGAGCCCTTCGACGACCAACGAACGATCGTCATCGGCTCCTCGACCGGCGGCCCCGACGCCGTCGAGCAGGTGATGGCCGAGCTACCCGCCGGCGACGCACGGGTGATCGTCGTCCAGCATATGCCGGAGGCGTTCACCGCGCGGTTCGCCGATCGGCTGGATAACGCCTCCCGGTACGAGGTGCGGGAGGCCACCGACGGCGTGCGGATCGGTGCCGGCGAGGCCGTCGTCGCCCGCGGCGGGAGCCACCTTGGGATCGCAGGCTACAGCAACGGGCGCATCCGCCTGGAGCTGATCGAAGCCGATCGCGGTCGCTCGGTACGGCCCGCTGTCGACGAGACGATGACCGCGGTCGCCGGGGCGATCGACGATCCGCTGACCGGCGTCATCCTCACCGGGATGGGGTCGGACGGCGCCGAGGGGATCTGTGCGATGCAGCGGGCCGGCGCGACGACGATCGCTCAAAACAAGGAAAGCTGTGTGATCTACGGCATGCCGAAACGCGCGATCGAGGCGGGCTGTATCGATGAGGTTCGCCATATCGACGACATTGCAACAACGATCAGGGAGCTGGTACAATGAGTGACGCACACCGCAAGGCCTTCGTGGCCGAAAGTGAGGAAGGTATCACCGAGCTCAACAACGCACTGCTGGATCTGGAGTCCGATCCCGACGACGACGAGGCGATGGACTCGATCTTCCGGATCGCCCACACGCTGAAGGGCAACGCCTCGGCGATGGGGTATGAGTCGGTCAGCGAACTGGCCCACGAGATGGAGGATCTGTTGGATGAGGTTCGAGAGGGCCACATCGAGGTCGACATCGAGCTGATGGATCTGCTCTTCGACTCCGTCGACTACCTCGATGCGATGGTGAGCGATATCGCCGAGGACGGCGAAACCGATATCGACGCCAGCGGCGTCGAGGCCGATCTCAGAGAGAAGATGGAGACCGGCAGCGTCGACGACAGCGGCGACACTGACACAGCCGACAGCGGCGAGACAGTCGACGACGACACCGATGCGGCCGACGAACCCGCCGAAGTCGACGACGACACCGAGGCTCACGACGAGGAGACAACCGAGGAAGAGGCTGACGACGCAGCCGAGGAAGCAGACGAAGAAGCGGCTGAAGATACAGCCGACGAGACAGCCGATGATACCGCCGAGCCGGACGCTGTGACGGCCGACGCCGACGGGGCAGCGGTCGCTGTCGACGATCTCCCCGAGTCGATCGCCAACGCCGAGCTTGCGACCAGCGAGGCAGTCTACCGGGCGGAGGTCGGGCTCGGCGACACCGAGATGCCGGGTGTCGAGGCGATCTTCATCATGCAGGAGATCGAGGACGCCTACGATCGGGTCGGCACCCAACCGGCCCAGGAGACGATCGAGGACGGCGACTTCGAGGAGACCTTTGACGTGTTTGTGATCGATATCTCGGCCAGCGAGATCGAGGGGATCCTCAGCGAGTTGGGGAAAGTCGAGTTCGCCTCCGTCAGCGCGATCACGCCGAACGTCGATGATCCGATGGCTGTCGCCGAGGCCATCGAGGGTGGTGCCGCAGGCGAGACCGCCGAGCCGTCAGCCGAATCGGCGGAGTCCGACAGCGACGACGCCGACGATACTGATGCCGGCGACGCCGACGACACCGCCGACAGCGACGAGAACGACGAGAAAAGTGACGAAAGCGAGAGCAGTGACAGCAGCGACGACAGCGACGACAGCGGCGGTGACCGATCCAGCCCCGGATCAAGCGATCGCTCCGGGCCGGGGGGTTCGGGCTCCGACGAGACGGACATCCAGTCGGTGCGGGTCGATGTCAACCAGCTCGACGAGCTCTACAACCTCGTCGAACAGCTGGTCACCAGCCGAATCAAGCTCCGCCGGGAGATGGAACGGGAGGGGATCGACTCCGACAACCTCGACGAGCTCGACAAGATCACCGGCAACCTCCAGGATACGGCGATGGATATGCGGCTGATCCCGCTGTCGAAGATCGTCGACACCTTCCCGCGGCTGGTGCGGGATGTCGCCCGGGAGACCGGCAAGCAGGTGAACTTCACCGTCACCGGTGAGGATATCGAGCTCGACCGCACCATCCTCACCGAGATCCGCGACCCCCTGATCCACGTGCTGCGCAACGCCGTCGACCACGGGATCGAGCCGCCGGAGGAACGCGAGAAGAAAGGCAAAGATCCCACCGGCAACGTCTCGCTGACGGCGACCCGCGACCGCGATCACGTCAACATCGAGGTTGCCGACGACGGAGCCGGTCTCGATCCGGAGATGCTCAAACAGAAGGCCATCGAGAAAGGCGTCAAAACCGAAAGCGAGCTCGACCGGATGGAGGAATCGGAGATCTACGATCTCGTCTTCCATCCGGGGTTCTCGACGGCCGAGGAGGTCACCGACGTGAGCGGCCGCGGCGTCGGGATGGATGTCGTCCACAACACCGTCAAACAGCTTGACGGGACGGTCAACGTCGAAAGCGAACTCGGCGAGGGAACGACCGTTACCCTCCGGCTGCCGGTGACCGTGGCGATCGTGAAGGTCATGTTCGTCGAGGTCGGCGGCACCGAGTACGGTATCCCGGTGAAAAACATCGCCGAGGTCACCCGCGCCACCGACATCCGGACGACCAAAGGCGACGAGATCATCAACCACGACGACGAGATCTACCCGATCCTCCGGCTCAGCGAGGCTCTCGACGAACCGAGCAGCGTCAACGGCGACGGGATGCTGTTGCGAATCCGCGAAGAACACCGGAAGGTCGCCCTCCACTGCGATAAGGTGATCGACCAAGAGGAGGTCGTCGTCAAACCGCTTGAGGGCGTCCTCAGCGGGATCCCCGGGCTCAGCGGGACGGCTGTGTTGGGCGATGGTGATGTGGTTGCGGTGCTTGACGTGGTGACGCTATGAGACAGTTCGAAGACGAGGGGTTCGGCCGGGTGATCCGGCATATCCAAGATGAGGTCGAGTTCGAGCCCGAATACTACAACCCGGACTATCTCGACCGGCGGATCACCGCCCGGATGCGCCGCCAGGAGGTCGAGGAGTACGACGACTACCTGGAGGTGCTACAGTCGGATAGCCGCGAGAAGGAGGCGTTGATGGATTCGCTGACGATCAACGTCACCAACTTCTTCCGCAACCAGGAGATGTGGGAGGCCTTACGGCCGGTGTTGCGCGACCTCACCGAGGAAAATCGGCGGGTGCGGGTCTGGAGCGCGCCGTGTGCCGACGGCCGCGAGCCGTACTCGGTGTCGATGCTCGCCCGCGACGACCGGCAGATCGACGACGATCGGCTCACCATCGTCGGCACCGACATCAGCGACGAAGCACTCGAAAACGCCCGGGAGGGCACCTATGAGACGACCAGAACGACCGATATCGGCGAGGAGCTCAGCCTGCTCGACGACCCGGAGAAGTACGTCGATGTCGACGATACCACGTTCACCGTCAAACCGGAGATCCGCGACGAGATCCGGTTTGAACGCCACGATCTGATCCAGGATGGGCCGCGGCGGAACTGTGATCTGGTCTTCTGTCGGAACCTCCTGATCTACATCGACAGCGAGTTCAAGATCCCGATCTTCGAGACGCTCACCGACTCGATGCAGGACGGCAGCTACCTCGTCATCGGGATGACCGAAACGATCCCCCAGGAGCTTCGGGATGACTTCGAACCGGTCAACAAACGATGTCGTATTTATCAGTACACACCCTAACGCAGACCAATGTCGTTGTACGATCTCGCGCGATCCGGCGATGTTGATGGGCTCAAGGAGATGCTGTTGGAGAGCGACAGCCCGGCGGTGCGGAAACGCGCCTGTGAGCTGCTCGGCGAGGTCGCCACCACGGAGGACACCGACGCCATCGAGACGCTCGTCTCGGTTGCGGTCACCGACGACTCCGGCGCGGTCAAAGCCGCGGCCGTCGATGGCCTCGATGAGATCGGCGCGGAGGCCGTCGAGGAGCTGCTCGTCGAGATCACCGGCGAGAAGATCGAACAGGGCGCCGACTGGGCGGTCGCAAAGCGGTTTGCCAAGGCACTCTCCTCGAACATCCCCGAGCTGCGGATGGCGGCGGCCTCCGCGCTCGGCAAGCTCGGCGACGACTCCGGGATCAGCTCGCTGAAAAACGCGCTTGACGACGACGACCCCCGCGTCAGACAGCGCGTCTGTATGGCCCTCGGCGAGATCAACCACCCCTCAGCGGTGCCGGCGTTGATCGATCAGCTCTCGGATCCAAACGGCCGGGTGCGCCACGAGGCGGCGATCGCGCTGTCGGCGATCGGCACCGATCAGGCGCTTGCCGCGCTGAAAAATATGATGGACGCCGACAACACGTCGATCCGGCGGATCGCCGCCTCAGCACTAGGGGAGGCCGGCACCGCCGACGTGGTCGAGCCGTTGGCGGCGGCGTTGAACGACCCCGACGGCGGGGTGCGAAGCGCGGCGATCTACTCGATCATCGAGCTGCTGTCGAACGTCGACACCCAAAAGAGCCACTCGATCCGCGAGCGGATCGTCAACGAGCTCCAGGATGCCGACGATGCGACCGTCGCGCCGATCGTCGAAATCTTAGAGGAGAGCAGCCAGCAACGCCAACGCCGCAACGCCGCGTGGTTCCTCGGGCGGGTCGTCGACGAACCAAACCCCAAAACCGTCGAGGTGCTCGTCGACGCGCTCGAAAGCGACGACACCCAGACCGCCCAGTTTGCGGCCACCAGTCTCGCGGAGATGGGTGGCAAACGCGTCGAAGAGGAGCTGTTGGAGCTGGTGCAAAGTGACGCGCCCGACGACGCCCGCGCACAGGCCGTGTTCATCCTCGGGAAGGTCGGCGGCGAGCAGTCCCGCGATGTCGTCGAAAATCTTACTGAGGATGATAGTAAACAGGTACGGAAGCGAGCGTTCTCGGCGATATCAAAGCTCAAAGGTCGATAATGATATTACAGAGGGGCGAGACAGTACAATAACATGTATCCATCTGCACCCGGTGTGGGGCGGTGAGTAGCGATGAGTGAGGGCGAATACAAGATCGCGGATACGAAAGGGCGGTTCGCCATGGCGGTCAGAGATGGGCGACAGCTCAACAACGTCGACTGGTCACAGGGGCGGATCCTGCTGTCGAATCGCCGTCTCATCCTTGCCGGCAACGATGGCAAGCGGACGATCGCCCTTTCGGATATCACCGGCCTCTCGGGGCGACAGGACGCCAGCCAGTCGATCGCGGCTGCCTCGAACTATCTGGCGCTCAAACTCGGCGAGGACGTCATGTTGGTCTCGGCGGCCGACCACGATGAGTTCAAAACGGCCTTTTTCAGGGCGGTGCTTGACGAAAACATCGTCAAGGCAAAACATCCGGCTGTCGAGGGCGGTGTCGTCCAGGATACCTCCTGGGAGAAAGCCCGGCTGAAGGTCGAGGCGGAGGCGATCGCCACCGCGCTCCAAAGCGGGACGTTCGTCGAGTTGGAGCTGGAGGAGATCAGCGAGATCAACACCGAACAGCGGGAGATCGGCGGCGAGGAGCGAACCGTGATCCAGGTCTCCCACGTCGAGGGCCAAACCTCCGTCGAGACACACATCACGGGCCCGCAACGAACCTGTGCGTTCGTCCAATCATTTCTCAAGGAGGGCGAACGCCGAAGCGAGGCCAACGTCGATCTCGATCCCTCCGAAAAAGAGGTGCTGATGGCACTGTACTCCGGGGTGTCACCGTTCGAGATTCCGGCGTTTATCGGCCAGGATGTCGACAAGGTCGAAGAAACCTTCGAGAAGCTCATCGAACTCGACATCGTCGATGAGGTGCGGAAGCGTCACGAGGTGACGCTGAACTCCCGGGGGCGCAACATCGCCAGCGAAGCGATGAACGAACAGTAGACGCTCCTGCCGGACGCCTACGCGTTGACGGATTCGATCTTCTTGTTGACGATGACCTGGCCTTTCGCCGTCAGCGACAGCCCCTCGTCGCCGTCCTCGACGAGTTCCTTCTCTTTGAGTCGGTCGACGATCGCCTTTGTTTCGTTGATATCGCCGGTCACGAGCATCCCGAGCTCCGCGCTGCCGCCGGCACTGTACAGCGAGACGAGAGTTTCGACCTCCTCCTCGCCGACCTCGATATCCTGGAGATCCTCCATGATGTCGCTGTATTCAAGCCGGACGTACCGACCCAACAGGTTGAGCTTCCGGCCGTTCGGCAGCGTGACCAGCGTCGTCAACGTCGTCCCGCCGTCGGAGTGATCGACCGACAGCGTCGGGCGGGTTTTGCCGCCGATATCGCGGTGCTCGCGGCCGAAGTCGATGACGCCACCGAGATCGATGGTTACCGTTTCGTCGTTGCCCTTGAGATCCAACTGGCCGCGTTTTAATCCGAGTTTCATCTTCCGGTCGCTGGCGTCGGTGATCCGCCCGCCGCGTTTGGCCGGGTGTTTGACGATCACCGTCTGGTCGCCGATGATGACCTTGAAGAAGACAGTTTTGAACTTCTCGACGTTTTCGCCGGTACCCTCGATGACCGCGACCTTCTGTTGGCCGTCTTTCTTGTAGGCGATGGTGATGGTGTCGTTGAAAAACTGTTTGAACGCCTGTGGTGGCGAGCCGATGTTGGTGTCGACGACCGAGGCCAGTGGGATGCGGGTCTCCTGGTCGTCGGTCACCAGCACCAACTGCTTGCGGCTGAGGAGCACGCGGCCGGTGATCGGTTCCATCGTCTCCATCTTCTCGGTGTAGAACCGACCGGCGAAATCCGCCACCACTGCCTCGCTCATGTCCTACTGTTCGTTCCGCAGTCCTCTTCATTGTTTCGCGCTGTCGGTGGTACCTCCGGTGATCGTCGCCGGCTGCAGTGTGGAACACGAACGGCGGGAGCCCGAACCTGCGGGAACAGCAAAGTCTAATGCGGTGGGTACCCAACCGTCGAGTGATGCCAACGGTAACCTACCTCAACTACGAAGTGCTCGACGATCACGGCTGGGAGATGGACGACGATGATCTCTTCGACAAAGCCGAAGACGAAGGGCTTGACGGCGAGGATTACGGCGAACTCGATGTCAACGAAGGCGAATACATCCTCGAATCCGCCGAGGCCCAGGGCTACGATTGGCCCTTCTCGTGTCGCGCCGGCGCGTGTGCAAACTGCGCCGCCATCGTCAAAGAGGGCGAGATCGACATGGACATGCAGCAGATCCTCTCGGATGAGGAAGTCGAGGAGAAAAACGTCCGACTCACCTGTATCGGTAGCCCGGACGCCGACGAGGTGAAGATCGTCTACAACGCCAAACACCTCGATTACCTCCAGAACCGCGTCATCTGAACGCTGGACTGTGTCCAGCACGCAACACATCCTCGCGTGAGGATGTGGCTTTCCTGTAGCACGTAGCTGTTGCTACCGGTCTGTAGCTATCTCTGCGTTCAGTTTCGTCACAGCCAGTTGCGACTCACGTATTCGACAACGATATCCGGTTGTTCGATGTGGTCAGATAGTTCATCGACGATGTCGCCGACTTCGCGTGCCGATAGCGTCTCTTCGGTTTGAAACAGGACACCGACTGGTCGGTTCGCCGCAATAGCGAGAAAGTCATCGTCCTGTGTGAGAATCAGTCGCTCCTCACGCGCTGCGTAGCTGGCGATTACATCGTCGCTCACGCCGAGCCCAAGTTCGGCGACATCGCCGATCCACTCGACATCGTGGTCAAGTTGCTGGAGATGGGTGATCGTTGCTTGCTCGATGTTTTCGTCTGCAAGCAGCCGATACCCCATCAGCGACGCACGTCGTCGGGGTCAGTCGTCAGGTGGCTGTGGGAATCGATTGCCGACTGTCGCTGCTGTTCGACGTCGTCCATTTCCTCGGGATGATCGTGGTAGTAGGTCAGCGCGCGGTAGACATCGGCCACGTCGAGAGTGTACCGCTCCGCGACAGTTTCGGGGTCAAGGCCGCGGTCTTCGACCTGCGTTTTGAGAAATCGAACCGTGATCCGGCGACCATCGAGATGGGGCTCGTCGTGGAGGTCGTGGACGATCCCACGTTGGACGCGGCTCATATCCGTTGTTTCGTCGGCATTGCACTTGAACATCCGGATGAAATCAAACCGATGACTACTC
The DNA here is from genome assembly GCF_046719765.1 of Halonotius sp. F2-221B. Taxonomy (NCBI): domain Archaea; kingdom Methanobacteriati; phylum Methanobacteriota; class Halobacteria; order Halobacteriales; family Haloferacaceae; genus Halonotius; species Halonotius sp. F2-221B. The sequence goes on from NZ_JABEBY010000005.1 coordinate 138,039, forward strand.
GACGTACTCGTATTTGCGCTCGTTCATCCGCCCCCAGCCGGTAAACACAAACTCGTCGCTCGGCTCGGTGAAATCATCGATATCGACAGTCCCCTTCTCATGGTTGTGGCTGTCGTGTACCTGCTCGTACTCCGAATACGAGAGGTCGTATCGAGCCTGGAGTTGGGCGTCGACGTTGAGTTGGTCGATCTCCTGTTCCCAGTTCGGCTGAACCGTTTCGGCGTGGATTTCAGCCTGCGCGCCGGAGCCGTACGATCCGACCAAGAGCTTCTCGCCGGCGAGATCCCGCTCCTCCTCGGCGGCGTACTGGAGGGCGGCGATCCGGGCGATATGCACTGAGCCGGTGTACCAGTTGCCGACCTGCCGTGAGATGGTGAGCGTCGGCTCGATGGTGCGGTCATACCACGCCCGATACTGGTCGGTCTCTTTGAGATCGTCCATATAGTCGCGGATCGCCTCCTCGTAGGCTTCCCGGGAGGCGTAGTCGTCCTCGCGGGGCTGGCGGCCGATCTCGTCGGCAAGGGCGTCCTCGATCTCGGTGTCACGGCTCATATGCCGGTAGCCCAGCAGGGCGGCCTTCCGCACCATCCCCGGGAACGGGGTGTGGAACGGGACGTAGGCGAAATCGTCGGGATGCATATCCCAGGCGACGGATTCGAAATCTTCGACCGCTTCGCGCATGCGCGCGAGGTACACTTGCATGGATCGCTTGCCGTCGACCGACGGGAACTGCTGGTTCGGCTTCAGGAAGTCGGTTTCGTCCATGCTGCCGTACCCCTGTTCGTTCGAGATCTCGACAAGATCAGGATCCTCGTCGATGAGCATGGCGACCGCCCCCGCGCCCTGGGTGGCCTCACCGGGATCGCCGCGGGCGTACAGCGCGGTGTCGGTGGCGATGACTAAGGCGGCCCGCCCGCGGTTGCGGCCGGCGCGGATCCAGTTGTAGGCGTCGTCGATCGATTGGGTGCCGGCAACACACGCGAACTTCCGTTCGCCCTTGTTGGCGTGGCGGAACTCGCCGTCGAAGTACTGTTCGAGACAGCCGGCGATATACGTCGACACCGGCTTGGAGTTGTCAAACGCCGACTCGGTGGCCACGTCGATCCGGCCGATGTCGTCGGGGGTGAGCCCCTTCCGCTCCATGAGTCGCTTGGCAGCGTTTGCGCCCATGGTGACGATATCCTCGTAGAGATCCGGGAACGACGAGGCGACCAGGCCGATCCCCTTGCGGTATTTGTCCGGATCCTCGCCTTTCTGTGGGGCGAACGTTTCCGGCAGATCGAGTGTGAGTTTGCCGGTCCAGACCTCAACCGCGTCGATGCCGACAGGTTCCATACGCGAGGTTGCCCGAGGTGGCTTATGGGTGTGTCGATACGAATGACGTTGATCGTCGAAGAACAGCCTGATCAGTCCTCGTCTTCCTCGATGACTTCCGGATCGGCAAAGGCATCCTGCAGGCTGTCGAGCCCGTTGAGCCACTCGGAGACGAGCCAAGAGTCGAGTTCCTCGATGTCGCTGCCGTCGAACTCGGTGCCGTCGATGATCTGGGTGCCGGCCTGAACGAGGTAGGCGAGGGCAGCGTCCTCGTCTTCCTCGGCGGCCGCGTCGACAGCTGCGGTGATGTTGTCCGCAAGCGGCTGTTCCTCGACAGCCCCGCCGATCAGATACTCCTCGGCGGCATAGAAGACGGGGATGAGGCTGGTCTGGACGCTATCGAGCAACAGGAGCTTGTTTTCGGCGTCGAACTCCGGTTCGGCCAACACGATGTCGTTGATAAACTCGAGTTTGTCGAGGGCTTCCTCCTCGTCGAGATGGCCGTCCTCGACGGCGGTGATGATCTTGGCGATAGCGATGGTGGTGTCGTTTTGGAGATTGAAGTAGAGCCGGGCGAAGTCCTCGCTTTCGGGATCGAGATCTTCCTCGCCGACCCGCGTCAGCCAGTTCTGCCAGCGGTCTTCCGAATAGAAGGTCTCGGCTGGCTCGTCCTCATCGGTCATACTTGTGTCTCCGGGGGCGCACTCAAAGGCCTTTCTTCTCGTTTGGGCCGCTACCCACCCTTCTGTGGCCTACCCAAGCGTTCGACGGGTATCGATGCCGTAGACCCGCTTCGGTGTTTCGACGTGGGCGATCTCGATTGCGTCGTCGTAGCCTTCCTCGCGGAGCCACCGAACGCGCCGGGGGACGGTTTTCGGCCCCATGACCGCACCCGGCCGGTCGGGGTCGTCGACGTAGTCGGTCTCCATCAGAAACGGTGCCTCGTGTTCGGCAGCGGTCTCTAGCCACTCTTTGTTACACATGACGCTCGGTGTCGGCCCTGCGAGCCGGCCGCTGGCGTAATGTTTGACGACGTGAAGCGGATCGAGCCCGCGCGCGTCGGCCCAGTCGGCGATCTCGGTGAGATCCTCGCTGGCCTCGGTGTGGAGCTGGACGACACAGTCGAGATCGGCTCCCAGCGCGAAGGCGTATTTCATTACGGTGTTGGAGGCCTCCCAGACGGCGTCGTCGACCTCGTAGTGTGGACGCCCGGATTTCAGCGCGAGCGCGTCGCCCGACTCGACGTATTCGGCCGCGATATCGAGGACACGTTGCATCAGGTCGGCGGCATCATCCGGCGAGCAGCCACGGTCGTCGATGAGCCGGCTGATCAACCCCGGATGCACCCCGAGGATCGGCCACGCCCGCCCCGGCAGCCGCTTGGTCGCGTCGGCGACGATGTCGATTGTGGTCTCGAAAACCGAGCGGAAGTCCTCGGGATCAGTCGACTCAACGCCGAGGTGCCACGAGGGTTTGTTGACGACAAGCAAGTGGGTGCCACCCAACTGGACGAAGTCGTCGACCGCGTCCATCCCGCGGGCGGCGTCGGGGTCGAGATGCATGTGGTTGTCGAGCACCGGCGTGTCGTCGTCCATGGCTGAGAGTTGGCAGCGACGGGCAAAAATCGGCTGGTCTTGGCGGTCGAGGGGGTGCGGTGCTCTTGCTACTCGGTGTCGCTGACAGCGAGATCAAATTCAAATTCGACCGCCCGCTCGGTGTCGTCGCTGTCAGCGTCGTCGGCAATGACGGCACCGGGTTGGGCTGCGAAGCCCTCATGCAGTCGCTCATAGGTGTCGTCGACAGCCTCAACGATGACGTTCGTCTCGCCGATTACCGGCATGAAATTGGTGTCACCCTCCCAGCGCGGGACGAGGTGGGTGTGGAGGTGATCGCCGATCGAGCCACCCGCGCCGTCGCCGCTGTTCATGCCCATGTTAAGACCGTCGGGCCCGAGGCCATCGTGGAGCGCGTCGATAGCGACCTGTTTGAGCCGGGCGTGATCCAGCAGTTCGGCGCGGCTGAGGGCGGTGTAGTCGCCGACGTGGCGATAGGGGATGATCATGAGATGGCCCGGATTGTAGGGGTAGTTGTTGAGCAGCGCGAAGCTGTGCTCGCTGCGGGCGACGATCCGGCTTTCGCGGTCGGCGTCGCGCTCGGGCAGGACGCAGAACGGGCAGCCATCGACCGTCTTCTCCTCGGGGTCGCGTTCGACCCAGTCGATCCGCCACGGCGCGAAGAGCTGTTCCATACAGGGGGCTATCGCTTGGAGGTGTTAGTGCTACCGTCACGCGGGGTCGGTGCGGAACCGCGTGATCGGTAGGTCGGTAACATTGGCAAAGTCATCGTCGGCACCGACCAACAGCGTGCCATTGACGACTGCCGCCGCGGCGAGAGCGAATGCGTCTCCGAGGGCGAGCGAATATTGGAATTTAAAATCGGCTGCCTTCCGCCATAATTCGTCGGTGCTTATCCGTTGGATACCGCTTTCCTCTAGGACTTCGATAACTGTCTCTGCGCGTTCCAGCCCTGCATTCCCCCGAATAATATAGTGAAGTTCGGCAGCGTTGACGGCAGAGATATATCCAGTAGTTGCGCCTTCGACAGCTGTGAGATACTGTTCAACCGTATCACTTCCCGGTTCATCTGAAAAGTAGGCGATCAGCGGCTCAGCATCGAAGACGACCGTTTCGGGAACAGATTGTGTATCACTCATCTTCGTCGTTCTTCTCAGTGACGTAGCGATCTCGGAGGTCAGTCTCGGCAGTCTTGTCTCGTTGCCGTTCGGCGCGTAACTGTTCTGTTGCCGATCGGCCCTCGCCGTCAGTTTGACCCGCCAGTATACCGCGTAAGTCTGTCACGGACTGGATCGGTCGCACGACGACATCACCACTCTCAGTGCGAACGAATTTCACTCGCCCCGGTGTCTTGATGCCGAGGGCGTCCCGGAACTCCTTCGGGATGGTCGCCTGTCCTCGTGCCGAGACGGAGACAACTTGTTCTGATTCTGATTTACTCATACTTTTTCTATATAATACATCTATCTTCTTGTACGTAAGTATACTGGTGAAATACTGCCAGAAGTCGATTGAGGTGTCAATATTTTTGTACGATAGTTTACTGATACCGGTGCCGCTCAGGTAGTTACTCCTGCAAGCCATTTTTTGAGTGCGGGTGCCCACGCATAGCATATGAGCAAGAATATCACCGTCAGCGACGAGGTGTATCGTCGTCTGAAACGAGAGAAGAGTGACAGGAGTTTCAGCGAGGTCATCGAAGCGAAACTCGACAGCAGTGGGACACTTGCCGAGGTTTCAGGCCAGCAAATGTTCGATACCGAGACAGCCGACCACGTCAACGATGAAATCGGATCGCTGAGCCGCGGGACGGTCGAAGGGATCACCGATGAAACTGCTTGATCAGCTAATCTAACGAAGGTGAACGTGACTAGCCGGCTTCATTCCGGAATCGTGTGATCGATACGTCGTCAACAGCGTCGTAATCGTCATCTGCCCCGATGAGCAAAGTCGCGTCACGCTGGTCAGCCGTCGCCAACGCGAACGCATCGCCAAGTGCTGGGTTAGACGACAGAACGTGATCAGCAGTTTCCTGCCAGATGTCGTCGATACCGACCGATTCGATACCGAGATCAGTGAGCCAGTCGATGTACTCGTCGGCAGTCCCACGATCGTATTTCTGCGAGAGGATGTACCGAATCTCGGTGAGCGTGACGTAGCTGACATAGCCCGTTGTATCGTCAGCAGCGACGGCGTCGAGATACTCCTCGACGACATCACTGCCGGGTTCGTCGTCGGCGTGTGCGACCAACGGTTCGGCGTCGAAGACGACACGATCAGGAATCGTCATTCGGTGTCGACCCGGTTGTCGCGTTCGGCTCGATCTTCGGCTCGTTTCTCACGGAGGAGTTCTGTCGCGGGCTTGTCAGTCGTCGCGTCGCTCCGGGTGGCGAAGCCGCGCATCTCGCTCGGCGACCGAACCCGCTCGACGGTGATCGTTCCGTCGTCTGTCTCCCGAAACAGGACTTTTCCCGGTGCGTCGATCCCGAGTTGGTCACGGAACCGTTTGGGAATCGTCGCCTGCCCGTGTTTCGTGACCGCGACGATCTCTTTTTCAGAGTCGTCACTTGATTCTGATTTGCTCACAGTTCATAATTTATCGCTATTCATACCTAATTCTTGTGCCCAGCCAAAGCCGGGTCTCAATCAAAGTCGTGAATCCCTGCGGTCGTCACCTCACAGCCGTCCTCGGTGACGATCATGGTGTGTTCAGCCTGGCTGATAAGCTGGCCGTCGGCTTCCTTCAACACGGGATACCCCTTGATGATATCCGCGTTTTTCAGCGTCCGGAGGGCCATCGCCGACCGCGAACTGTCGAGCCAGCGGGCGGCAAACGGCAGGTCGTCGAAGGCCGCCAGCTCATCCATGACCTGTCGGGCGCGTCGATCCCGCACCGAGCCGTCGCCGACCTGCTCGTAGATCTCCTCGGTCGCGCCCTCGCCGACCTTCCCGCGGCCGTCGGTGGCGAACGGCTCGATGGCGATCACATCGCCGACTTCGAGTTCGACGCTACGGTCGACCGCCCGGTTCGGGATACTCGGCCCGGTGTGGGCGTCGTACCGCTCAACGCCGTGGCCAGTCAGATTGAGGATCGGCGTGTAGCCGCGGCCCTCGATGGCGTTCTCGATCGCCGCGCCGACCGTGCCAGTTTCGACACCCGGCCCGACCGCGCCGACGGCGGCTTCCAGTGCGTCCTCGGCGGCAGCGACCATGTCATCGTGGCCGGTGTAATCGACCGTCACTGCGGCGTCGGCGATGTAGCCATCGACGTGGACGCCGATATCGAGACAGACCATCTCGTCGCCGAATTCGGTCTCGTCATCGCGTGCAGGCGTCGCGTGGGAGGCCGCTTCGTCGACGGAGATGTTGACCGGGAACGCCAGCCCCGCGCCGGACTCACGGATGGCGTCTTCGGCGTACTCCGCGACTTCGAGTTGGCTAACACCGGGTTCGATCATCTCGCGGGCGTCGGTCATCGTCTCGACGAGGATTGCGCCGGCCTCGCGGTAGCTGTCGACGGCGTCGGCATCGAGTTCGCCAATGCTCATGGGTGGGTGTTGGCTGGTGGCCGCAAAGCGGTTTCGACCCGGTAGGATCTGACATCCGCAGTCGGGTTCGATTCGAAAGGCGAAACGACGGTGACGAGAATCCCGATAACTACCACAAATTCTGTGGCATACACGGAGAACGGCAGGCCTTTTAGTTTGGTTCCAGAATCGTTCACCGTCTATGAGCTACGACAAGATTGAGGTTCCCGAGGCCGGCGAGCAGATCACGCTCGCCGACGAGGACACCGGGGAACTGAACGTCCCAGAAACACCGATCGTTCCGATCATTCACGGCGACGGGATCGGCTCGGATGTCGGCCCGGCCGCCCAGCAGGTACTCGACGCCGCCGCCGAGGCGACCGGCCGCTCAATCGCCTGGATGCGCGTGTACGCCGGCGGGTCGGCCCGCGAGAAATACGACGAGCACCTCCCCCAGGAGACCGTCGACGCCATCCGCGAACACCGCGTCGCCATCAAGGGGCCGCTGACGACGCCGGTCGGCGCGGGCTTTCGCTCGCTGAACGTCGCACTCCGCAAGAAGCTTGATCTCTACGCCAACGTCCGCCCGACCTATCACCTCGACGGCGTCCCCTCGCCAGTCACAGACCCCGAGGCGATGGATATGATCACGTTCCGAGAGAACACCGAGGACGTGTATGCCGGCATCGAGTGGGAAGCCGGCACTGACGAAGTCCAAGAGGTCAAGGAGTTCGTCGAAGACGAGATGGGCTTCGACAACACGATCCACGACGGCCCGGTCGGCATCGGGTTCAAGCCGATCACGGAGTTCGGCTCGAAGCGACTGATCCGGGAGGCCATCGACTACGCGCTGGCCAACGACCGCGACTCGGTGACGCTCGTCCACAAGGGCAACATCATGAAGTTCACCGAGGGCGCGTTCCGCGATTGGGGGTATGAGGTCGCCGAAGAGGAGTACGACGACGACGTGATCACCGAGGACGAACTCTGGGAGGAGCACGACGGCGAGGCCCCCGACGGCACCGTCGTCGTCAACGATCGCATCGCCGACAACATGCTCCAGCAGATCCTCACCCGCACCGACGAGTACGAGGTGATCGCCACGATGAACCTCAACGGCGACTACATGTCCGACGCCGCCGGCGCGCAGATCGGTGGTCTCGGCATCGCGCCGGGCGCGAACTACGGCCACGGCCGCTGTCTCGCCGAGCCAGTCCACGGCTCCGCGCCGAAATACGAGGGCAAGGACAAGGTCAACCCGACGGCGATGATCCTCTCCGGTCGGGAGATGCTGGATTACCTCGGCTGGGACGAGGCGGCACAGCTCGTCCGGGATGCCGTCGAGGCGACGATCAGCAGCGGGACGGTTACCTACGACCTCCACCGGCAGATCGAGGGCGGCGAGAAGGTCGCCACCAGCGAGTTCGCCGACGCTGTCGTCGAGAAGATCGACGAACTGGCCTGATCGCCCGGTTCGACACCACTCGTGGTGTCGCTGTCGATGAAAAAAGACACATAGCTCCGGCTAATCGGTAGGGGTAGATGTACGAACCGCTCGCCCGTCGCTTCCGCCGCGGCTACGAGCGACTGCTCCGCCGGGAGATCGGTGACGGCCCCGACCACGTTGCCATCATTCAGGATGGCAACCGCCGATATGCCCGCAAACAGGGCGAAGACGCCCCGGAGGGTCACCGCGAGGGGGCGAACACCTCCGAGCAGGTGCTCAACTGGTGTGAGGAGCTTGGGGTCGACGAGCTGACGCTGTATGCCTTTTCAACCGAGAACTTCGAGCGACCACCCGCGGAACGGGAGCCGCTCTTTGATATCATCGAGGACAAGCTGTACGAACTCGCCGATAGCGACCGCGTCCACGACAACGCGGTTTGTATCCGTGCGATCGGCGAGATCGACCGGCTGCCCGCCCGCGTCCGCGAGGCCATCGACTACGCCGAGAGCCAAACCGCGGGCTACGACGGCTTCCGGCTCAATGTCGCCTTAGCCTACGGCGGTCGAAACGAGTTGCTCCGAGCAGCCCGCGATGTTGCAACCGCCGTCGACGAGGGTGAGCTCGACACCGACGAGATCACACCCGAAACCGTCGAAAAACGGCTCTACCGCCAGCCGGTGCGAGATGTCGACCTCATCATCCGCACCGGCGGCGACGAGCGCACCTCAAACTTCCTGCCGTGGCACGCCAACGGCAACGAGGCCGCGGTCTACTTCTGTGCGCCCTACTGGCCGGAGTTCTCAAAGGTCGACTTCCTGCGGGGGATCCGCACCTACGAATCCCGCGAGGAGTCGTGGCAGCGGACGAAGATCGACCGTGCCGTCGCGTTGGCCGGGGCGGTTGGTCGGCTCGAACTCGATGAGGCAACCGCGCTGGCGGGGCGGCTCCGGGAGACGCTGCCGCAGGCCGGTCGTCGCCGTGTCGCCGACGAACTGGAGGCCGACGAGACCGCGTTCGACCCGACAGCCGACGACACACCCCCCGAGCCGGCCGACTGAGTATCCCCTGCCGCTGTCGATCCGCATTCACCGCCCGAACCGCCGCTGTCGATCCGCATACTCCAGCAGCGCGCGCAGGTAGTCCCGCTTGCGGAAATCCCGCCAGTTCACGTCGGTGAAGTAGAGTTCCGAGTAGACGGACTGCCAGATCATGAAATCCGAGAGCCGCTCGGCCCCCGTTTTGATGACGAGATCTGGTTCATCCCGAAAGACGAGACGGTCGTCGATGTCGTCAGTGTCGATCTCCGCGGGATCAAGGTCGCCAGCGTCGACAGCTTCGGCGAGTTGGCGGACGGTCTCGGCGAACTCGCGTTTCCCCCCGAGACCGATGCTCACCTGGATCGGCGCGTCGGCGGATTCGGTGTCGCCGGGTCGCCGAACCGCCAGCGGCAGCGGTGTTTCAAGTGCGGTTAACTCGCGGCTGAGCGTCGGGATCACCGCCTCATCGAGGACGCTCACCGAGACGGTGATGCGGTCGGCCCCGTACTCGACGGCCCACTCGAAGAACTCGCGCAGCGTCTCGTAGGCACCCTGTTCGAGCAGGTCGCGTTCGGTGATGACGACCGCGACGTGTGCCGGCGGCGGGTTTGACCGGCGGCGAAGCCGAACGGCAAGATAGGCCTCGTAGAGCACTATCTGGCTCTCAGGTCGCCGACGCAAAAAATCACGGTGGCAGGAACCGGTGATGTGAGAGAGCCACACGCCGATTTCGGCGTGTCGGGAGCGTTAAGTGGCCGTCAGGGGTACCCGGTGGTGTGACATCACGGATTCGTCGCGCCGGCGCGTTCGCCCTCGTGGCCCTGCTGTCGCTTGGGGCCCCGCTCCTCGGCGCGGCGACAGCCGTTCCCTTCGCCGCCATCGGCGTCGCCGCGGCGGTGCTCATCGACGATGGCCCACTGTTCGAGCTGTTCGCCCGGCCGGGCGACCGCCAGGACGGGCGGCTCAACGGGCTGGCCGGCTTCGGCTTTGCGGCCGCCGGGCTTGCCCTCCTGTTGGCCCTTCCACAGGCCGCCCTCCCGGCCGAGATCTTCGTCGTCGCGCTGTTGGTGCTCGGCTTCGGTAACCTCGGCACCGAGGCCGTCCGCACCCGCAGCAGCAACCCGTTTTTCGCCGTCGCCGGCTTTGTCGCCGGCGGCGTTCCGGCGGCGATCGCCGGCCAGGCCGTGGTCGCGGTTGCGGTCAACGAGGCGATCGCGTGGTCGGCGGTGAGCTTTCTGGCCGTCATCGGCGCGCTGATCGCGGCCCTGCTCCGGGAACTGCTGTACGAACGCGATGATCCGGTCGTGGTGCTGTCGGTCGGCCTCGCCAGCTGGTTTGTCGCCGCCCTGGTCGGCTCGGTGCCGACCACGGAGCTGATCGCCGCGGTCATCGTGACCGTCTTTCTGGGTGGGGTCTCCTACGGGCTCGGGACGGCCAACGTCTCCGGCATGTTGACCGGAATCCTGCTCGGCGTGTTGACGATCGTCCTCGGCGGCTTCGGCTGGTTTGCCGTGCTGATCGCCTTCTTTGCGATCGGCGGGCTGGCCTCGAAGTTTCGCTACGACCGGAAGGCCGCCCGCGGCGTCGCCGAGGACAACGACGGTGCCCGCGGGATGAGCAACGTCCTTGCCAACTCGGGGGTTGCCCTGCTGGCGGTCATCGCGGCCGCCGCCGGGGAGCTGGTCGAGCCGGCAGCGATCGTTACCCTCGCCGTCCCGTTTGCCTTCGCCGGCTCGCTGGCGACCGCCCTCGGCGACACCTTATCGAGTGAGATCGGCTGTCTCTACGATCGGCCGCGGCTTATCACGACCTTCGAACGCGTCGAGCCCGGCACCGACGGCGCGGTGACGTGGCAGGGCGAACTCGCCGGGCTCGTCGGGATCGGGATCATCAGCGCGCTGTCGACAGCGACACTTCCGCTTGGGCCGGAGGGATCGGCCACCGGCCTCGCCGCCGCGATCGTCGCCGCCGGCGGGCTCGTCGGTATCACGACCGACAGCGTGCTGGGGGCGACGCTTGAGGGCGATCGGCTCGGCAACCAGCTGGTAAACTTCTGTGCAACGCTGGCCGGCGGCGGCGTCAGCGTCGCCCTCGCGGCCGTGCTGGTGTGATGCGATCGACGATCCGCCACGGGAGGGCTGCCGATGCGGCGAAGATTCGTACGCTGCAAGCAGAGCTCACCGAGCCTGCACCGACGCTGTTGAACGCAGCACTCACAGAAGTTGACACCGCGGCCGCCACAGCAGCCGACGACACGTCACCAGGGATCAGCGGGACGTTCAGGCTGTTAGTCTCGGTCAACGACACTGATCTGCCCGTTGGCTATCTCCTCGCAGTAACAGGCGAACCAACGCATATTGCTGAACTCGTTGTCGACCCACAGTATCGTCGAAATGGGCGCGCTCGGGCACTACTTCAGGTGCTGATTGAACAATGCAGTCATCCGATAACCGTCCACGTCGCCGTCGACAACACGGCAGCACGATCGCTCTATGAAGCAGTCGGGTTTCAGAGACAGACGCGAAGCGATGATCGATTCGAAGATGCCGCCGGGCTGACGCTGCGGTACCCAGCCCAGAATTAGGCTTCCAGTTCCGGCTCTGGTGGCTGCAGTTCAGCGGCCGTTACCACCCGCGTCCCAGCCGGCTTTTTCACGAATTCGCCGGTGCTGGCGGCGACAACGTGATCCAGACCGTGTTGGGCAGCAACATCGAGGAGTCGCTGGCTGCATTCGCCGTCGACGACCAGCGCGTATGGGTCGTCAGCGGTCTCGATCGCTTCGATGAGTCCCGCTGGCTCGGTCTCGGCGAGGATCCCAAACGCGGCGTCGAGGAGCCGGGCGGTGCCAGTCTCCGCGTCGATAACCGCCTCAACGTGGCTGCGTAGAGTCAACGGCTCGGCGTCGTCATCGGCGTTGGTGGCGTCGTCAGATTCGTCGGCGTCGTCAGTCGAAGACTCGTCGACAGCCGAATCGATGTCAGCGGCCGCGTCGTCGCCGGCCGGCGACGCAGATGTCGTGGTGGAGCCAGCGTCGGCCGGGGAGTCAGATAGCGGATCCGGTGTGGCAGCCACGTCGTCGGAACTGCTCGCCGCCGCAGCGGGATCGGCCGTTGCGGCGTCAGCATCGGCCATGGCCGCGTCGTCGACGGCCGCAGCAGCGTCGACTGTGGCGGCTTCATCAGTCGCGTGAGACTCAGCGTCCGCAGCGGTGACGCCGGCGGACGCCCCAGCAGGAGGCTGGTCGGACGGCGGCGATGGCGACGCCGCGGGGGAACTCGTCGGAACAACCTCAACCTCGGTGTCGTCATCGTCGTCCGGTGGGAGGTGGTCGTCGGCCGAGCGGGGTCGGTCGTCGTCGGTTTTGTCGATGATGTCGGCGATCGCCTCCCGGACGTTTGGCGCGCCGCGAAGCCGGTCGGCGATGACCTTCTGTCGGAGCCGGTTGATAACATCCGAGCGGGACAGATCCTCGACCGACCGATCGGGCGGCGCGAAGGCGACGAAGTCGACATCGCCGACCTGCAGCAGCTCCCGGAGGATGAGCTCGCCGCCGCGGTCGCCGTCGACGAAGACGGTCGTCGTCCGCTCGGCGGTGAGATCGGCGACGGCGTCGGGCACATCGGTGCCCTCGACGGCGATGGCGTTTTTGATCCCGTAGGCCAGCAGCTGGCGCACGTCGGCCCGGCCCTCGACGACGATCACCGCATCGGAGCTCTCGACCTTCGGGCCGGCGGGCAGCCCCTTGTAGTCGACGACATCGGCGACGCGGGCGGAATCCCGCACGTCGTCGACGAGATCAGCCCCGGAGACACCGGTCTCGTCGAAGGCCGTCGCCAACAGCTCCTTGGCGCGGTCGACGATCTCCCGGCGTTTGGCCGCCCGGATGTCCTCGATGGCGGTGACCTCGATGTCGGCCCGGCAGGGGCCGACGCGGTTGATCGTTTCCAGTGAGGCCGCAAGGATCGCGGTTTCGGCCTTGCCGAGGCTGGTGGCGATCGTTAGCTCGCCAAAGGATTGGCCGTTTTCCGAGGAGATCTCAACGTCGATCCGGCCGACCTTCGAGGACTCCTGGAGGTCGCGGAGATCCAACTCATCGCCCAGCAGTCCCTCGGTTTGACCGAAGACCGCGCCGACAACATCGCTCCGCTCGACGATGCCGTTGGCGGCGATCCGGGCGTGAATCAGATACTTGGTTGTGTCATCCATGGGAACACTCCAGCGACGACCGTGATCGGCGTGGTGCCGCTGATACCATATATAAACGCTACGATCTGAAATACCTGTCGTCACCGCTGGCCGCACCGACAGCCGACAGGAGCCCTTCTGGTGGGGGACTCACTCGCCTGCTGCCGCGCTGAATTGAAGAAAATATGTCTTCAAACAGCAACTCTGCGTAGAAGTAGTAATCTTTAGGAAGGTCTGGAGCATACTAATGGTACGAATGAACCCGTCGATGCGCGCTGTCGGCTGGCTGCTCGCGTTTGCTGTCGTCGTCGCCGGCGCGGTGCCGTGGTTTCTCTGGGGGAACAGCCAACTGATCGGTGGCCTCCCGCTGTGGCTGTGGTGGCATATCGGCTGGATGATCGTCGCCACCGCCGTCTTTGCGGCCTTCACCCGCCATGGCTGGGATCGGTATCTGGGAGGTATCGATGCCTAACCCGGCTCTGCTGTCCGGCGGCGGGCTGTCGACAGCGGCGACATCGGTCGAGTTGCTGGTCGTTGTGGGCTACCTGCTTGTCGCCCTCTTAGTCGGGCTCCTTGCCTACCGACTGACCGGTTCCGACGCCGAGGACTACTATCTGGCGAGCCGATCGCTCGGCACGCTCGTCTTGCTGTTTACGACGTTTGCGACGTTGCTGTCGGCGTTCACCTTCTTTGCGGGCCCCAACCTCGCCTACAGACAGGGCCCCGAGTGGATTCTGGTGATGGGAACGATGGATGGGATCCTCTTTGCGATCCTCTGGTATCTGATCGGCTACAAACAGTGGTTGATCGGCCAACAACACGGCTACGTCACGCTGCCGGAGATGCTTGGGGATCGCTTCGGCTCCACGTGGCTCCGCGGGCTGGTCGCGGGCGTGAGCCTCTTTTGGCTCTTTCCGTACGTGATGCTCCAACAGATGGGCGCCGGCGAGGCGTTGGTCGGCCTCACCGACGGCGCGGTGCCCTACTGGGGTGGGGCCGCGCTGATCACCGTCTTCATGATCCTCTATGTCGGTCTGGCGGGGATGCGTGGGGTGGCGTGGACGGATACGATTCAGGGGCTGTTCATGCTGAGTGTAATTTGGATCGCTGTCGCGTGGGTGTTGTCGGCGATCGGCGGGCCCGCGGTCGCCGCCGCGGGACTGGAGGCGAACAACCCGACCTTCCTCGCGTTGGGGAGCAGCTTCTACACGCCCCAATATATCATCTCGACGGCCGTTGTCATCGCCTTCGGGGTGACGATGTTTCCGCAGATCAACCAGCGATTTTTTGTCGCCCAATCGGCAGCGGTGCTAAAGCGGTCGTTTACACTGTGGCCGGTGTTGGTGCTGTTGCTGTTCGTCCCGGCGTTCCTGCTGGGGACGTGGGCGGCCGGCCTCGGGATTAGTGTGCCCGAGGATGTGAACGTGTTACCGGTGTTGCTTGGGGAGTACACCCCGGCGTGGTTCGCCGCGCTTGTGATCGCCGGCGCGATGGCAGCGATGATGTCGTCGTCGGACTCAATGCTGTTGTCGGGATCGTCGTACTTCACGCGGGATCTCTATCGGCCGTTTGTTGAGCCGAGCGTGACAGCCGACCGGGAGGCGTGGCTCGCCAGAGGCGGCGTCGTCGCCTTCGCAACCGCAACCTTCCTCGCCAGTCTCACCCGGCCGGGGACGCTGATCCAGGTCGGCAGCACCGCATTCGGCGGCTTTGCGCAGCTCGCGCTGCCGGTCATGGTCGCCCTCTACTGGGCGAACACAACACGAGTCGGGATGGTCGCCGGGGTCACCGGGAGCCAACTGCTGTATCTGAGTCACGTCTTCGTGCCGACGGTGCCGGTTGATGTCGGCGGAACCACTATCCCGCTGTTTGCGCGAACCTACGGCGGCTGGGATGTCGCCCTCGCCGGGATGGTGTTAGGAGCAGTGCTGACCATCGGTGTCTCCTGGCTGACCACAGCCGGCACCGACGAAGCCGCCGAGCGATTCGCTGTTGGCGCGGACTGATACGCAGTCCGCGGCGGCGACCTAGAGCAGAACGCTGACTATCGGCAGAACCAACGAAACACCCGATGTTTGTTTGTGCTAATATATTAGCTATTACCATCAGTATCAAATCTAAATAGCGCATATAGTGAACAATCATTACTGTTTTCTCCCAAAAAGTTATTATCTACTGACGGCTTGTGTTAGCCGCAAGGGCAAAAGGATTGAAGTATGAGTTCAGCAAACCTCCAGGGCTCCGGGCAGTCGACGGCGATGCCGACCCCCGGGCCACGCGATCCAGCCGGCGAGACCGCAACGATCCCCGAAACCATCCCCCAGACCGAACGGACGGTCTACCGGGACAGCGACACCGTCATTCGGATCCATCCGGCGGAGCCGAACGGTGACGTGCTGTGTGTCACACTGTATGTTCCACTCGATGAGGTGACAGCGTCGATGACGCCAGCCCACGCCTCAGCGTGGCGCGAGCAGTCCTTTGAGACGGCCGCAAACACGGCTGACGCGCTCCCAGAGGCGACATACGAGCTGTACAAAGAGATCGTCACCGATCTCACCGAGCAGTTTGCCGTCTCGATCAGCGAACCGACGACCGGCTACGGCCGGTGTCACCGCCGCCACGACGGCCCAGGAATCGTCTCGTTCCGCACGCGACTGCGGTGAGGTCGTCGGACGGCGGGGATGTTTGGGCGGTATCCCCAGACTTATTTACGTATACGTCGCACTCACGCTATGGTCTATCGGTGGCGGTCTCGGCAGGCTGCCTACACGGTGTGGGGAGCCCAGCGAGAACCAATGGCCGAGGAGATCAAACAGCATCTCTTCGACCATCACCAGGATAATCTGTCCCATGAAGATCCGGGCGTGAGCTGGGAGTGTCCCTACTGTGATCGATCTGAGATCAGCTACGATGAGGAGGAGACGATCCAGCATTTCAAGGATCACCTCTTCGAACACGAAGACCAGTTCATCGAGTCGGGCGTCCACGTCGCCGACGACATCGACCGGGCGGGCAACATCCTCGTGAAGGCACCCCAAGGCAGTCCGGGCATCAAAAACGCCCGAATCCACTTTCTCGCGCCGGGCGATATCATCATCCTCGTCACCACAGATCCGGCGGCCAGACTCCGGTTGCTACGGGAGGAGCTCGGCAGTTGGCCGGCCCTCACAGTCGTCTTGACGACAAAGGACAACCCGGCTGAGGATATCGCCGGGCTTGATGTCTCCAACGTCCCCATCGAGATCGTGAAGCTCAGCAAGCAGCTCAGCCTCTCGAAACTCGGCAATACGATCTCACAGGTGCTCGACGAACACGGCCGCTCGGAGGGCCGGATCACCGTCGAGTTCGACATCCTCTCGGAGATTATCGACAAGTTCGGCGAGAAGCCGGCCTTCAAATTCCTCCAAATCCTGACCAACCAGTTCAAAACGGTCGGCGCGATCGCCTACTACCCGCTTGATCCCGATCCCCACTCACAGTCGACACTGAGCCTGTTGAACGACTCCTTCGATCTTGTGATCCGGGCGACCGAGACCAACTTTATTGCTGACAAGGACAACCGGTAGCGGCGGCTGGCGGGCCGCACACAGATTGATTTCACTGGAACCCGTTAGCGGGGTATGCACCTCTTTTGGCACCGCCGGGATCTCCGGGTTCCGGACAACCGCGGGCTGGCGGCGGCGACAGCCGACGACACGACGCTGCCGGTGTATGTCGTCGACGACGACATCTTTGAGCGACTCGGTCGCCGACAGCGGGCGTTCATGATCGATGGGGTTCGCGCGCTCAACGCCCGCTACCGCGAGCTCGGAAGCGACCTCCTTATCAGAGAGGGCTCGCCGGCCGAGGAGCTCGCCGCGGTTGCCGACGCGTACGACGCCGATACCGTCTACTACAACCACCACTACCGGCCAGCACGGCGACACCGCCAACAACAGGTCGACGAAGGGCTGTCAACGCGGTGTTCGATCGATCTCACGCTCGTCGATCCCGCTGATCTTGCACCGTCGTATCCGAACCACAGCCAGTTCCACAACGACTGGCAAGCCGAGCCAAAGCCGACGCCGGCAACGGTACAGACGGACGCGCTGGCCGCCGTCGACGACGCGAACGGTGTCGACGACACCACACTCACGCCGATCGAAACCGACATCGATCGGCCGCCAGCCGGCTACGCCGCCGCCCGGGATCGCTACGATGCGTTTCTGGCCGACGGGATCGAGACGTACAATGAGACACGCGACGACATGCAGGCCGCCGTCGAGCGACCGGTTGGGTCGGTCTCGCGGCTCTCACCGTATCTCGCCGCCGGCATGATCGGAATCCGTGAGGTGTGGGCCGACGCGACCGAACGATACGACGCCGCCGATAAGAACACCTCCGACGGGGCGGCCGCACGAAACATCGAGAAGTACCGGTATGAACTCTCCTGGCGGGAGCAAAACTACCACCTGCTACACTACAACCCGACGCTGCTGACCGAGAACTACAAATCCCTCCCAAACCGGATCGCCTGGGAGAACGATCCCGACGAGATCGCCGCCTGGAAGGCCGGCGAGACGGGCTACCCGCTGGTCGACGCCGGGATGCGACAGCTGAATCAGGAGGGGTATATCCACAACCGGCCCCGACAGAACGTCGCCTCGTTTTGTACCAAACACCTGCTGATCGAGTGGCGGATCGGCGCGCGGTATTTCGCCGAACAGCTTCTCGATCACGACCCCGCAAACAACTACGCCAACTGGCAGTGGATCGCCTCGACCGGCACCGACAGCGTCGACGTGCGGATCTTCGATCCGGTGGCCCAACTCTCGAAGTACGACGCCAACGCCGACTACGTCACCGAGTACGTCCCCGAGCTTCGGGGCGTCGAGCCAGCGAAGATCGTCGAGTGGCCGACGCTGTCGGCGGCAACGCGGGAGCGGCTGGCCCCCGATTATCCGGAACCGATCGTCGACCGGGACGAGGCCTACGAGCGCGCCCAGCGGGTCTTCGAGACGGCACTCGGCAAGCGATAGGAACGCCGCTTGGACAAATCAGGCCGGGCCGAGGACTGGTCGGGCCAGCCGCCGAAGCAGGCTGGCGAGTCCACCGACGGCCAGTCGACCGACGCCGGTGACGCCGAGTTGACGCCTGTCGAGGGTGTACCGGGGTGGCTCATCAGCGGTCACCGCCGTCTCGTTAGCGGCTGGATCGGCTGGCGAGTCGGCGGCTGAATCGGCTGGCGGGTCGTCGACACGGACGATCGGCCCGTTCTCGCCCGTAAGTTCGATCGCCGCCCGAACCTGCGGCTCGGTAAGCTCGGAGGCGGCAGCGATCTCAGGAACCGTCTTCGGGCCGGCTTCGAGCGTGTCGGCGATGCGGTTGAGACGCAGCATCCGAAGCAGGAACACGCCGGGAGCGAGATCGTCAACCCGATCGGTGTCAGTATCGGCGGTGTCGGAGGCGAAGTCGACACGGGCGTCCAACAGCAGCCAGAGCCCCCCGAGGATAGCCGCAACCGGGGCCCACAGCGTCCGCAGCAGCGGTGGCTGCCGCAGTTCGGCAACGAGCCACGCGAGGCTGACGGCGAGCAGCACCGCGGCCAGCCCGACAGTCACCCAGCGATCGTCGACACCGGGCGTATCGATGAGGAACTGCCGGCTTTCAACCACGAGAAACGCGGTGGCGAGCCCGGCGACGAGCGCGACGTTGCCGGTAACGGCGACAACGCCGCCGGCCGCAAGGAGATACACCAGGAGGGTTCGGGCTGAGATGCGGTCTCTGAGGCGGGCAACAGCGGTGGAGGGCATACAGAGGGCTGTTGGTCGTGTCGAATAAATATCCTGTCAGTCCGACCCGTTGGCCTGTCGTTTGCGTTTGATCCGGCGGTGCATCGCCCGCTCGACGATCGTGCCGTCGCCGATCTCGTCGTCCGGATACGGGTAGGTGCGGTCGCAGGCGTCACACACCCAGACGTGTTTGCTCAGTACGATCCACTTGGCAACGGTTTGGATCCGGAGTGCATGCTCGTCGTGCGGACAGTAGGGGCCGTGAACGTAGGTGTAGGCCGTGTCGTTGGCGCTGTACTCCGAGGCGCGCCACTTGCCGTACTCCCCCTTCCAGAGCACGTCGAAATACTCCAGTTCGGCGCTCGTGTACACCGTTTCGGGTCTGTTTTTCCCGCTGAACTCGTGTGGGTCGACCGTCTCGCTTTCTGCATGCTCTCGGGCGGATCGATACTGGGAGACAGCAAACCCAAACAACCCCAGGTAGACAAGCACTGACACCGTCAGCGAGACGGCGATTACGGCCAGGAGCATCCTAATCCCGGTGTGTGCCGCCAGGGTGTCAGTACACGATACATAGCTGTGTATTGCTAGGTAGTGAGCAAAAATGCTCTGTTCGAGCGGGGATCAGTGCTCGACGGTAGTGAACAGTCAGGAACACTGGGGCCGGCACGAATGTGAATCGCAGTCGTCTCCGCTGGTAACTCCCTGATTCACATTCGGCGTCTTTGATTCATCTGTGGAGGGCTAACCGCACCCAAAATACTATGATGATTCTTGACTTACTTTGACATACAATGCCAGTTGAGTTCAACGAATACGAGCAATCAAACAACAGCGATGAGTTTGATTGGACGCTTCGGGAAGGATCGAATGCACACAAGATCCTAGCATTCCTCTCCGAGTATCCTGAGCAGGGATTCACACCAAAGGAGATCCACGACGCAACAGGTGTCACCCGCGGGTCAGTCGGCAAGACGCTGCAACGGCTCAAAGACCGACAGCTGGTTCGGCACGCCGAGCCCTACTGGGCTATCGGTGACGATGATCGCGTCGGCACCTATCTCGGGATGGTTTCCTCGCTTGAGGCCGTCGTCGAGCGTGAGGGAACTGAATCGTATGAGGAGTGGCGAAACGCCGCTGAAACAGCTGAATAGCGATCCATGGAAGCATATGCGCGCGGCGACGTTGTCTGGCATCCGGCACCCTTCCGCGATGGCGGCCGCCCGTATATCATCCTAAGTGACGAACAACACCCGTTCTACGGTGAGGAGTACATGGTCGCTGGTGTGACAACGACAGGGCGAGATCGAGCCATCGAACTCACGCCGGAGAGGTGGGCAGAGGGCGGCGCGCCGAAGCGGAGTTGGGCGTCGCCGTGGTATATTCTCACCCTCAAACACGCGACGATCACTGATCGGCTCGGGCAGCTCACGCCGGCTGCTACTGATCGAATCGCTCAGGAGATTACCCAGCTCATCGGTGTCAGCTCTCGATAGCTACGTTCTCCAGTGCTGGCCTCCGAATCGTGGTATGGTCGGGAGCACTAGGGCCGGCACGAATTTGAATCACGGTCGTTCCCGCTGGTCACTCCCTGATTCAAATTCGGCGTGTTCCAGACACCCACCGTTCGTGATGCCTCGCTCGTGGCACTGCGTGCCACAGTCGCTCGGCGGTAGTGAACGGTGGGTAGAAATGGGCCGGCACGAATTTGAATCGTGGTTACGGCCACCCGAAGGCCGAAGGATACCAAGCTACCCCACCGGCCCGCACTCATCGCCACGCCGCGGCCGAATTTAACGGTTGTGATCGACTGGCTCAGTACTCCGAATAGCCGGCGGTATCCAGCCAGTTGTGGGCAACCGTGATCGTCTGATCGGCGTGCAATGTTTCGGGGCCAACCCGAAGTCGCTGGTCGGCCTGCTCGGCCAGCAGTTCGGCCTCACGATCGGTGAAATCGTTGTGATCCGAGAGCACGAAGATGGGATCGTTCGGCACCGACGCCTCCGGCAGCGGCGTCCCCTCGGCGTGCAGTTGGACGACCGTCCCCTCGCTGGCAACGTCGTCAAGCGTCGCCTCGAAGCCGAGGCGGTAGAGTTCCATCCCCGGCGACACCGCGGCGGGCATGTGGCCGATGGCATCATCGCGCTGGGCGAGGGCATCCCGGATCCGGGCGGCGATCGTTCGCTCGTCGGGGTAGAGCCGGCGGAGCGTGTCGCTGTCGAACCGGAGGGTGTACTCGTCGCCAACGACGAGGTGAATCCGGACGTGCTCGCGGATGCCATGGGAGAGAAACACCGCCGCGCCGACACACCGACACAGGATATCGAGGCGGCCGGCTCCCGAAAGGTCGTCCAGCGAGAAGTCGGCCGTCGTCGGGGCGTCGTGACCAAGCACGATGAACTGACGCATACCGGGGTGTCGACAGCAAGGGGTTTAGTGGCAGCTACTTGGATCGATCACGAACGGCTGAAACCGAGAGGCGAAGCGACAATCGAAGCCACCGATCGAGAGAGTTGGCAACATGTCTCATTGTAGTCGCCGAAATCAAATGCACACCGATTGTTGCTCGTGAAAGATCAGATACATACAGAGACAACCCAGAGGAGTCCTCGGTATCAAAGTTTGACGCTAGTAACGTAAGTTAAATTGATTGCGCTCAAAGATTACTTGTATGAGCAACTACGCCGAGAGCTTCGGGGAAGGCGGGATGAACGATCAGGTCGACGTCGACTCGCTGATGCGGGAGATCGGTCTCGACCGCGAGGAGATCGAGTGGCGGAAAGACTTCATCAACTTCGACGAGGAGGATGTGGCGCGGCTGACCGACCTCCGGCCGCTGTTTGAGGCCCACACCGAGGATATCGCCGAGCTGTTCTACGAAAATCTCACCCAGTATGAGGAGACCGTCGAGGTGATCGGCCGCTCGGAGAAAAACGTCGAACAGCTCAAAGAAACCCAGCGGGCGTATTTCACCACGCTGGCCGGCGGCGAGTACGACTACGAGTATTTCACAAACCGCGCCCGGATCGGCAAGCTCCACGACCTCCTGGAGATGCCGATGAAACAGTACATCGGCCAGTACGGCGTCTACTACGATCTCATCCTTCCGTTGCTCACCGAGCGGGCGACCGACCAGCTGACCGATCGGGTGCAGGGGGCCGTCGGCGACGACGCCAGCGACGACGAGCTCGCACGGATCGTCGCCTCGGAGATCGACGAGCTCCGGGCCGATATCACGAGCGTCCTCCGGATCATCAACCTCGATATGCAGGTCGTCGCCGACACCTACATCCACTCCTACGGCCAGAAGCTGGAACAGGAGATCGAGCAACGCGAGCAGCTGGCCCGGGAGGTCGAACGCGATCTCAACGAGCCGCTCACCGATCTCCAGCGATCCTCCACGGAGGTTGCCCAATCCGCTCAGGATATCTCCGAGCTCACCGGCGAACAGTCCGATCGCATTCACTCGATCTCTAGTGAGGTGTCCAACATGAGCGCGACCGTCGAGGAGATCGCCGCCTCCGCCGACGAGGTCGAAACCAACAGCGAACGCGCCCGCGAGCTCGCCGAGCAGGGTGAGGATGCCGCCGACGACGCGATGGGCGTGATGGACGACGTTGGCGAGGCCGTCGATGAGGTCTCAACCGATGTGGACGACCTCCAGGCCCGGGTGGGCGAGATCAACTCCGTCGTCGAGGTCATCAACGACATCGCCGAACAGACCAACATCCTCGCGCTCAACGCCTCGATCGAGGCCGCCCGCGCCGGCGAGGCTGGCGAAGGGTTCGCGGTCGTCGCCGACGAGGTGAAATCGCTGGCGACAGACTCCCAGGAGCGCGCCCAGGAGATCGAGGATCTCGTCACAGCGATCGAAAAGGATACCGAACAGACCGTCGACAGCCTGGAGACGACGACCGAACAGATCGACCGCGGCGTCGAGCGCGTCGCCGAGGCGATGGAGCTACTCAACGACATCACCGAAGCCGTCGAGGAGACCGCCGACGGGATTCGGGAGGTCTCGGATGCGACCGACCAACAGGCCGCCAGCTCCGAGGAGGTCGCCAGCATGCTAGACGAACTCGTCGAACAGGCCGACACCGTCGCCGACGAGGTCGAAGAGATCGCCGCCGCCAACGAACAGCAGGCCGACACCATCGAGGATATCTCCGATGCCGTCAGCCGGCTGACGTAGTAATCGACCCCGACCGCCCCTCTCCCTCAGTCGGTTAGCCCGTAGCCACGCTTGAATAGCCAGACGTTGAGCACGGCGACGACGGCCGTTCCGCCGGTCAACAGCCCCAAGGAGAGCTGTGGGTCGACCTCCGAAACACCAAGGAAGCCATAGCGGACGCCGTTGACCATGTAGACCATCGGGTTCAACAGCGAGATGTCCTGCAACAGCGGCGTCAGATCCTCAAGGGAGTAGAAGACGGCTCCAAAGAACACCAGCGGGCGGAGCAGGAACTGGTTCATCATCGTCAGGTCGTCGAAATCCTCCGCCAGCAGGCCGCCGACGATGCCAAGACTCGAAAACAGCATCGTGATCACCAAGAGGAAGGCGACCAGATAGATCGGCTGCTCGACGGGAACCGGCTGGTAGAGCCCACCAATGATGAAAAAGCCGAGGACGCCGATCAGCGTCCCGACCAACACGCCCCGCAACGCCGACGACAGCAGGTAGGCCCAGACCATCTGCGTATAGGACAGCGGCGAGGTCAGCGTCTCGTCGATATACTCGTTCCACCGCCCGTGGAAGATCGAAAACGAGGCGTTCTCGAAGGCGTTCGATACCGCCCCGAGCACGACGAGGCCGGGCAGGATGAACAGAATGTAGGGGACACCGATGATCTCGCCGACGCGGCTGCCGAGAACAACGCCGAACACCGAGAAGTACAGGACGTTCGTGATAAATGGCGGGATGAAGGTGTTTTTCGGCCGGCGGACGTAGCGGAGTATCTCGCGTTTGACCAAGGTGTAAAACCCGGTCGGGACGCCCGCGGCGGCGGCCGCGCGGTCGACGACGCTCATCGCTGGCCTCCGTCGGGGGCGACCTGTTGTTCAGCCCGGGGAGCGTCTGTATCGCTGTCGTCGCCAGCGCTGTCAGCGTCGGTGTCGCTGTCATCCGCGTTGTCAGCAGCGGTGTCGTCGTGCCGCGTCATCTCGACGAAAACCTCCTCAAGGGAGGTACGAGTGATTTCGAGATCGATGATCTCGATGCCCTCGCGGTCGAGTTCGCGGACGAGTTGCGGGGCGACCAGCCCACCCTTGCGGGCGGTGACGGTGAGCTGGTGGCCGTCGCGGTCGATGGCATCAACGCGGTCGTCGCCAGCGAGCAGGTCAGGCAGCGTTGTTGGCGGCTCGCGGAGTTCGACCACGATCTGGTCGGTGCCACGATTCTTCAACTCGTCTGGCGTCGCCACCGCCCGCACCTGGCCGGAATCGAGGATGGCGACCTCATCACAGAGCCGTTCGGCCTCCTCGATGTAGTGGGTCGTCAGCAGGATGGTTTTCCCTTGGTCGTTGAGATCGGTAACCAGTTCCCAGAGGTCACGCCGGAGCTGCACGTCGACGCCGGCGGTCGGTTCGTCGAGGATCAGGAGATCCGGGTCAGTGATGAGTGCCCGCGCCAGCAGGAAGCGACGTTTCATCCCACCGGAGAGCCAATCGAAGCGGGTGTCGCGTTTGTCGTAGATGCCGACCTGTTTGAGCACCTCATCGGCCCGTGCTTTGGCCTCCTCAGCTGGGATGCCGTGGTAGCCGGCTTTGTGCTCTAGGACTTCGCGGATCGGGAAGAACCGGTCGACGTTGAACTCCTGTGGGGCCAGCCCGATGGCATTGCGCGTCTTTCGGTAGTCAGCCTCCACGTCGTGGCCGAAGACACGGGCGGTGCCGCCGGATTTTCTGACCAGGCCGACGAGAATGTTGATAAACGTCGTTTTGCCCGCGCCATTGGGGCCGAGCAGCCCGAAGAAGCTGCCCTCAGGGACGGTCAGCGAAACGCCGTCGAGGGCGGTCACATCGTCGTACTCCTTGCGGAGATCTTCGATGTCGAGGGCGGGCGGACTGCTCATCGCGTCGCCTCCCTCTCGCATCGGGTGAGACGGGTTGTCACAGTATGCTGCGATCGGGTATGAGCGAAGAGAGAAAGAAAGGTCGGACGAGTGGCTCCATCCATGTCGTGATACCGGTATACGGCAGGGAGGCGTAAATGCCCCCCGATCCGTGTGGCGGCGACCCACGGCGACGAAGGGCAAGACAGTTATCGCCGCCGCCGTTGCCGCCTGTATGGACTTCTTTGCCGAGGCCCGCGCGGTTATCGACGCTGGCCCGGTCTGCGATAGCTGTCTGGGTCGCGTGTTCGCCGATCGGAGCTTCGGCCTCTCGAACGCCGACCGCGGCGAAGGGCTACGCGTCGCCGTCGCCCTCGCCGACGACGAGCCCTACGAGACGGTCGCCCCAGAGGACTGTTGGGTCTGTGACGGCGAATGCGGCCGCTTCGCGGAGTGGGCCGACCGGGCAGTCGCCGCGGTTCAGACCGTCGAGTTCGACACCTATCAGGTCGGCACCCGGACGCCGCCGCTGATCGAGGAAAACGACCGCCTGCTGCGGGAAGATGCCGGCCTCGATCCGGACGCCGGCGAGCTGTTCAAATCGAATTTTAACCGGGAAGTCGGCAAGCGAATCGGCCGCCAGACCGAGACCGAGGTCGACTTCGAGCGACCCGACATCCAGTTCACCCTCGATCTCGCAACCGACCGTGTCGACACCCAGCTCAACTCCGCGTTCGTCTACGGCCGGTACCGCAAGCTCGAACGCGATATCCCCCAGACTGAGTGGCCCTGCCGGGAGTGCCACGGCAGCGGTCGCCGGCGCGGCGATCCCTGTGATCACTGCGACGGCGAGGGGTATCTCTACCTCGAAAGCGTCGAGCAGTTGACCGCACCCGTCGTCGCCGAGGCGATGGACGGCACCGACGCAACGTTCCACGGCGCGGGCCGGGAGGACGTGGACGCGAAGATGCTCGGCACAGGCCGGCCGTTCGTGATCGAGGTCGAGGAGCCGCATCGCCGCCGGGTTGACACCGACGAACTGGAAGCCGACATCAACGCCTTCGCCGACGGCAAGGTCGAGGTCGAGGGGCTGCGGCTGGCCGGCTACGAGATGGTCGAACGCGTCAAGGAACTCGACGCCTCGAAAACCTACCGGGCGGCTGTCGAGTTCGACGCCGACGTGAGCGACGCTGATCTCACCGACGCGATCGACGAGATCGACAGCGCGACGATCAAACAGGAGACCCCCCAGCGCGTCGATCACCGCCGGGCGAGCAAAACCCGCACCCGCGAGGTGCTGTCGGCCAGCGCGGAACGCGAGGACGCCCGCCACGCGACCGTCGATATCCACGGCGAGGGCGGCCTCTACATCAAGGAACTCATCTCCAGCGACGAAGGGCGTACTGAG
This sequence comes from Halonotius sp. F2-221B, assembly GCF_046719765.1. NCBI lineage: Archaea > Methanobacteriati > Methanobacteriota > Halobacteria > Halobacteriales > Haloferacaceae > Halonotius > Halonotius sp. F2-221B. The sequence continues at coordinate 164,355 of NZ_JABEBY010000005.1, forward strand.
CCAAGTCTCGCCGGTATTCTCGGCGTCGACGCGACGGTGAACGCACTCGATGTGCTCGCCGTCAAGGGCACCGAAGAGCCCTTCGAGCGCGAGGAATTTTTCATCGATAGCGACGAGGACGACACGTAGATAGCGATGTCAACGTATCAGATCGGCGTCGACGAAGCCGGCAAAGGCCCGGTCTTGGGCCCGATGGTCGCCGCCGCGGTTCGAGCCGAGGAGGGCGACCTCCCGGGAGAGGTTGGCGACTCGAAGCAACTCACCGCCGCCACACGCGAGTCGATCGCGGCGAAACTCCGTGATGCGCCAGGGGTCGAGGTCGGCGTCGGCGTCGTTACCACCGACGAGATCGACGATCCCGAGACGGATATGAACAGCCTGACCGTGACCGCACAGGTGCGAGCACTTGGCGACGTTGCGGCCGACGGCGACCACGCACTCGTCGACGCCGGCGACGTGTCGGAATCACGGTTCGCGCGGCGGGTTCAGGCGGACGTCGCCGACGCTGGAACCGACACCGCGGGCGGTGTCGCTATCGATGTAACAGCCGAGCACGGTGCCGACGAAGCCAGTCGGCTGGTGGGCGCTGCCAGCGTCGTCGCCAAAGTCGAACGCGACAGCCGGATCGACGCCCTCGACGAAGAGTACGACGGCGACATCGGCAGCGGCTATCCAAGCGATCCGACCACCCGCGAGTTCCTCGCCGACTACGTCGACCGCCACGGCGAGCTGCCGGCCTGTGCGCGTGCGTCGTGGGCGACCTGCGAGGACGTGTTGGCTGCGGCCGAGCAGGCCGACCTGGGGGCGTTTTAGCGGAACGGCGGGAGTCGCCAGCCGTAAGCGATCAAGAGAAGAACGCCGACAGCGACGAGACCAAAGGCACCCAGCGGCGCGTCGAGAGCCACGAGACCACCGGTGACGGCTGCAAGGCCGAACCAGCCGACCAGCAGCCCACCGCCGATCTGGGTGATCGCCCGCACCGCACCGCGGGAGTCGGTCGCGTCGTGCTGATCGAGTTCCTCACGAACCACGCGTCTGATCGCGGCTTCGGTCTCTGGATCGAGTACGGTGTCGTCGTCAGTGGAGGGCATCACCGGTGTTTTGGAAGCAAGCGAAAAAAGCGGCCGGGGTTTCAGCGATCGGTCAGCAGGTTTCGCAGGATGTCACCGTAGGCCGGTCGGGTGACGAAGACACCGACCAGCACGCCGAGGATGGTGAAGATGGCAAAGCCACGAAGATCACCCAACGAGAGCACCGCCAGCGGCGACATGGCGATGATGGTGGTTGCGGCGGCGACGCCGATCACCCAGAACGCCTTCTTGAACCGTGAGCTGAACACCCGCCGGCTGGAGACATCGCCCTCGGCCATCACCCCGTCGGCGATGATCACGAGGTCGTCAACCCCGGTACCAAGGACGGCGATAAAGCTCGCAATGACCGACAGATCCAGCGGGTATTCAAGATACGCCGCAAACCCGAGCAGGATCAACACCTCGGAGAACGCCGTCAGGATCATCGGCAGCGCGACCTGGGGTTCGCGGTAGCGGGCGAAGACGACGCCGGAGACCGTGAGAATGGCGAGAATCCCGATGATCAGCGAGTCGGTGCGGAAGTTCTCACCCTGGGTCGGCGAGATGAAGGAGGTCGTTCCCTGATCGATCGCCAGCGGGGCCGGGAGCGCGCCAGCCCGGAGGTTGATAGCGATATCCTGGGCCTCCTCGAAGGAGGTCGTCGTCAACACGAAACTCGGGCTCTGGGCCCACTCGCCGTTTCGCATACTGGCGGCGAGATCGCTGTTCATCCCGAAGGAGTTGATGACCTCGCCGTCGACGACGAGTTGGAGACACGGATCGGTGTTCTCCGGGTTCTCCTCGTAGCGACAGGTCGCCCCGCCCTGTTGGGCGACGCCGGTCTCAACGACCGTCGACTGGAACTGTTCGGCGATCCCCTCGTCTTGGCGGATCGAGACCGGCACACGCGGATTCGGGCTCCGGTCGTCAGGCTGGCGGGCGTTGCTGATCGAGGCGAAATCGTCCTGGGTCAACACGGCGCGTTCGGTGACATACTCGCCGTCGTCATTTTCGTGGTAGATGTCGATCTGCACGTTTCCGCGTTGCTCGATCAGATCGATCACGTTGCTCCGATCCTGTCCGGGCACCTCGATGAGCATGAAAAAGCCGGTGCCATCGGTGACCTGCTGGACGCTGGCTCCAGACAGGCCGGCCTGATTGACCTTCCCTTCGATGACGTTGATCGCCTCATCGCGGGTCTCCTGGGTCAGCCCATCACGGATCGACCCGTAGCTGTAGCCCGCCGCATCGAGGGCGTCACCGAACTCTGATTCCGACACGTCGGGGTCGACAACCTCGACGGTCGGGCCGTTGAGCGTCCCGCGTCTGACCGACACATCGGTCGTATCGCTGTCAGGGAGTTCGTCGGCGACAGCGGCCGCGACATTGGTGGTTGATTCATCGCCGATGTCGACGGTTTCGGCGGTCATCCCGATCAGCGGCGCGCGGATGCGGGTGCCGCCGGCGAGATCAAGGCCGTACTGGAGATTGGTGAGTCGCTCCTCGGTGGTCGCGTTCTCGCCGCCGACGTTCGTCTGGGGGGCCATCGTCGGCGAAAACACCACAAACAGCGAGACCAGCAGGATGACCGCCAGCAGCGTCAGCCGCCAGTTGGATTTGAGCTTCTCGATCATGCTTTCACCCCCCGGTTGACATACCAGCGCAGCAGACTCACGTTCAACAGATAGGTGTTCATCAGATCGGCGAGCAGGCCGACAACGAGGACGATCCCGATGGCGGTCATGATCTGGATGCCGAAGAGATACGCCGCGACCGTCATCACGGCCATCGCCGCGATCGAGGTCAGCGTCATCGTCACCCCGGTTCGCATCGCTCGGCTGGTCGACTCATAGAAGTCGCCGGACTCCCGAAGCACGCTGTTGTTCAGCAGGATATCCGAGTCGACGCTATACCCGATCAACATGAGCAACGCGGCGACCGTCCCGAGTGAGAGATTGATCCCGAGCAGGTTCATCATCGCCAGCGGGAGCATGACATCGGAAAACGCCGAGGCGATCACCGCGACCGACGGCGCGATGCTGCGGAACATCACGAACACCAGCACGCTCATCCCGAGGAAGGCGACGAGGACGCCGCCGAGGGCGATCGTTTGGGTGTTTGCACCAAAGCTCGGCGACACCGAGGAGCTGGCCTGGATCGAGAAGCCAGCCGCCTCGGCCTGCTGTTCTAACACGCTGAGTTGATTGCCGCCGTCAGGCGTGTCGACAGCCCCCTCGGGGAACGTGATGATGTAGGTGTCGTCGGCCGCGATCTGCCGCACCGAATCCGGTTCGGCACTGAACGCAGCTTCGATCTGTTGGTCGGCGTTGCCGCCGGGGTCGTCGATCCGGATCTCCGAGCCGCCGACGAACTCCAAGCCGAGATTCGCCGGCGCGCCGGTAAACAGATACCAGCCACCGATCACGAGCAGCGCGACCGCGAGCAACGCCAGCGGCACCGCCACCAGTTGGCGGTTCGAATACTGGGTGTAGTCGACGGTCGGTACCGAAAGCTGAGCCATATTGTCGGTGGAATACAGGGTTGAATAAGCCTTCTCATCTCTCGGAGACCAAACACGGGGGCAGCGACGGTCTGGGACAGACTACGGCAGGTATCGAACGCTGACGACGCCCGGTTCCGATCGGATCTCGACGCGATTGACGCCCAGCCGGGCGGCCCGCGACAGCGTCGCCTCCCGATCGTCAAGCACGTCGTCGACGGCGGTGGCGGTGCCGTCTTCCGGAACGGTCAGGATATGCAGCTCGCCGGTGCCGGCCCGCGGTTCGGTCGTCAACTCGCCGACGGGCTGATCGGCGGCCAGCTCCTGTTCGCGGGCGGTCGGTGGCTCCGCGCTCTCCGCTATCGACAGCGACCGCCGCTCGTCGATCTCGGTGAGCTGCCACGAAACCGCCATCGGCGGATCGGGAGCGACCGTTCCTTCGATGGCGTCGTCGATCTCGACGCCGGGATTCGAGGCGAGGGTGTGTACCTGACCGTCGTGGACATCCTTCAACACGGCCGATTCGTCGTCAGCATGGGTGACGAGAAACGTGCTCTCCTTGGGGTCGGCCATCGGCTCATCGGTCATACACACCGGTAGCAACGGGGGCGTGTTGTCGGTTTCGACCCAGCGAGAGCGACGGCTCGTTACCGCGAGAGGACGTAGTGGACGGCAGCCATCAGGCCCAGCAGGCCGGCCGGCGGGGCGATCGCACCAAGCTGTGGGATCGCATACAGGACGGCGACGATCGGGGCGGTGAGCCCACTTGGTTCCGGACGGAATGATTCGGGCATCGAAATGATAGCTGCAAGGTATAGCGACACCAGAAACGCGTAGCCGAGGACTGCCATGATCGTATCGTAGCGAGGGTGATACGACAGCCCCTTGCGGTGTTTGCGGGCGACCAGCAGCGTCGGCGCGAGCAGCGGCCCGGCGGTGAACAGGCCGACGACGGCGATAAACGTCCGCGACAGCGTCAACTGTCCGCCCGGCGTCGACGCGGTCTGGCCGATCCAGACAACCAACGCGAGCGTGAACAGCCCACCGATGAACAGCGCGGCCAGCGTGCCGACGATGACGTAGAGCCGGAAAAACAGCGAGTCACCCTGCCGGAAGGCGTAGGGGAACGCGCCGATGACGCCGCGGTAGGCCTCAGTCATTGGCGGCGATAGTGCCGCCGACGAATTAAACGCCGCGGGATCGATCGCCAGCCCCACGCAGGCGAAGACGGGTGTTTTTCATGCCCCGCCTGCCAACGGCCGGCAATGAGCCTCATTGCGTTCGATTTCGACGGCACACTATCGGATTCGGAGATGACCGTGCTACTGGGCGAACAGCTCGGCGTCGCCGACGAAATGGCCGATATCACCGAGCGGGCGATGAACAACGAGCTCAGCTACGCCGAAAGCCTGCGCAGTCGCGCGGAACTGCTGACCGGGCTGAGCGAGGCCGACGCCAACGACGCCTACAGCGAGGTCGTGCTCCGGCCGGGTGCTGCCGACGTGATCGACCGCCTGCGAGAGGCCGGCCACACGGTTGCCATCTTCACCGGCGGCTTCGAGCGCGGCGTCGCCCACGCCCTCGACGACGCGGGCACCGAGGTCGACCACATCGTCGCCAACGCCCTGCCAATCGAGGACGGCGAACTCACCGGCGAGGTCACTGGCCCGCTCATCGAGGGGACGAAAGACGACCAACTCGAAGCCCTCGCCGCCGACCTCGGCGTCGACATGAGCGAGACGGTCGCCGTCGGCGACGGCGCGAACGACCTTCCGATGTTGGAAGTCGCCGGCCTCGCGGTCGGTTTCGAGCCGAAACCCGCCGTCGAACCCTCGTGTGACGACGTGGTGTCGACGATGGCCGCGTTGGGCGACCTGCTGGAAACGCGCGGCGTGCTCTCGGCGGCCGTCGACAGCAACTGAGAGACGGGGCCACTCTACCATGGATACGTGGAGCCGCGAGACGGCCGTCGGCCGACTCACGATGACGCTACCGCTCATCGTCATCGTCGTGGCGATCCCGTTCGGCCTCGTCGTTGACGACCTCCCGCAGGTGGTTCGCTTCGCGCCGTTCGTCGTGAGCGTCGGGCTGTTCGGGCTGCCGCACGGCGCGGTCGATCACCTGATGCCGCTCCGACTCGGTGACGCGTCGCTGCAACGATCGCTGGCGGTCGTCAGCGTCGTCTACGCCGTCTTGGGTGGGCTGTATCTCGCAGTCTGGGCTGTCTCGCCGGCGATTGCCTTACTCGCGTTTCTCGGGATGACGTGGTTCCATTGGGGACAGGGCGACGCCTTCGCGCTGCGCGCGTTCGGCGAGGCCGGGCATATTCGCACGCGAAGCGACCGCTGGGCGTCGCTCGTCGTCCGCGGCGGACTGCCGATGTTGGTGCCGCTGCTCGGCCAGCCCGAGGGCTACCAGCGCGTTGTCAACGGCATCATCGAGTTATTCGATCCGGCGGCGACAGCCGCGCTAACCCCCTTATTTCGGTTGGACACGCGGCTCGCCCTTGGGGTCGGATTCGGGGTATTCACCCTTAGTAGCCTGCTGTGGACGGCTCGCCATGTGTGGGTAGGTGACACATCCGTGGTGGGGGTCGCGTGGGACGCAGTGGAAATCGGGGTGTTGTGGGTGTTCTTTTGGCTCGTTCCGCCGGTGTTTGCGGTCGGGCTCTACTTCGCTGTCTGGCACGCCGTCCGGCACATCGGCCGGCTGGCAATCGTCGATCCGGCCGCGCGACAGGCACTCGACGCGGACGAGTGGCCGACGGCACTCTGGCGATTCTACCGGGATGCGACGCCGCTGACGATCGTGTCGCTCGCGTTGTTCGCCGGGCTGTACGTCTGGGTGCCGACCGACGGCTCGCTGAACGCGTTGCTGGCGATCTATCTCGTCGGCATCGCCGTGTTGACGCTGCCACACGTCGCCGTGGTGACGTGGATGGATCGACAGCAGTACGGAGAAACGTACCACTGATCGATACGATCAGGCAAACAGGTAGGTCGACTATGTGACCAACTGCCACCCTTGGCGGATCGAAAGGGCGAGGCGGTCTCGACGAACCCCGGCGATGTAAGCACCGCAGTGAGCGAAGCGAACGAGGAGCGCGGCGAGCCGCGGGAGTCGAGAGTGCCGAGGGCTTTCTACACCTAACCCTCTCAGCTAATCCGAAATCCGAATACTACTACTTCACTTCCACCCTGCTCGGCGAACGCTTAACCGCGACGCTTCCTAACCGCAACCAATGGCGGCCACTGAGGACGTTGGCTACATCTCTCACCCGCTGCTCGCCGAGGAGTTCATCGAGCGGCGGCTCTACCAACTCCAGTTGGCCGACGCTGCAAAACAGGGCCACACGCTCGTCTGTCTGCCGACCGGGCTCGGCAAAACGACGGTCAGCCTGCTGGTGACAGCCGAACGCCTACAGGAGGTCGGCGGCACCGCGCTCCTGCTCGCGCCGACGAAACCGCTCGTCTCCCAGCACGCCGAGTTCTATCGGGAAGCCTTGCAGATTCCCGACGACGAGATCGTCGTCTTCACCGGTGAAGTGCGTCCCGAAGATCGCGCCGAACTGTTCGAGTCAGCCAAAATCGTCATCGCCACGCCGCAGGTGGTCGAAAACGACCTCGTCGGCAACCGGATCTCGCTGGCCGACGTGACACATCTCACCTTCGACGAGTGCCACCGCGGCACCGGCGACTACGCCTACGTTTACATCGCCGAGCGATACCACGCCGACGCCGACCAGCCGCTCGTGACGGCGATGAGCGCGTCGCCGGGCGGGACGAAGGAGGATATCGAGATCATCTGCGAAAACCTCGGCCTCGACGGCGTCGAAGTAATGACCGAGGACGACGCCGATGTCGATGAGTTCACCCACGACACCGATGTCGAGTGGAAACGGATCGACCTCCCGCAGGAACTGCTCGATATCCGGGACGGCCTCAACAAGGTGATCTCGGATCGGCTCGAACAACTGCGCGAACTCGGCGTGACGAAGGCAACGAGTCCTGACATCTCCCAGAAACAACTCAACAAGATCAGCGCGGAACTCCGGAAGCTGATGGACAACGACCAGTCGGAGGGGTATCAGGGGATGTCGACGCACGCCGAGATTATGAAGCTCCGGCGAGCGGTGACGCTCGTCGAAACCCAGAGCGTCGAATCCGTCCGGCGGTATTTCGAACGCCAGCGCAACGCCGCCGAGAGTTCGGGTGCCTCGAAGGCCAGCCAGCGACTCGTTGCCGAGCCGAAAGTCCGCGAGGCGATGCGCAAAATCGAGCGCTTCGACGAACGCCACCCGAAATTCTCCCAGACGCGAATCCTACTGGCCGAGACGCTGGGCATCAACAACGGCGAGCGCGTGATCGTCTTTACCGAATCGCGGGACACCGCCGAAGCACTGACCGAATTCCTCGGCCAACATTTCGACACCGAACGCTTCGTCGGGCAAGGCGACAAAGAGGGCTCCGACGGGATGACCCAGACCGAACAGCAGGAGACCCTCGACCGGTTTCGCAACAACGAATTCGACGTGTTGGTTTCGACCTCAGTCGCCGAGGAAGGCCTCGACGTACCGGAAGTCGATCTCGTCTTGTTCTACGAACCGGTACCGACAGCGATCCGGTCGATCCAGCGGAAAGGTCGAACAGGGCGGCAGACGACCGGCCGCGTCGTCGTCCTGCTGGCCAACGACACCCGTGATGAGGCGTACTTCTGGATCGCCCGCCGCAAGGAGAAACAGATGGAGTCAGAACTCCGGAAACTGAAGGGCGTCGCCGACGAGGTCGAAGAAGAGTTAGACGACGACCAGTCCGCGCTCGATCAGTTCGACGGCGACGAGGCCAGCGACGCGAGCGACGGAGTCGCCCCGTCGGCAGCGACAAATGGCGGCAGCGACGCCGAGAGCCAGCCCGGCTTAGCGGATTTCGGCGAAACCAACGACGACACCGAGAGCACGGATGAAGCAAGCGACGACAACACGAGCGACGACAACGCGGACGACGACAGCGACACAGCGAACGACAGTGACGCAGAGAGCGACACCGACGAAGAAATCGTCGCCAACGCCGGCACTGACACCGAAGACGTCGAGATCGTCGCCGACCAACGGGAGTTGGAATCGACGGTCGCCCGCGACCTCTCGAAACGCGAGGGGATCACGACCCGGCTCGAAACGCTGGCGGTCGGCGACTACGTCCTCTCCGACCGCGTCGCCGTCGAGCGCAAGTCGGTGGCGGACTTCCTCGATACGCTCACCGGCGGCGACCGCTCGATGTTCGAGCAGGTCGGCGACCTCGTCCGCAACTACAGCCGGCCGGTCGTCATCGTCGAGGGCGGCGACCTCTACGGCGAGCGCAACGTCCACCCGAACGCGATCCGCGGCGCGCTGTCGAGTCTCGCGGTCGATTTCAACGCGAGCATCCTCCGCACTGACGACGAAAGCGACACCGCCGAGTTGCTGGCGACCATCGCCCGCCGCGAGCAGGAAACCCGCGACCGCGAGGTCTCGGTGCACGGCGAGAAGAGCACGAAGACGCTGGCCGAACAGCAGGAGTACGTCGTTGCCTCGATTGCCGACATCGGCCCTGTGACGGCACGGTCGCTACTGGAAGAGTTCGGGACGGTCGAAGCCGTGATGACCGCACGCGAGGACGACCTGCTGGACGCCGACGGCGTCGGCGCGGTGACCGCCGAGAAGATTCGAGAGGTCGTCGGCAGCGAGTACGACGGCGAGTAGTCGCCGGCGAGAGGGTGTGCAGAAAGAAATCAGCAGTTGCTCCGTCGCTCAGCGTCTCCCCTCGTTCAGGCGCGTATGGTATCCCGACCGAGGAGACATCTCCAGTGGAAACACTCCCGTTGTGAGTACCGATGAGTACGTTTCTCTCGCTGCAGATCAGTATGAGAGCGTTATACATGCGCTGCGACAGCACGGCTGGGCCAGTTGGCCAAGCTGTGAGATCCGAGCAATCCTATAGTTCAAATACCCATACTCGACCAATATTAGGTCATATAAACTATTAACCGGATAGTGTATCGCTTAGTCCTTAGATTTATAAGCAACAACACCCACGCAACGCATATGATTCGAAAAATCAGGAAAACAGTGTGTTCCCACGAGTACGAACTCCGGTCGGTTGATACGTCGGAGTTCATCGCCTTCGAGAAGTGCGCGGAGTGCGGCAGTACCCGGCAGCGCGATGCCGCTGAGATCACCGTCGACCACGGCGAATCGGAGCACAGAACCGCTGCGTAGCTCCGCGACGCGTGCACGGCGATTCGATTACGGGCAGGAGAAGAGATTGATTCTCCAAGAGAGCCACCACCGCGAGAGGGGAGCGTGTCGCTACTCGAATTCGAGCGCGCGCAGCGTTTCGGCGGCCTCGCGGGCGGCCGCCAGCAGTTCCTTCGCACGGCGTGGATCGTCGGTTTTGGCGGCCTGCTGGGAGAAGCGCGTGATCGTCCCGATGAGTGACTGCCGCGCCGTGGTGAGTCCCTCGGTCGGGGGCGACGACTGCGAGGTTGACTGCTGGGTCGGTTGCTGAGTCGGCTCCGGGGGTCGACTATCGCTCGCGTCTGGATGGCCGTTGGTCGCGGGCGTGTCGGTCGGCGTCGATTGCGGCTGCGTCGCCGACGACTCCGGCTCTGTCGCGGGCGACTGCGCAGCGGTGGTCGGCTGTTGTGCCCCGTTTGCCTGCTGGGTGTCTGTTGGTTGCTGCGTGTCAGCCTGCTGCTGGTCGTCGGCCGGCTGTTGGGCGGTAGCCCGACAGGTCGGGCAGAACGTCTGGCCGTTGTGGCTGAACAGCGGGTCGCCACACTCGTCGCAGTGCTGGTTCGTCATCGTCGCCCCCTTCAGCAGTAGCTCGCTCATGCGCTTGGTGTCCGCGCGCGTATCCTCGTCGTCGGCGTACTTCTTCCGGAGTTTCTCACGTTCGGCTTCCTTGTCGAAGTCGCTCATAGGCGAGAAAACGGACGGACACCGGAAAAACACAGCGGCTCGACAGCGAGACCGACTAGTCAACCCCACCGAAACGCTTACTCGAAATCCGGGCGCATACAAGACCATGACAAAAGTGTCAATCGTCGGTGCCGCCGGCACCGTCGGCGCGGCAACAGGCTACAACCTCGCACTCCGAGATGTCGTCGATGAACTCGTTTTCGTCGATATCCCGGATATGGAAGATGAGACGGTCGGCCAAGCCGCTGACACGAACCACGGGATCGCCTACGACTCAAACACGGTCGTCCGGCAGGGCGAGTACGCCGACACCGCCGGCAGCGACGTGGTCGTCATCACGGCGGGCATCCCACGCTCGCCCGGCGATACGCGGCTCGATCTCGCCGAGGACAACGCGCCGATCATGGCAGACATCAGCGCGTCGCTGGCCGAGCACAACGACGAGTTCATTACTGTCACGACCTCGAACCCGGTCGACCTGCTGAACCGCCACCTCTACGAGACGGGGGATCGCCCACGGGGCCACGTCATCGGCTTCGGCGGGCGACTCGACTCAGCGCGGTTCCGCTACGTCCTCAGTCAGCGGTTCGACACGCAGGTACAGAACGTCGAAGCAACGATCCTCGGCGAGCACGGCGACGCGCAGGTGCCGGTGTTTTCGAAGGTGCGGGTCGACGGCCGCGACCCCGAGTTCAACGACGACGAAAAGGACGAGATCCTCAGCGACCTCCAGCAGTCGGCGATGGACGTGATCGAGCGGAAGGGCGCGACCCAGTGGGGGCCGGCGACCGGCGTCGCCCACACAGTCGAGGCAATTCTCAACGACACCGGCGAGGTGCTACCCTGCTCGGTCGTCCTCGACGGCGAGTTCGACCACGACGACACCGCCTTCGGCGTCCCGGTGAAACTCGGCAGCGACGGCGTCGAGGAGGTTGTCGAGTGGGGCCTCGACGACTACGAGACGGAGCTGATGGCCGACGCCGCCGAGAAGCTGTCCGACCAGTACAACCGGATCGCCTGACGACGTGAGGAGAACCGAAACCGAGCGTTAGAACACGCTGTCGGCGGTTGCCGCGCCGACGACGCTAAACACCGCGCCGACGCTGATCGCGCGGGCGGTTACGGTGGCGACCTCAGCAATCGGGACAGCCGGTGGCGAGCCCACAAACGTCGCCGGCGCGTCGAAAATGCCCGCAAGGATCGCCACCGAGCCGAAGGCAACAATCATCAACGAGAGAAACCGGATCGGCACCCCGATGACCTGCTGTTCGTCGTCTGGATCGCGTTTCGTATCCGCCTGGTAGAGCGCGCCGTAGCCGATCAAGGCGACAAGAACGATGGTGAGTGCCGCCTGGATCTGACTCATACTCGCCGCCAACACCCAGACCTCCTCGGTGACGACAAACGGGCCGGCCAGCAGAAAGCCGCCGACAAGCTGCTGGGCGGAATCAGCCAGCCGAAACTGGCGTCGAAGCTCCGTGCCGGAGGGAAGCACGTGGCGAGGGCGCATACGAGCAAAAGGCGCGTCGCCGGCATAAATCGGCGGGCCGCCGTGGCGGCAATGCTGATGTGTTTAGGCCCTCGCCGCAAAGGGGCAGCTATGAGCGTCCGCGAGGAGTTCGACAGCTGGGCCGCCGAGGGACGAGACCGGGGGATGGAGGATCGCCACTGGCACACCGCCAAACACGCCCTCGCACGGATGCCGGTCGAGACCGGCGACACCATCGTCGATCTCGGCTGCGGCAGCGGCTACGCGCTGCGCGCGCTCCGAGAAACCGCCGATATCGGCCGCGGCTACGGCCTCGATGGCGCCCCGGAGATGGCACGGAATGCCGCTGACTACACCGACGACGACGCGGTCGGCTTCCTTGTCGGCGACTTCGACACGCTACCGTTTGGCGACAACAGCGTCGATCACGTCTTTTCGATGGAGGCGTTCTACTACGCCCGCGATCCGATCCATACGCTCGAAGAGATCAGGCGGCTGCTCCGGCCGGGCGGAACGTTCTACTGTGCGGTCAACTACTACGAGGAAAACGAGGCGAGCCACGCCTGGCAGGACAACATCGCCATCGAGATGACACGCTGGGACAGAGCGGAGTACCGCGAGGCGTTTCGTACGGCCGGCCTCCATGTCGCCGAGCAGGACACCATCGCCGACCGGGAGATTGAGATCCCGCCAGCCGAGGCGTTCCCGACCGACGACTGGGAGACACGGGCAGCGATGGTCGATCGCTACCGAACCTGGGGAACGCTGCTGACGGTCGGCGTCGCGCCGTAGCCGCCGACGAGTTCGGTATCGAGACCGAAGCCGGCTAAGCCCTCACAACACGGCCGCCGCGATCGCCGGTGTGAGAAACGCTTCGATGAGCGCGGCGACGACAAGGACGACCGCCAGCCCGAGCAATACCCGGTAGGCCAACCGAAGCGTGTCGACAAGGGTAGTGACCGTCGCCCCGCCGGTGAGAACGCCGAGGACGACAGCCGCGATATGAAAGCCAAGCCCGCCGGCGACGAAGATGGCCGGCAACTCGATGATGCCGTGAGGGGCCACCAAGGCGAGAAACGCCATCGAGTCGGTGACCCCATAGAGCGCGCCGATCAGCCCGCCGTTGAGTAGCATGTCGACACCGGTGGGGACGCCGAGCGCCAACCCGCCGAAGGTCGCTGTCGCCGACACGAGCCAGTTGTTGGCTGCCAGCATGACGAACGTGTCGATAGGGACGGAACCGAACACCAGCCCTGGCTCCGCGGGCGTTGGGATCTCCGCGCCGAAGCCGGCGGTCACCTGATAGCTGACGATCGCCGCGGCGGTGAAGACAGCTGTCGCAAACAGCACCGACAGCGGCGCGCGGCGGAGAAAGCCGCCGAGGGCGACCAGCCCATCGCGGAACGCGGCGACAAACCGGGCGCGGTGAGGGCGGCGATCCGCAGCGGCGGTCGAAGAGCGGCTACCGGCCGCCGATCCATCGGTGACGATCGGAAACGATCGGTCGGCGTAGAGCCCGAACTTGAAGATGTCAAGAAACGGCAACAACAGCAGCGGCCCGACGATGCCGGACAGCTGTGAGACACCGAACAGCGAGAACAGCGAGCCGAGGATCGAGAGCACCGCAAAGACCGTGAGGGCGACGAGGACGTAGCCGACGATCAGCCACGGGCGGGCAACCGGCAGGCGCGCGCTGCGACGCACACCGCCGGCGAGCCCGACATCGTCGGCGACGATCGACTGGCCGGCAAACGCCAACAACAACGAGCTGACGACGATCAGCCCGACGCCGAGCACCACCCCGACCGCGGTGGCGACGAGACCCGCAGCCGGCGACAACGCGAACAGCCCCACGCCGATCACGATGGGAACGAACCCGAGGATGGTAAGCATCGTCTGAAGGATCGACAGCCCGATAAACGAGGGCCAATCGTCGGCGAGTCCGCCGAGGGCCGCCCGAACCCCGTCGTCGCCGACGAGCGCGCCGTAGATGCCGTGGAGGACAGCGGCATTCGAGAGGCCGCCGGCGACGACGCCGACCAACAGCGCGACGATGACACCGCCGCCCAGCAACGCGACAATACCCGGCGAGAACACGTTGCCGACGGCGGCTTCAAGCTCCGACGGGATCGGTGGCGGTGTCGTTTCCAACGCCGCAGGGTCGAGATCGGTCGATTGGAGGAACGCTTCGAGTTCGGTCACCAGCGTTTCGAGCCGGCCGTCGCTCACGAGCAGCGCGAGGGCAGCACCGATCGCCACCACCAGCGGAACGCGAACGGTCGCGGTCAACCCGATCCCGACAAGATACACCGGGAGCACGTCCGCCGGGCGGTCGACCAGGAGCCGAAGGCCGGTTTGGAGGGCAGATCCAACGGTCACGGCCGCGGCTACGTGTCCGAGGATCCTAATATCTCCGAATCGTCGGACGGGATCAGCCGGCGACAGCACGAGGGGAGATCGGTCGAAAGGGGGCCGATACCGGCAAAATTTCCAGTCGAAACGAAGGGGGTTCGGTGACCCGGAGATCGCCGACCGATCGCCCACCACGGTCGTCAAGTGCGTTCACCACCAATGATCGCCAATGAGTGACGCGGAGTCCGGCCCGCTTCAGCCCGATCGTCCCGGCGAAGACCGGCCGTTTACTGTCGAGGCACCGTTCGAGCCAGCGGGCGATCAACCCGACGCCATCGCGCAGTTGGTCGACGGCTACGAAGCCGGCATGGACGAACAGACGCTGCTCGGCGTCACCGGCTCCGGGAAGACGAACACCGTCTCGTGGGTCGTCGAACAGTTGGCGACGCCGACACTCGTCTTGGCGCACAACAAGACACTCGCGGCCCAACTCTACGAGGAGTTTCGGGAGCTGTTCCCCGACAACGCCGTCGAGTACTTCGTTTCCTATTACGACTACTACCAGCCCGAAGCCTACGTCGAGCAGACCGACACCTACATCGACAAGGATATGTCGATCAACGAGGAGATCGAGCGGCTGCGACACTCCGCGACGCGATCACTACTCACGCGGGATGACGTGATCGTCGTCGCCAGCGTCTCGGCGATCTACGGGCTGGGTGATCCGAACAACTACCGGGAGATGGCCCTCGAACTCTCCGCTGGCCAGCGGATCGACCGCGACTACCTGCTGGGCCAGTTGGTCGATCTCAACTACGAGCGCAACGACATCGACTTCCAGCAGGGGAGCTTTCGAGTACGGGGCGACACCGTCGAGATCTACCCGATGTACGGCCGGTATGCCGTCCGCGCCGAGTTCTGGGGCGACGAGATCGACCGCCTGCTGAAGATCGACCCGCTCAACGGCGAGGTCCAATCGACCGAGCCGGCGGCCCTCATCCACCCCGCCGAACACTACTCGATCCCCGAAGGCACCCTTGAGCAGGCGATCGAGGAGATCGAGGCGCTGATGGAAGATCGAGTTCGGTACTTCGAACGCGAGGGCGACCTCGTCGCCGCCCAGCGGATCGAGGAGCGCACCACCTTCGACATCGAGATGCTGCAGGAGACGGGCTACTGCTCAGGTATCGAAAACTACTCGGTCCACATGTCGGATCGGGAATCCGGCGAGGCCCCCTACACCTTGCTCGATTACTTCCCCGATGATTTCCTGTGTGTTGTCGACGAGTCACACGTCACCTTACCCCAAATTAAGGGCCAGTACGAGGGTGACAAATCCCGCAAGGACTCGCTGGTGGAAAACGGGTTCCGGCTGCCGACGGCCTACGACAACCGCCCGCTGACCTTCGAGGAGTTCGAGGAGAAGACCGAGCGACTGCTCTACGTGAGTGCGACGCCCGGCGACTACGAGCTGGAACACTCCGGGCAGGTCGTCGAACAGATCGTTCGACCCACGTATCTCGTCGATCCCGCCGTCGAAACCGCCCCCGCCACGGGGCAGATCGACGACCTGACCGACCGCATCGACGACCGGATCGACCGCGATGAACGAACGCTGGTGACGACGCTCACCAAGCGGATGGCCGAAGACCTGACCGAGTATCTTGAGGAAGGCGGCGTCGATGTCGCCTACATGCACGACGAGACTGACACACTGGAACGCCACGAGTTGATCCGGAGCCTTCGGCTCGGCGAGATCGACGTGCTCGTCGGGATCAACCTCCTCCGGGAGGGACTGGATATTCCGGAGGTCTCGCTGGTGGCGATTCTCGACGCCGATCAGGAGGGGTTCCTCCGCTCGGAAACGACACTCGTCCAGACGATGGGCCGGGCCGCACGCAACGTCAACGGCGAGGTCGTCCTCTACGCCGACGAGACGACCGACGCGATGGAGTCAGCCATCGAGGAGACCCAGCGTCGCCGCCGCATCCAGCGGGAGTTCAACGAGGAACACGGCCACGAGCCGACAACGATTGACAAAGCCATCGGCGAGACGAATCTGCCGGGGTCGAAAACCGACACCGGTGGCGTCGCGGGCGAGGCACCGACAACCGACGACGAGGCCGCCCGGCAGATCGAGGGGTTGGAAGACCGCATGCAGGAGGCCGCCAACAACCTCGAATTCGAACTCGCTGCCGACATCCGCGACCGGATTCGGGAGCTACGACAAGAATTCGATCTCGACGGCGGTGACGACGGCGTTGCACCCGAAACGGAGCCCGAATTTTGACCCCGAGTATAGTACAGGGCGGTCTTATTTGCTATTCAGATTTGTACGTTAGTCCGAAAAATCTGCAGTCGATATTATCTGTCAGTGCCACCGGTTACGTTGCGATCCTATTTTAATATGCAAAGCTGAGGTATTAAGTCGGTTCCTCGTAATGCCGTAGATATGGAAGCTGGTATCCTCGGAACTGTAGACGGTCAATTTGACGAACTTGAGTCCTCCCAATCAACTATAACTCAGGATGATACGGAACTGCAACGGTGTATAGAAGTTAGGCGATCTCTGTCATTACCGAATGGAGTTGTTGCATATGAAGGGCGGGCTGCGATGGAACGATTGAATGAGCAAGAAGAAGTTCAGATTGACGAGGGAGAAATCACCGTTTATGAACGTCCGCAAAGAGTCACATCGTACACTCCATTTCTTGTGGTCCCTGGGGAAGCAATAATTGTCGGAAACAGCTCAGTGTAGGTTCAGATGTGGTCTGACTAGTTCCTCGGCTCAACTGGATACAGCTGCTGTAGCTTGATACGAGCGTCACCG